>REDH01000115.1 GCA_007693585.1 Deltaproteobacteria bacterium
TACGCGTCACGGGGTCGTGCGGGACGGTGACGAGCACCGCGCGCACGCTGACGGTGAACGGCCCGACGGCCATCATCAGCCACCCGTCCGCGCAGTTCATCGGAGCCGGCCAGAATGCCAGCTTCTCCGTGGGGGCAAGCGGGGCGAGTCTTTCCTACCAGTGGCAGCGCAGGAACCACGGCAGCAGCACGTGGAGCAACGTGACCAACGGGGGGGTGTTCAGCGGAGCCACCACCGCGACGCTCACCCTGACGAATGTGCCGGGCAGCCTGCACAACACCTTCTACCGCGCACGGGTCACCGGAGCATGCGGCTCCGCGGTCAACAGCGACGAGGCTGCGCTGCGGGTCATCAGCGCCGACAACGGCTGCGGCGGGTCGGACCCCCTGCCCAATCCCCCGGGAACGTCCTGCGGCACGTGCGGCACCTACCAGTGCAGTGGCAGCAACAACACCGTCTGCGTCGGCAGCACCGACACCCAGACGGATCCGCAGAACTGCGGGACCTGCGGCAACGACTGCGGGCCCAACTTCGATTGCCTCAATGGCGGCTGCATCTGCGGATTCGAGCTGTGCGCGACCGGCAGTCAGGTCTGTTGCGACTGCTTCGAATTCTCGCCGACGCCGTCGTTTCCCAAGCGTTGCGCATTCAGCAACGCCGATTGTGCCTCCATCTGCAGTGGCATGTTCGAGCCGTGACCCCTCGGCGGGAGGCGCTTCCCGCCGGTCGCGGAGATCGGCGGATTGACGCGGGACCCGCGGCAAGATAGCCCTGCGTCGGGTGTCCCGCCCGCCGGGCTCCCGGTTCCCGATCTCATGCGCAACCCTCCCCCGGAGACACCATGACGCTCGCAGCCCGCACCTTCTGCGACGCGGCGGCGGCCCGCGGCTTCGGGGTGGTCTCCGGGGTTCCGTGTTCGTGGCTTCAGCCGTTGATCGACGAGGTCTCCGCGTCCGGCGCGTGGCGCTACGTTCCGGCGGCCAACGAGGGGGACGCGACGGCCATCGCCGCGGGCGCGCATGTGGGCGGGGTGCGCGGGATCGCGCTCTTTCAGAACTCCGGTCTGGGCAACGCGGTCAATCCGCTGACGTCCCTGCACGACACCATGCGGATCCCGGTGCTGCTCCTCGTGACCCATCGCGGCGCGCCGTCCGGTCCGCATGACGAGCCGCAGCATGATCTCATGGGCCGAATCACCCCGGAGCTGCTGGCGCTGATGGGGATTCCGCACCGCCCGTTCCCCCGCGGTCCGGCGGAGCTCGAGCGGGCGCTGGACGAGGACTGCGCGACCATGGACCGCACCCGCCGCCCGGTGGCGTGGGTGGTCCCGAAGGGCGCGATCGGGAAGGGTGCTCCGCCCGCCTCGCCGCCCGTGCCGCAGCACGCGCCGCCCGTCCTCCAGCCGGCATCGGGACCTGCGGAGCTCGACCGTCCCGCGCTCCTGCGCGCCGTCCGCGCCCACGCTCGTCCCGGCGACGTGCTGATCGCCACGACGGGCTTCACGGGGCGCACCCTGTACGCGCTCGGCGATGCGGACGACCAGCTCTACATGGTGGGATCGATGGGCTGTGCCGTGTCCTTCGGGTTGGGTCTGGCCCTCGCGCGCCCGGAGCGTCGGGTCATCGTGCTCGACGGGGATGGCGCACTGCTCATGCGGCTGGGTGCCCTGTCGAGTGTGGGGTGGCTGCAGCCTTCCAACCTGTGGCACTTCCTGCTGGACAACGGTGTTCACGACTCGACGGGGGGTCAGGCCACGGCGACGGGTTTCGTGGATCTGGCCGCGATCGCCGCGGCGTGCCGGTACCGTTCGGTCCTCCGCGTGCAGGGGAGCCCGGACGTGGCCACGGCCATGGACTCCGGCGGCGGCGGCCCGGTGTTCGTGCACTGCCCGATCCGTCCGGGAGCGGGCATGACCCTTCCCCGCCCGGCGATCGCGCCGCAGGACGTGGTTGCTCGGCTGGAGCGGCATCTCGGGGTGCGGGTCTCGGGCGAGCGTGCTCCGGGGGCCGGTTCCGGGTGACGGGTCCTCCGGCTTCGCGTCGCGGGCGCGGGGTGCTCGGGTGGCGCGATCGTGGTCCTGCCTTCCCTTGCGCGGCTCCGGTGGTTGGCGTATGAGCGCCGATGCCAGTGGCCGGAGTGGCGGAATGGCAGACGCGGCGGATTCAAAATCCGCTGTCCGCAAGGGCTTGTGGGTTCGAGTCCCACCTCCGGTACTTCCGACCCTCCGGCGTTTTCGTCCGGGCATCCGCGGTGAGCATGGCATCTTCTTCCCACCTTGTCTGGATCGACATGGAGATGAGCGGTCTGGATCCGGAGCGTGACCGGATACTGGAGATCGCCACCCTCGTGACCGATGCGGAGCTGCAGGTTGTGGCGGAGGGCCCGGAGCTGGTGGTGCATCAGCCCGAGGAGGTCCTCGCGGGCATGGACGCCTGGAACCGGGAGCATCACGGTGCGAGTGGGCTCATCGATCGCGTTCGGGCCTCGTCGGTGACCCTGGCGGAGGCGGAGTCGCGCACGCTCGCGTTCCTGCAGGCGCATGTTCCGGAGCGGGGTTGTCCGCTCGCGGGGAATTCCGTGCACCAGGACCGTCGCTTCCTGTCGCGCTGGATGCCGGCGGTGGAGGGGTGGCTGCACTATCGTATCGTGGACGTGTCGACCCTCAAGGAGCTGGCGCGGCGCTGGGCGCCTCGGGTGGTCGAGGCGGCGCCGGCCAAGGCGGGGCGTCATCGGGCGCTGGAGGACATCCGCGAGTCGATCGAGGAGCTCCGCTGGTATCGCGATCATTTCCTTCGCCCGGGCGGCGGCGCGCGCTGAGGCCCGCCCGCGAGGCGTCATCCATTCTTCCCCCGCATGAGCAGCATGGACAACCGGAACGCACAGGTCGCCCTCTTCGTGGACGGCGACAACGTCCGCGGCCAGTCATGGCCCGCGATCCTCGACAAGGGCCGCCAGTTCGGGCGTCTGGCGGTGGCTCGCCTGTACATGGACTTCCAGATCCTCTCCGATGGTGGGGCCTCGGCCCGCGCGGCGGGTTTCGAGCCGCACCATGTGCTGGGCAAGCGGACGAGCGACGGTTTCAAGAGCATGGTCGACGTGGCCCTGGCGTGCGATGCCATGAGCATTCTGCACGAGTACCCGAACATCACGACGCTGATCATGGGGTCGGGGGATGCGGACTTCATTCCGCTGATCGCGAACTGGAAGCGGCGTGGCAAGTACACGGTGGTCATGGCGAACGCATCCGCGCTCTCCGGGGAGCTTCGGCAGGTCGCCGACGAGGTCGTGACCTTCGGGGGGGGCGGTCGCCGCATCGGGGAACCCGGTCGTCGTGGGGGGCGCAGCACGCTTTCGCGCAACAAGCTCAAGCGGATCGTCCTCGACACGGCAGGGACCACGCGCCTGACGGACCGCGAGACGAGCCAGCCGCTGGTCCGGGTGGACTGGCTCATCGAGGAGTTGCACGAGCGGTATCCGGCCACGCGGGATGCGCTGCCGGATGCGGAGTCGCTCGCCAAGCTGCTGATCGCCGACCTTCCCGAGCTCGATCCCATGGACGGGAAGGGGCGCTACTTCCTGCTCGGGGAGCCGGAGGACAGCGAGGACAACGGGGAGGAGGAGGATCGGGCCGGGCGTCCGGACGACCAGGCGGTGCTCGACATCTTCGCCGAGCTCTGCCGCGAGACGCTCCCGGTCGATGGTTCGTGGCTCAAGGCGTCGTCGGTGCTGAACGAGGGCAAGCGGCTGCTGGAGGACGGTCCGGGGTACGAGCTTCCGCGCAAGCGGCCGACCGGGTGGTTCCGGAGCCTGCTGGAGAGCACGGAGGGGGTCGAGGTGCGGACCACGGATGGTGGTCAGCTCGAGGTGCGCCGCGATCGATGAGCCCACCGGCGCGAGGAAGCCGAGCGCGCAAACCTTGCGCCGCCGTCGCGTTTCGTGCTCGGGGTGGAGTTGCGGTTGATCCCGGGTGGGCCGCGTTGAACACTGGTCTCCTGCATGCGGTGCCCGCGCGGCCATGGTCCAGCCTCCGGAGTACGTTCATGTTCCGTGTCCATCTTGGCGGTTCGGTTGTTCAGCGTCGAGCGGACGAGAGTGTCCTCGACGCATTGCTGCGGGGGGGCGTCGATGTCCCCTTCTCCTGCAGGAAGGGGTCGTGCCAGACGTGTCTGCTGCGCGCGGTGGAGGGGGACCCCGGGAGCCGGTCGACCCGGGGCCTGCACCCGGCGCTGGTGGAGAGTGGCCACTTCAAGCCCTGTGTGTCGAGACCTGCCGGAGATCTCGTGCTGGCCCCGGCGGATCTGTCGAGGCGTCCCGTGCGGGCCGTCCTGGCGGAGCGTCACCTGCTCTGTCCGGGGGTGGTGAGGCTTCGCCTGGAGCTCGAGACGGCGATGCACTGGGTGCCCGGGCAGCACGTGCGTGTGCATCATCCCGGTGGTGCGGTCCGTCCGTATGCGATCACGAGCGTGGGCGAGGAGGACTGGTTTCTGGAGCTGCACGTGCGGTTGATCGAGGGTGGGCTCGTGAGCGGCTGGCTGACCCGTGGCCTTGCCGTGGGGGAGTCGTTCATGCTGGAGGGTCCGCTGGGCTCGGCGACGTGGTCTCCGGCGGAGGCGGAGCGGCCGCTGTTGCTTGTGGGGGAGGGGATCGGGGTGCCGGCGCTGGCCGGGATCGGGAGGGCGGCGCTGCGCGGTGGGCACGCCGGGCTGGTGCTGGTCAGCACGGTCCATCCCGACAGGGTGGCCTGCGCGGTGCGCGACTCGCTGGCGTCACTGGTGGCCGCGGCTCCCGAACAGGTGAAGTGGACGACGCGCGTGCGGTCGGAGGAGGAGACGCAGGACGTGTTCCTGCGCACGGCGCGGGCCGCGATGGCCGAGGCGGCGACGCTTGCGCCGCTCACCGGCTGGACGGTCGTCACCCAGGGCGAGAGTGACGTGGTGGAGGCGGTTCGCATCGCGGCGGTGGAGGCCGGCGTGCCGCGGGCGCACATCATCGCCGAGCCGTATGCGAGCGCCCATCCGGAGAAGCCGCAGGACGACCCGAAGCTGGCTGGGATCCGGCCGGACCCGGAGCTGTGGGAGGCCCTGGGTGACGGCCGGCTGCTGCGGGAGGTGCTCGAGGACTTCTACGGTCGGGTCTACGAGGACGAGCGCCTGGCACCGTTCTTCCACAATGTGACGAAGCAGCGTGCGGTGGACAAGCAGTACGCGTTCCTGCGGGATCTGTTCAGCGGGAGCCGGGATTACTTCGGGCTCAAGCCGTTCAATGCGCACCACTGGATGGTGATCTCGGACGAGCTGTTCGACTATCGGGAGGCGTTGTTCGAGGAGTGCGTGCGTCGTGCGGGTCTTCCCGAGGCATTCATCGGCCGCTGGAATGCGCTTCACGAGCTGTTTCGCCGGGAGATCGTCAAGGATCGTGCACGGGGCATGATCGTCGACGGCCGGGAGGTCCTCCACGAGGGGTATGCCGAGGAGGAGCTGGCCATGGACTGCGTCTGTGACGGCTGCGGAACGGAGATGCGTGCGGGGACGCTGGGCCGGATGCACCGTCGCACCGGGCAGCTCTTCTGCGGGGCGTGCCAGGGGCGGCCGTCGGACGCGTGAGCGCGTGGCCGGGCCTCAGGACGAGCGTCGCCCGTGGGGCGTGCGTTCCACGAGCCCGCGTGCGATGAGCTCGTCGACCATCCAGGAGGCGACCTGAACGGCGCGGGTCCCGGGTCCGAAACCGGCGTCGAAGCCGAGCTCGAGGGCGAGCTCGTGTCCGATGCGGGGTCCTCCGGCGGCGATGAGGAGTCGCTCGCGGAGCCCTTCGGCTTCGAGGAGCTCGACGAGCTCGGTGAGGTTGACCTTGTGGACATCCTTCTGGGTGACGATCTGGGAGACGAGGAGGACGTCGGCGTCGAGTTCGATGGCCCGGGCGACGAGTTCCTCGTTGGGGACCTGTGCGCCGAGGTTCCATGCGGCGACGCCGCGGTAGGCCTCGAGTCCCTTGTCGCCGTCGAAGCCCTTCATGTTCATGATGGCGTCGATGCCGACGGTGTGGGCGTCGGTGCCGGTGCAGGCCCCGAGGACGACGATGTCGCGCCCGACGCGTTCGGCGACGAGGGCCTCGATCTCCTTTTTGGAGCGCTGTGGCGCAGCGACCTTCGCGACCTCGATGGAGGTGAAGTCGATGGTGGCGCGGGTGCGTGCGTAGACGATGACGAAGGTGTAGCCGTCGCCGAGGTCTGCGGCGTGGTAGATCTGCGGGTCTTCGAGTCCCATGGCGAGGAGCAGGCGCCGAGCGGCTTCCCGGGCCTCGTCGCCGAAAGGGACGGGGAGGCTGAAGGAGAGCTGCATGATCCCGTCGTCGAGGGTGTCGCCGTAGGGGCGGACGCTGGTGAGATCGGGAGGGGTGGCGCCGGTTCGGCCGTGGATGGTCATGGGCGTGTGGTGTGGGGGGAGTGGGGTCATCCGTCGAGGTGGAGCGCGCGCCGGAGGGCGGTCTCGAGCGGGTTGTAGTAGTCGGGGGAGCGCGATGCGACGCCCGCCAGTCCTCGTCCTGCGTTGGGGAGGCGTCGAACGCCGGCGAAGGTCCCTCTTCCGAGGGCGTCGAAGAGTCCGTCGCGGCGGATGTCCTCGAGGAGCTCGGCGGTTCTGGCGAGGGTGTCCTGGGCGCGTTTCTGGATGAGGCCGCCGGGTCGGAAGACGACCTCGTCGCCGATGTCGCGGAGGTTGTTCATGACGACCTGGGCGTTCTCGAGGGCGATGTGGCGGTCGGCGATGTGGGGGGTATGCATGGCCTCGGTGTGCATGCCGAGGAGCTGGACGCCCTGTCGGGTCCAGGCGCCGATGATGTTGAAGAGGGTGTCCTGGGCGAGTCCGCGGAGGATGTTGCCGGTCATGTACCGGGTGGGGGGCATGTACTTGAGGCGGTGGTGGGGGAAGACCTCGCGGACGAGCTGGGCCTGTGCGAGCTCGAGGAGGAAGCCGTTCTCGAGGGTGGGGTCCATCTCCATGGCGTGCCCGAGGCCGAGCTGTTCCGGGGGGACGCCACAGCGGAAGGCGAGCTGTTCGTTGATGAACTGGCTGGTGAGGACGGTGTGGGTGGCCTCGACGGCGTCGTCGGTGGTGAGGTAGTTGTCCTCGCCGGTGTTGAGGATGACTCCGGCGAGGCCGTTGATCATGCGGGAGAAGTACTGGTCGATGAGGGTCCGCTGCATGTTGATGTCGCGGAAGAGCACGCCGTAGAGGGCGTCGTTGAGCATCATGTCGAGCCGTTCGAGGGCGCCCATGGCGGCGATCTCGGGCATGCAGAGGCCGGAGCAGTAGTTGCAGAGCATGATGTATCGGCCGAGCTGCTCGCCGACGTCGTCGAGGGCTTCGCGGACGATGCGGAAGTTGGCCTGTGTGGCGTAGGTGCCGCCGAAGCCTTCGGTGGTGGGTCCGTAGGGGACGTAGTCGATGAGGGACTGCCCGGTGGACCGGATGACGGCGATGATGTCGGCGCCCTGGATGGCGGCGGTGCGGGCCTGGACGGCGTCCTCGTAGATGTTGCCGGTGGCGACGATGACGTAGAGGAGCGGATCGGGGTGCGTGGTGCTGCGCGCGATGCGTTCGGCGCGGGTGTTGCGGGTCTGGCGGATGGTGGCGATGGCGTCGTTGGTGAGGCGCTCGGCGGTGTCTCGGATGTCGTGGGCGGGGAGCTCGGGGAGGGTGAAGAGGTCGACTTCGCCGGCGGTGACGGCGCGGGCGACGTCGGCAGCGGAGCGGTCGAGGGATCGCATGGCGTTGACGAGCGGCGTGGTGATGCCGTCGCCGAGGCGGCCGGCGTCGACGAGGGTATCGACGAGCCGGTTGGGCAGGGGGGTGCCGTCCTCGTCGGCGTCGTCGACGCCGAGGAACCGGGTGATGGTGCGCTCGACGGCGACGGTGGTGCGTTCGCGGACGAACCGGTCCACGTCGTCGGCGATGTCGGAGGCGGCCGCGCGGCAGGCGGCGATGGTATCGGGGTCGAGGTCGAGGCGGCTGTGCACGGTGGAGCTCGTGGGATTCATCGGGGGTTCTCGTCGTCGAGCAGCTCGGCTGCGCGGCGCAGGAGGTCGTCGGGGAGGTCGAAGGCGGCGGCGATGCGGAGGGCGTCGTGTCCGGCGCCGTCCCCGCGCTCGGGGAGGAGGGTGAAGTCCATGATCCGCTGGAGCGCTTCCTCGCGGCCGTGTCGGGCGACGAGTGCGCGGAGGTCGTCGGCCTCGAGGGCGTCGAGTCCGGCGACGCGCAGGGTGGGGAGGGGTTGGTCGGACCGCAAGCGGGGGAAGTGGGTGGCGAGGAGGGTGGTGTGTGGTGAGTGGTGGAGGTGGTCGGCGATGGCGCGGGCGAGGGCGGCGCCTTCGGCGGGGTTCGTGGCGCTGCCGGGCTCGTCGAGGAGCAGGAGTGCTGTACCCGGCTGGCGGAGGGCCTGGGCGAGGGCGTCCATTTCGGCACCGAAGCGGGAGAGTCCGGAGCGGAGGGAGCCGGTGGTTCCGCCGACCCAGGCGATGCGGTCGACGGGTCGGAGCTCGACCTGGGCGGCGGGGGTGGGCCAGGCCATCTGTCCGAGCCACTGGAGGGTGGCGGCGAGGGTGAGGGTCTGGGTTTTCCCGCCCATGTTGGGGCCGACGAGGAGCGTGGTGCCGGGCGGGAGGGTGAGGGACACGGGCTGGATCCGGATGCCCTGGGTGGAGAGGCGCTGCTCCACGGCGGGGAGGCGTCCGTCGCGGATCCGGAGTTGGTCGCCGAAGGAGGGCCAGCAGCCGTCCCATCGTCGGCGGAGTTGCACGAGGGCGAGGTCGAGGTCGAGTCCGGCGGTGAAGGCCAGGGCCTTCTCGAGGTCACCGTGGTGCCTGCGGAGGGGGTCGGCGAGGAGCAGCCGCACGCGGGCCTCGACGGCGGCCAGGCGAGTGCGTGCCACATCTTCCTCGCGCTCGAGGTCGCGGGTTTCGGGCGGGGGGACGAGGGAGAAGAGATGCTCCCAGCGGGAGGCGTGGAGCCGTTCCAGTCTCGGGTCATCGAGGGCCTGGTCGACGCGGGGGTCTCCGTCGGGGAGGGCGATCTGCCGCTGGGCGGAGACCCGGGCGGCGTAGTCCGTCTCGATGTCGTCGCGCAGGGCGGTGAGGGCATCCACGCGGGCTCGGGAGGCGTTTCGGAGCTGATTGCGGGCGTGGGCGAGGTCGGGGTGGTGTTCGTCGCGCAGGCGGAATCGCCAGGAGTGGGTTGCGCCCGCATGGAGGAGATCGAGCCACGCGCGGCCGTCGTGCTCGGGGGCGAGGCGCAGGAGGGTGGGGCAGTTCCGGAGCGCGTGGCGGACCTCGAGCTGGGCGCGGAGGAGGGCGTTGATGGCGAAGAGGGTCGCCTCGGACGGGGGGCCGGGATCCAGGAGTGCGTCGAGGGCGGGCCTGGGATCGCCGAGCTGCTGGAGGACTGGTTCGAGCGCAGGCTCGAGTGCGGGGTCGTCCAGGAGAGCGTTCTCGAGGGCGCGGAGGTGCTCCACCCGCTGGTGGGCCTGCGTGTGCCGATCGGGTGCGAATGGGGCTGCGGTGTCGCGCAGCCTCTGTCCTGCGGGGGAGCGGGGCAGTGGAGCTCGTCGCAGGGAGGCGAGGTCGACCTGTCGGGCGGTGTGTTCGTCGAGCACGGGAGGGTTCAGGCGGTAGGGGGGAGGTGCAGCCCGGTGCGTACGTCGAGGATCGGGAGGTCCGGGAGGGCCTCCTGCAGGGCGTGGGCGAGTGGGGTTGACTCGAGGTGGACCCCGCCGGGTGCGACGGGGTTGAGGGACAGGCCGAGGACGCGGATGGTGCGCTGTACGGTGAGCTCGATCCCGCGGCGGGAGAGTCGTCGCAGGTCTCCGGGTCGCAGGAGGGCGTGGGTGGCGTCGGGGAGGACGAGCGGGGTGTGGCGGAGCCCGGCCGCGAGGAGGTGATCGGCGCCGCGGGGGGTGAGGGCACCGGGCACGATGATGGCATCGGGTCGGTGCTGGCGCAGGAGGTGGGCGAGCTGGGGGAGGGGTCGCAGGAGGGTTTCCGCCTCGAGTGGGGTGGTGCCCTCGTCGTGGAGGACGAGGATGCGGTGTTCGGGGTCGCGGGGCAGGCGCGCGACGAGTGCGGGCGTGGCTGCGGGGAGCCGCATGCGGTCGACGAGGTCGCGGGTGCACCGGGCGACCTCCTGCGGTGTGCTCCCGGCGACGGCGCCGGTGGCGAGGAGCACGCCATCGGTGAGGGTGGGTTCTGCCGCGATGAGCCGATCGAAGGCGCCGTCGATCAGGATGCGCGAGGCGCCGAGGGCGTGCATTCTCGCCGTGAGGTGATGGAGGTCGGCCCGGTGTCGGACGCCGGCGAGCAGGAGCTCGCCCGGGAGGTGAACCCGGGCGAGGAAGAGTCGTCCCATGGGGGTGGTGATGCCGGTGTCCTCGAGGAGGTCGAGCCTTGCGGTGGAGCGCCCGACGGCCTGCTCGGCGGTGGCGCAGATCGTTCCGGCATGCACCTGGATGGCCGGCTTTGCCGCTCCGGAGAACGCGTCGTGACGCTCGCCGTCGACGCCGACCGAGAGGAGCCCGGGAGGCGGGCTTCCGGCTCGGTCGAGGGCGTCGAGCAGCGCGCAGAGCGTGGTGGTCTTGCCGGCGTTCTTGGCCACGCCGACGACCGCGACCCGGGCGGCTCCGTGGCGGAGGTCGAACACGTCCAGCAGGTCGGTCATTCGCGGTATCCACGCGCGGGTGCAGGGAGAGGGCGCGGCCGCGCGGCCGCGCCCTCTCCCTGCAGCATGCGGGGACTCCGTGCAAGGCGCGAGCAGCCGGGAATGGACGGAGGCGCGGCCGGGTTGTTCCCGGTGCACGAGCGCGCTCGGGTGATGGGGTTCGAGGTCCGAGGTCCGACATGAACCTCCGAATCAGTTCACGTCGATGTCACGAGAAGACGCAAAGGACTTGACGCAGCGAATCATGGAGAGTAGACACTCACCTCAGTGAATGACACTGTGACGTGCCTCGGCGGAGACTCCACCAATCCCCCACGCTTGCAAACGTCAGCTTCGTGTCCACCTTTCATCTACAGTTGGCTCCCACGGGCCAGGTTCGAACCGGTCGCCAATCCCTCCAGAACTTCTTCCGAACATCCCCTCACGTGGTCCTTCCACAACAACTCCCATAGTTCCTTCCGCGACCCGTTCGAACACTGCATGGCGACCCACCTCGGGTCGCCATGCAACCTTTTTGCCTGCACTGTGCGGGTGGCGGCAGCGCGGAGAGTCCCGCGGCGCGGGCGGATCGGCGTGCGATCCACCCGCGCGAGGGCTTCCTCCCGCGGCGCAGGTCCGGGGTCGGATCAGTGGGCACCCGGACGTTCGTCCCGCGTTCCTGGCGCTGATGTGTGCGCATGTACACATCGTTGCGCCCGCGCAACATATCGTTTCACCTGTCGCGTGTCGGTCGTCGTGTGTCTTTGTGTGCGCCTGTGCCGCCGCGTGCGACGTTGTCCTACATGCACTCCCCCCCGGTGGTGTGGCACCGGGGGGGACGCAGCGGTTTCGTCATCGTTTTCCGCGCTGGCGCTTCCGTCGTCCCTGGCGTGATCCGGCTCCGGCGGCGCGGGTGTTCCGGTCTCGCGTCCGGGGGGTGTCGGCGTGTGCCCCGGGTGACTCCGCGGCGTCTGCGGGGGTTCTTGACCTGCTCTGGCTCGTGCGGTCCTCGTTGAAGGTGCCGGACCAGCGGTTGTCGGCGGCGCCTGTGCCGTCGGCGGGTCCACGGCCCTGCCGGACCCACTCCGCGGCGACGCCGACGTCGAAGGAGTGGAAGAGGCCGCCGTCGTAGTCCTCGCGGCGCCGCTGGCGGTCGTTCTCGATGTAGTCGGATTCGAAGGTGCGGCAGAACGCTGCGTAGCGATCCTCGGCGATGGCGGAGCGGATGTCGCGCATGAGGTCGTGGTAGAAGTGCACGTTGTGGAGGGTGCACATCATGGTGCCGAGGATTTCGTCGGAGCGGATGCAGTGCTGGAGGTAGGCGCGGGAGAAGTTCCTGCAGGCGTAGCACTGGCAGGAGGGGTCGATGGGGTAGTGGTCGTTGCGGTACCTTCGGTCGGTGATGCGGAGTCGTCCGTGGCGGGTGAAGCAGGTCCCGGACCGTCCGTAGCGGGTGGGGATGACGCAGTCGAACATGTCCATGCCACGTCCGACGGCTCCTACGATGTCCTCGGGGAGCCCGACGCCCATGAGGTAGCGGGGGCGGTCCGTGGGGAGGAAGGGTTCGGCGCCGTCGACGGCCTGCATCATGAGGCTGTGGCCTTCGCCGACGGACACGCCTCCGATGGCGTATCCGGGCTGGTCGCGCTCGATGGTACGGAGGGCGGATTCACGGCGGAGGGGGTCGAAGGTGGAGCCCTGGACGATGGGGAAGAGGTTCTGGTCCTCGCGGTGGTGTGCGGCGATGCAGCGGTCGAGCCAGCGCAGGGTGCGTTCCATGGCCTGTCGGGCGTAGTCCTCGGGGCAGGGCCAGGGGGCACATTCGTCGAAGGCCATGATGATGTCGGCGCCGAGGTCCATCTGGACCTGCATGGACCACTCGGGGGTGGCGACGATGGGTTTGGCGCCCTTCCGGAACTCGAAGACGACGCCGTTCTCGGAGAGCTCCCTTCGGGGGAGGCTGAAGACCTGGAATCCTCCGGAGTCGGTGAGGATGGGCCAGGGCATGGCCATGAAGCGGTGGAGTCCGCCGGCCTTGTGGACGAGCTTCTCGCCGGGCTGGATGTGGAGGTGATAGGTGTTGGCGAGGCTGATGGTGGTCCCGGCCTCGGCGAGGTCACGGGGCATCATGCCCTTGACGGTGGCGGCGGTGCCGACGGGCATGAAGACAGGGGTCTCGATGGTGCCCCGCTCGAGGGTGATGCGTCCTCGGCGTGCGCGTCCATCCTGATGGAGCAGTTCGTACTTCAGGCTCACGGGGAGGGGCCTCTGGCGGTTGCGAAATCGGGCGGTGGGGCGTAAGGACCGGGCGGCCAACCGGAGCGGCGGTCGCGTGCAGGTGCGACGGCGGCTCGCGCGCACGCAAATCCCCCAGCCCCGCAGGGCGGCAGTCCCTGCGGGTACTTGAATGGAGAAGGGAATGACAGAGAAAAGCAACACCTTCGGCGCACGGGACACCTTCGAGCTCGCGGACGGCAGTCGCGCGGCGTACTACCGGCTCTCCGCCCTCGAGGAGGCCGGTCTGGCGAAGCTGGAAGCGCTGCCGCTCTCGGTGCGCGTGCTCCTCGAGTCGGCCCTGCGCAACCTCGACGGCTTCCTCGTCACCGAGGATGACGTGAGGACGATCGCGGCGTGGGCTCCCGGAGCGGAGAAGAAGGAGTTCCCCTTCCTGCCCGCGCGCGTTCTGCTCCAGGACTTCACCGGCGTGCCGGCGGTGGTCGATCTCGCCGCCCTGCGCAACGCGATGGTGGAGCTTGGCGGTGACCCGAAGAAGGTCAACCCGCTCGTGCCCGTGGATCTGGTCATCGACCACTCCGTGCAGGTCGACGTCTCCGGGCGGGACCCCGATGCCGCGCAGAAGAACATCGACATCGAGTACGAGCGCAACCTGGAGCGCTACGAGTTCCTCAAGTGGGGCCAGAAGAACCTCGCAAACTTCCGCGCCGTGCCCCCCGGCCGCGGCATCGTCCACCAGGTGAACCTCGAGTGGATCGCGTCGGTGGCCTTCCCCGGTGCCGAGGACGACGGCACGCCGCTGTACTACCCGGACAGCCTGGTGGGCACGGACAGCCACACGCCGATGGTCAACGGCCTCGGCGTGCTCGGCTGGGGCGTGGGTGGCATCGAGGCCGAGGCGATCATGCTCGGCCAGCCGATCTACATGCTCACCCCGGACGTCATCGGCTTCCGCGTGACGGGCAAGCTGCCCGCCGGCGTGACCGCCACGGACATGACCCTGCGGATCGCGCAGCTCCTCCGCCAGAAGGGCGTCGTCGGCAAGTTCGTCGAGTTCTTCGGGGACGGTGTGGTCCAGATGACCCTCGCCGACCGCGCGACGATCGCCAACATGACGCCGGAATACGGCGCCACCTGCTGCTTCTTCGGGGTCGATCAGGTGACCCTCGACTACCTCCGGATGACCGGTCGGGACGAGCAGCACGTGCGCAACGTGGAAGCGTACTGGCGGGCCCAGGGCATGTTCCGCGACCGGCACAGCCCCGAGCCGCAGTTCACCGACGTCGTGGAACTCGACCTCTCCACCATCGAGCCTGCCCTGGCCGGCCCCAAGCGCCCCCAGGACCGCATCGCCCTCTCCAGCATGAAGGCCGAGTTCCAGAAGTCCCTCGGCGCCCCCTTCGGTCTCTCCGGCCACGGCGTGCCCGACGGAAAGCTGGAGAACACCGGCACGGTGAAGCCCGCCGATGGCTCCGCGAGCTACACGATCACCCACGGCGACGTCGTGATCGCCGCCATCACGAGCTGTACCAACACCTCCAACCCCTCGGTCATGCTCTCCGCCGGCCTCCTCGCCCGCAACGCGCGGCGCCTCGGTCTCACGACCAAGCCCTGGGTGAAGCCCTCCCTCGCCCCCGGCTCCCGCGTCGTCACCGACTACTATGAGAAGGCTGGACTGCTCGAGGACCTGAGCGCCCTCGGCTTCTCCGTCGTCGGGTACGGCTGCACCACCTGCATCGGCAACTCCGGTCCGCTCGACGCGGAGATCGGGGCCGCCATCGACGAGGGCGAGCTCGTCGCCGCCTCCGTCCTCTCCGGAAACCGGAACTTCGAAGGGCGCATCCACCCGAAGACCAAGGCCAACTTCCTCGCCTCCCCGCCCCTCGTCGTCGCCTACGCCATCGCCGGCTCCGTCAACGTCGACCTCACCGTCGACCCCATCGGCACCGACGCCAACGGCAAGGACGTCTTCCTGCGCGACATCTGGCCCTCCGACGAGGAGATCCGCGAAACCATCCGCACCTGCGTCACCCCGGACCTCTTCGAGAAGCGCTACGGCACCGTCACCGAGGAGCCCCGCTGGGACGCCATCGAGGCCGTCGACGCGGACATCTACCCCTGGCGAAACGAGTCCACCTACGTCCAGCTCCCGCCCTTCTTCCAGGGCATGACCCCGGACCCCGCCCCGATCGCCCCCATCCAGGGCGCTCGCGTGCTGCTGAAGCTCGGAGACTCCATCACCACGGACCACATCTCCCCCGCCGGCGCCATCCCCGCCAACAGCCCGGCCGGCAAGTGGCTCCAGGAGCAGGGCGTCACGCCGAAGGACTTCAACTCCTACGGATCCCGCCGTGGAAACCACGAGGTCATGATGCGCGGCACCTTCGCCAACGTGCGCATCCGCAATCACATCGCCCCCGGCACAGAGGGCGGCTACTCCACGTACTTCCCCACCGGCGAGACGATGTTCGTCTACGACGCCTCCATGAAGTACCAGGCCGACGGCACGCCGCTCATCGTCCTCGCCGGCGAGCAGTACGGCTCCGGCTCCAGCCGCGACTGGGCCGCCAAGGGCACCCTGCTCCTGGGCATCAAGGCCGTCCTCGCCGAGTCCTACGAGCGCATCCACCGCTCCAACCTCGTCGGCATGGGCATCCTGCCCCTGCGCTTCCGTGACGGGGAGACCGCGGACACCCTCGGCCTCGACGGCACCGAGACCTTCGACATCATCGGCCTCGACGATGATCTCAAGGCCGGCCAGACCCTCCAGGTGAAGGCCACCGCCGGCGACGGTGGCAGCAAGACCTTCGACGTCATCGCCTGCATCGATACCCCCGTCGAGGTGGAGTACTACCGCAACGGCGGCATCCTTCACACCGTCCTGCGCAACATGGCCCGCAAGAGCTGAGCACCTCGGCGCGGCCCGTTCGCGCCTCGCGTTCCTCGTGCGCCCCGATCGGCCCCTGCCGCTCGGGGCGCGTCGCGTCTGGGGGCGCCTCAGGCCTTTCCACGAGCCCAGTCGTGTGTCGTGGCCGCACTGCCTGGCGGCGGCAGGGCGCTGGTCCACGTGTCCCGAAGACGATACGGTACGCCCGTGCTCCGCCCGCCACGAGCTCCCGCTCCCCTCGCGTCCCGTCGCCCATGAAGCTGCACCGGCTCGGCCTCACCAACCTCAACAGCCTCCGCGGCACCCACGCGATCGACTTCGACCGGGACCTCGGGGATGCTCCGCTCTTTCTCATCCACGGCCCTACCGGCGCGGGCAAGTCCACCCTCATGGACGCCGTCTCCCTCGCCCTCTTCGCGTGCACCCCCCGCCTGGACAACTACAGTGCGTCGCGGACCGACAGCCCGTCCGTCGATGACGGGCGTCTCGTGATGAGCCGCGGGACGGCGGTCGCCGAGGCCTCGCTCGTGTTCAGCCGGCTGACCCGCGAGGGCCGCCGCTACTTCCATGCCCGCTGGAGCGCGCGTCGGGCCCACGGTCGCCCCGACGGCAACCTGCAGGCGGTGCAGCGGTCCATCGAGGAGCTGTGCAGCGAAGACCCCGAGGACATCCTGACCGGGGAGAACGCGCTGCGCTACGACGGGACCTCTCGCGGTCAGGCCGAGGAGGCGTTCGCCGAGGCGCGTGGCGGCATGGGGGTCGAGGACTTCCGGCGGTCGATGCTCCTCGCCCAGGGGGAGTTCGCCCGCTTTCTGCGCGCCTCGCCGGCGGAGCGTGCGGGCATTCTGGAGCGCATCACCGAGACCGGGGCCTTTCGGGAGGTGGGCGCCCGCGCCCTGGAACGGTGGCGCCAGGAACGGGAGCGGGTGGCGGCCCTCGAGGCGGGACTGGAGGTTCTCCGCGGGCTGGATGCGCAGGAGCGGGCCGCGCTCGAGGAATCGCGCCATGAGGCCGCCGCCCGGCACACCGCGCTGCGCACTCTTGTCGACCCATTGCGGCGCGCCCTGGCGGCATTCGAGGCGCTGGAGGCCGAATGGCACCGCCTCCTCGAGCGGCGGGAGGCGGCCGCCGCCGCCCGCGCGGTGGTGGAGGCGAGCGCCCCTGACGCGGAACGGCTGGCGCAGCACGAGCGCACCCGGGAGGCCGCGGCCGTGCTCGCCCGTCGGGACGCCGCGGCGCGGGCCATCGAGGCGCTGACGCAGGAGCGGGCCGAGGCGTCGTCCGGGGTGGCTTCGGCCCGCGAGACGTGCGGCGCGCTGCGGGACGAGGAGCGGCGAGCCCGCGCGGTCCGCGACGCCCATCGCCTCGTGCTGGAGAAGGCCGGTCCGGTGCTCGATGCCGCGGGGGCTCTCGACAACGTGCGCAGTCAGCTGGCCACGGAGCGCGTCGGTCGCGACGCGCTGCAGGAGCGGCGGGCCGGGCTCGAAGCGGATCTGCAGGGGCAGGAGAAGCAGGAGGCCACCGCGCGCGAGGCGGCCCGGCGGGCGCTGGCGGAGCTGCGGGCGCTGCTTGGGGAGGCGGGATCGTCGGAGGCGCTGGGCGAGCGGCTGACCGTGGAGCGGGATGCCGCCGAGGAGCGTGTTCGCGCGCTGGCGCAGGCGCGCGAACACGCCGAGCGCCGTCGGAAGCGGGTGGGCGAGGCCGAGGCGCTCGAGCTGGAGCGGCGGACGTGTCGGGAGCGTGTGGAGGAGCTGGAGGCCGAGCGCGAAGGACTGTCCGCCGAGGTCGAGGAGCGGCGCGAGGCGCTGGAGCGGGCCCGGCGGCGCGAGCGGGTGGCGGTGCTGGCCGCGGACTTCGTATCGCGGCGTGGCGAGCTGACGGCCGGGGAGCCGTGCCCGCTCTGCGGCAGCGAGGCGCATCCCTGGGCCGAGCGGACGGACGAGGCGGAGGTGGCGGCGGAGCGGGCGGAGGCGGAGGCGGTTCGGCGGTCGCTGGAGGAGGAGGTCCGCGGGTGCGAGCGTCGGGTTGCGGCGTTGGGCGAGGAAGTGGCCGGGGCGCGCGGGCGGCTGACCGGGCTGGAGGAGCGGCTTCGGCGGTGCGCGGAGGAGGTGGCGGAGGCGGAGCGGGCGCTGGCACGGGCGTGGTCGGCGGCGGGGGGGACGGGGGAGTGGCGTGGGGAGGCGGCGGATGCGCTGGGCGCTGTGCTGAGCGGACGGCTCGAGGCGATCCGGGGGCGGAAGGAAGCGCTCGCGTCGGCGGAGAAGGGCTGGCGGGCGGCGGATGAGGCGGCGACGGTGGCGGCGAACGCGCTGCGGGAGGCGCGGCAGTCGGTGGAGGTGGTTGCGGCGAAGTGGACGGATGCGGGAGAGCGCGTCGCGTCGCTGGAGGCGAAGGAGGCGGCGGCGATGCGGGCGCTCTCCGCCGCGGAGTCGCGGGAGGGGTGGGCGCTCGGTGCGGAGGAGGTTGCGGTGGCTCGGGAGCGGCTCGGGAGGGAGGCCGCGCAGGCGGATGAGTCCTGGGCGGAGCGGAAGGAGGCGCTGGTGTCCGCGGAGGTCAGGCTGGCCTCGGTGCAGGAGAGGGTGGACGGGCTGGACCGGCAGCTTCGGCAGCGGCGCGAGGAGCACGGGGTGGCGGCGACGGAGCTCGCGGGGTGGCTGGAGCGTCTGGGCATGGACGAGGCTGGCGTGCGTGCGGCGTGGCTGTCTGCGGAGGAGGCGCGTCGGCTCGGGGGGGAGCTGGCGGCGCAGCGCCGTGCGGCGGACGAGGCGCGCGCGCTGTGGCGGGATGCGGAGGCGGGGATGGCGCGGTGTGCGCGGGAGGCACTCGGGTGCCTGGGGGAGGTGCGTTCGTGGCTTCTGGTCGCGGCGCCCGGCTGGGACGGGGCGGTTCCCTGGCCGGAGTCGCTGGAAGAGGAGGTGGTGGTGGGGGCGGAGCGGTGGCTCACGGTGCTCGGCGCGGAGGAGCCGGCTCCGGAGCAGGAGCCGGAGCGGGGGTGCGACGAGTGGCGGGACGAGGTGGGGGTGATCGGGTCCGCGCTCGGCGAGCGTCTGGCGGCGGTGGAGCCGCGGGTGGTGGACGCGCGGGATCGGGAGGTGGAGGCGCGGACGCGGCTGGCGGACGACGACCGGCTGGGGGAGGAGCGTCGGGCGAAGCGTGCGGCGCTGGAGGAGGAGCGGCTTCGGCTGGCGGTGTGGGACGAGCTGCGCGAGCTGATCGGGGTGGGGGAGGGGCAGCGATTTCGGGACTTCGCGCAGTCGTTGAACCTCGAGGTGATTCTGGCGCAGGCGAACGTTCATCTCGCGCGGCTGGCGGGGCGGTACCGTCTGGTCCAGCGTCGGGACGGCGGGTTGCCGGCGCTGGACTTCGCGGTCCGGGACGCGGAGATGGCGGGGGATGATCGTCCGATCACGACGCTCAGCGGGGGGGAGTCCTTCCTGTGTGCGCTGGCTCTGGCGCTGGGGCTGGCGGGGCTGCGGCGGGGTCGCCTGCACCTGGAGACACTGTTGCTGGACGAGGGGTTCGGGACCCTGGATGCGTCATCGCTGGCGATGGCGGTGGGGGTGCTGGAGCAGCTCCAGGCGACCGGCGGCGTTCGGGTGGGGGTGATCAGCCATGTGGAGCGGTTGCGGGAGCAGATCCCGGCGCAGATCGAGGTGAGGCGTGCGGGCGGGGCGTGGAGCACGGTGGTGGTGCGTCCGGACGCGGTAGGCGGGTGAGGAATCGCGCGTCGGTCGAGTGCAAGGGGCTGGTCAGCGCGTGGTGACCAGTGTATTCCGATGTAGGCCCGGGTGAGGCGAGCACGGACCGTGCGTCGCCGTTCGCGGGTCGTGTTCGTCAGGATCGCGATCGAAGGTGGCCCGGACCGGGCCGGCGTGACGCACCCGAACCTCTTCCTCCCGATGATGCGCAAACGCCGCCGAATTCGCCGGGACAGCCTGCTGGTGCAGGTGCTGCTCCCGCTGCTGGTGCTTCAGGCGGTGAGCATGGCCGTGGCGTTCCACGTGGTGTTCGGTCACCTGGACCGGGTGGGCCTTTCGCTGGTTCAGGAGCACGTGGACCGGGTGGCCTACCGGATGGAGCTTGTGGCGGACTCCGCTCCGGATCTGCTGATGGTGGAGCGGTTCCTGTCGCGGTTGCTGGAGGAGGAGCAGTTCGCGTATCTGGGGCTGCTGGTGCCGGGGAGGCTGGACGTGGAGCTGGATGCGGTTCCGCGGGAGGAGCTGGAGGCGCCCCTCGCGCAGGCCGTGGCGGAGGCGGAGCGGTTCCTGCGGACGGGGGAATCTGCGGGTCGGGTGGATCGGGGCGCGGTGCAGGGTCGGGTGATTCCGGTGCGACTGGTGGGGGGCGTGGAGGAGGGCGAGGTGGTGGCGGCGGTGGTGCTGCTCTTCGACGGGTCGGGGGTCATGGCGGAGGTGCGGGAGCGCAACCGGACGGTGGTCTGGTCGATGGCGCTGATGTGGCTGCTGTTCATGGTGGTGCTGGGGCTGCTGATCTGGGGTCGGGTGATCCGGAGACTGGGCCGGCTGTCTCGGGCGGTGGAGGATCTGGACGAGGGGCCCTTTCGGTGGCGTCCGGACGGGGTCGAGGACGAGATCGCGCGGCTGGGCAGGCGGCTGCGGGGCGTGCTCGAGGAGCGCGACGAGATCGACGGGCGGTTCCGGAGGTTGGCGTCCAATGCGCGGGACGTGATCTTCCGGTACGAGTTCCATCCGGTGCCGCGGTTCACGTTCGTGAGCGCGGCGGTGGAGCGGATGCTGGGCTACACGCCGGAGGAGATGTACGCGGATCCGGCGATCGGGCTCCGGATGGTGCATCCGGACGAGCGAGAGAGGATGGCGGCGATGTACGCCGGGGATGTTCCGGAGGAGCCGTTTCAGCTCCGTTGGCTGCACCGGGACGGGACGGTGGTGTGGACCGAGCAGGTGAACGTGCTGCTGAGGGACGCGCAGGGGCGCATCACCGCGGTGGAGGGCATCGGGCGGGACATCACGGCGCGGAGGGTGGCGGAGCAGGCCCGTCGGGAGAGCGAGAGTCTGCTGGTGGAGGTGGCGAGCACGACGCCGTCCCCGATGTGGATCGCGGACGCGACCGGCAACATCATCTGGGTGAACGCACGCTGGCTGGAGCACACGGGGCGCCGCCTGGAGGACGAGCTGGACGACGGATGGGCGGACTGCCTGCATCCGGAGGAACGCGACGACGTGGTGCGCTCGTGGCGCGACGCGGTGGCCGCTCGGCGGACCTTCCAGAAGGAGTATCGGCTGCGGCGGCATGACGGCCGGTGGCACTGGTTCATCGATCATGGTCGCCCCCGGTTCGACGAGGCCGGGGACTTCGTGGGCTTCATCGGCACGCTGATGGACGTGACCACGCTGCGCGAGACCACCGATCGGCTGCGCCAGGCGGCGGCGGTGTTCGCGTCGACGCGGGACGGGGTGTACGTGACGGACGCGGAGCACCGGATCACGGCGGTGAACCGGGCATTCGAGCAGATCACCGGCTACGCGGAGGCCGAGGTGGTGGGGGAGACGGAGGCGCTGATGCGCTCCGACCGCCACGACGAGCGCTTCTTCCGCGACATCCTCGACCGGCTCGCGGAGGACGGGCACTGGCAGGGCGAGGTCTGGAACCGGCGGAAGTCGGGCGAGAGCTATCCGCAGTGGCTGTCGATCAGCACGGTGCTCGACGACGAGGGTGCGGTGATCAACTACGTGGGGGTGTTCACGGACATCTCGCGGCTCAAGCGCCAGGAGCGGCGTCTGGAGCACCTGGCGCACTACGATCCGCTGACCGGGCTGCCGAACCGCATGCTGCTGCACTCCCGGCTCAAGCGGGCCACCGAGCAGGCGCGCCGCAACGACACGGACTTCGCGGTGCTCGTCATCGACCTGGACCGGTTCAAGACCATCAACGACAGCCTGGGCCACGGTGCGGGCGATGCCCTGCTGCAGCGCATCGTGGCTCGGCTGGAGACCGTGCTGGGGGCCACGGACACCCTGGCCCGGATCGGGGGCGACGAGTTCGTGCTGCTGCGCGAGCAGCTGGGCACGCCGACCGAGGCCGGACAGCTCGCGCAGCGCCTGCTGGACCGTTTCTCGGAGCCGTTCGCCCTGGAGGGAGGTCGGGAGGTCTACCTCGGGGCAAGCATCGGCATTGGCATCTATCCGGACGACGGGGAGGACGCGGCGGCGCTCCTGCGGAATGCCGACGCGGCGATGTTCGCAGCGAAACAGGGCGGACGGGGCACGTTCCGGTTCTACACCGCCGCGCTCACCGACGTGGCCCAGGCCCGCCTCGACATGGAGACGCGGCTGCGCCGCGCGCTCGAGAACGGGGAGCTCAGCCTGCTGTTCCAGCCGCTGGTGTGCACGCTTACCGACCGCGCCATCGGGGTGGAGGCGCTGGTGCGCTGGAACGACGAGGTGCTGGGCCAGGTGTCTCCGGAGGCGTTCATTCCGGTCGCCGAGGACGCCCGGCTCATCGCGGATCTGGGCCGGTTCGTGCTCCGGTCGGCCTGCTTCACGGTCCAGGGGTGGCGGTCGGAAGGGCATCGGGTCGATGTTCTGTCGGTGAACCTCTCCCCGCTGCAGCTCCTGCAGCCCGATGTGGTGGCCATGGTCCGGGATGCGCTCGATGCGTCAGGGCTGGCTTCGGGCGTTCTCGAGCTCGAGATCACGGAGAGCGCGCTGATGGACCACCGGGAGGAGGTCGAGCGGGTCCTCTCGGAGCTGAAGGCCCTTGGTGTGCGGATCGTGATAGACGACTTCGGTACGGGGTACTCCTCGCTCGCGTACCTGCGCCGGTTCCCCGTGGACAAGCTGAAGATCGACCGGTCCTTCATGGCGGGTGTGCCGCACGATCCGCGCGCGGTCGAGATCGCCGCGACGATCGTGGCCATGGCGCGGGGCCTGAAGCTGGATGTCGTGGCCGAAGGGGTCGAGCAGGAGGCGCAGCTCGCGTTTCTTCGCGATCAGAAGTGCCCGGTGTACCAGGGGTACCTCTTCTCCCGGCCCGTCGAGGCGGCGTCGGTGGTGCGGCACTTCGACCGGGTGTCCGGTCCGGTTGCGGGCCACGGCGCGGCGCCCGAGGCCGGCGTCGCCGATTGAGCGGCGGCCGGTCCGGGGTGGGGGGGGCTCCGCCTTCTCCCGCGGCGTCGGATCGCGGCCGGGCGTGCGCTCTCGCCCGGTGCCCCCGGGAGGGGGTGTGTGAACTCGCCCGGTCAGGGGAGCGTCAGGTGGAGCATCAGGGCGGCGAGCAGGGCGGCCAGGAGCGGGACCGTGGCGACGAGTGCGCGTCGGAACGGTTCGGGCGGTCGGTGCGTGGGCGTGTCCATGGTCGATCCGACGTGCGGGAGGGGAGTGGCTGGGCCCCGGGGGCGTTGTCTCCGGAGCCTCGCCCGACGCGGAAGCAACCTTCGTGCCATCCGTTCGTGTCCCGTGGCGCGGTGGGCGAATGCCGTCGATGCGCCGCAAGGGTCATTGAACTTCCGGCGCTTCGCTTCTACCATGTCCGGCCGGTCCGCCGGCTCCATTCCCCCCGAGTCCCCCGGTTGATGCATGTCGTTTCGCCCCGACAACCCGCTGATCGTCCAGTCCGACAAGACGATTCTCCTCGAGACGGCGAACCCCCGGTTCGAGGAGGCCCGAGACGCCCTGAGCGGCTTCGCCGAGCTGGTGAAGAGCCCCGAGCACATTCACACCTACCGGGTGTCTCCCCTGTCGCTGTGGAACGCCGCGGCGCTGGGGTGGCATCCGGACGACGTGAAGGATCACCTCGCGGACCTGAGCAAGTACGAGCTCCCGCAGAACGTGCTGTCGGACATCGACGAGTACATGGGCCGCTACGGCCGACTTCGGCTGGTGCGCGAGGGCGACGCACTCTTTCTCGAGAGTGACGACCAGACGCTCCTGGTGGAGGTGTGCGCGCAGCGGGCGGTGCAGCCGTTCCTGGCCGGAGCGCTCGGGGAGCGGCGGGTTCCGGTGAAGCCGGACGAGCGCGGCTTCATCAAGCACGCGCTGATCCGCGTCGGCTATCCGGTCGAGGATCTCGCGGGCTACATGGAGGGCGAGCCGCTGGAGGTGGAGCTTGCGCAGACCATGGCCAACGGTCGCCCGTTCGGCCTGCGGGCGTACCAGGTGGAGAGCGTGGACGCCTTCCACGCGGGCGGGACGGAGCGGGGTGGATCGGGCGTGGTGGTGCTCCCGTGCGGCGCCGGCAAGACGGTGGTCGGCATCGGCGCCATGTCGCGGGTGCAGGCCCACACGCTGATTCTGACGACCAACGTGACGGCCCTGCGGCAGTGGCGCGCGGAGATCATCGACAAGACCAGCCTGACCGAGGAGGACGTCGGGGAGTACTCCGGCGACGTGAAGGAGATCCGGCCGGTCACGATCACGACCTACCAGATCCTCACCTGGCGCCGGAAGAAGACGGATGACTTCGCCCACTTCCACCTGTTCAACGACGCGAACTGGGGGCTGATCATCTACGACGAGGTCCACCTGCTGCCCGCGCCGGTGTTCCGCGCGGTCGCCAACCTGCAGAGCCGCCGCCGGCTCGGCCTCACGGCCACGCTGGTCCGCGAGGACGGGAAGGAGGAGGAGGTGTTCAGCCTCATCGGTCCGAAGAAGTACGACGTGCCGTGGCGGGTCCTGGAGAAGCAGGGCTTCGTCGCCGAGGCCACCTGCACCGAGATCCGCGTGCCGTTCCGCGCGGACGAGGACCGGCTCGCCTACGCGACGGCGGATCAGCGCCAGAAGTACCGGCTCGCGGCCACGAACGAGGCCAAGCTGGGCGTGGTGCAGCGGCTCGCGGACGAGCACGGTGAGGATCGCGTGCTGATCATCGGGCAGTACCTCGACCAGCTCGGGGATCTGGCCCGCCTTCTGCAGGCGCCGATCATCACCGGCGAGACCCCGCAGTCCGAGCGGGACGTGCTGTACCGGCAGTTCCGCAGCGGCGAGGTGACGCGCCTGGTGGTCAGCCGGGTGGCCAACTTCGCCGTGGATCTGCCCGACGCCAACGTGGCCATCCAGGTCTCCGGGACGTTCGGCTCGCGCCAGGAGGAGGCCCAGCGTCTCGGCCGCGTGCTGCGGCCCAAGGAGAGCGGTGACAACAGCGCCCGCTTCTACACGGTGGTCACGCGGGACTCCATCGAGCAGGACTACTCCACCCGCCGCCAGCTCTTCCTCACCGAGCAGGGCTATCGGTACGAGATCCGCACGGAGGGCTGACGCCGCCGTGGGCTCTTCTCTTCTCTCCCCAACGGACGCCCTGCTGACGCGCTTGGCGGATGGCCACGGGCTCGCCCTGCCGGAGTCCGTGCGCCGAGGCCTGATGCGCTACACGGCGTTGCTCCTCGACGTGGGCGCGAGGACGAACCTCGTGGGGACCCTCGACCCGGAGCGACTGCTCGACGAGATCGTGCTCGACAGCGTGCACCTGGCGGAGGTCCTGCCCGAGCCGCCGGGGGTGCTCCTCGATGTGGGATCCGGCGCGGGCCTTCCCGGCCTGCCGGTCCTGCTCGCCCGCCCCGACTGGCGCGCCGTGCTGCTCGAACCTCGTCGGCGACGCGTGGATTTCCTTCGCCATGCCGTCGACAGCCTCGGGCTCCGGGAGCGTGCGCAGGTCGTCGAGGCGCGGCTCGATGATGCGCTCGCTGCGGATCTCCTCGATGTGCCGTTCGACGCCGTCGCGGCCAAGGCGGTCTTCCCGCCGCCGCAGTGGGCCGAGCGGGCCCGCGACCTGGTCCGGACGGGGGGCAGGGCGGCCTTCTTCCTGCAGGGCGGGGAGGCCGATCCGCTGCCCGACCTGGGGGATCGCGCGGACCACTGGGCGCAGGGCCCGCTCCGCGCATGGCGCTTGCGCGATGGGGCGCAAAGGCGGATCGTGACCCTCGAGCGAACCCTCCCCGACCTCCCGGAGTCTCCATGACCGAGCCGCGCGCGACGACCGTCCACGTGATCGACACCAGTGTGCTCGTCCACGATCCCCACGCCCTCCTCAGCTTTCGCGAGACCCAGGTCGTCGTCCCGATCTACGTGATCATGGAGCTCGACGAGCTGAAGACGAGCCGGCGCCACGAAGTGGCCGCCGCCGCCCGCATTGCCGCCCGATGGATCAGCACCCTGAGGCAGTACGGGGAGCTGAACCACCCCGAGGGCGTGTTCCACCCGGAGACCCGCTCGACCTACCGGATCCTCGCCGGGTCCAGCGGATCCGGACTCGAGACCCTTGAGCGAGCGGCCCGCACGGCCAAGATGGACCTGCTCATCCTCGACACCGCCCTCGCGCTGCGCAAGGAGACCGACCAGCGCATCGTGCTCGTCTCCAAGGACATGAACCTCCGGCTCCTCGCCGACTTCGAGGGGATCGAGGCGGAGGACTACGACAAGGATCGGGTGTCGCTGCAGGAGCTGTACACCGGCTACCGGCGGGTGGAGGACGTCTCCGCGGATCTCGTCGGCCTGGCCTACGTGCCCGACAGCCCGCTGACCCCGGCCATGCTCGGCATCGAGGACCTCGCGCCCAACGAGTACGTCATCGTGGTCGAGGATGGTCGCGAGCACCTGCTGCGGATCGGCGCCACGCTCGCCGACGGGTTGCAGCCGGTGCCCCGCGAGGTGCCCGGATGGGCCGGTGTGCAGGCCCGGAACATCGAGCAGCGGATGGCCCTCGACCTGATGCTCGACCCGAAGATCGAGCTCGTGAGCCTCGTCGGCAAGGCCGGCACCGGAAAGACCTTCCTCGCCCTCGCCGCCGCCATGGCACAGCTGCACAACAGCCGCGGCGGAAACTACGACCGTGTGCTGCTCTCGAAGCCCGTCATCTCCATGGGCAAGGACGTGGGCTACCTGCCGGGGGACTTCGAGGCCAAGATGCAGCCCTGGATGATGAGCTTCTTCGACAACCTCGACCAGCTCATCCCCACCGCCGAACACGGCGCGTCCAGCAAGGGCGCCACCCGGGACGTCCGCAGCTGGGAGATGCTCTTCGAGACCCGGGAGCTCGAGGTCCAGGCCATCGCCACCATCCGCGGCCGCTCGATCTCCGGCGCGTTCATGGTCATCGACGAGGCCCAGAACCTCACCCCCCACGAGGTCAAGACCATCATCACCCGGGCCGCGAACGGCACCAAGGTCATCCTCGCCGGCGACCCGTTCCAGTGCGACAACCACTTCCTCGACCAGCACACCAACGGCCTCGTCTACGTCACCGAGCGCATGAAGTCCTCCCCCCTGGCCGGAGCCGTGTTCTTCACCCGCGGCGAGCGCAGCCGACTGGCCGAGCTCGCCGCCACCCTGCTCTGAGCCCCCGGGTACCCCGGCGAGGAACTCGCGCTTTGCCCGCCCCCCGCCCTGTGCTAACCCTTCCGGAAGCCCCAGGCGCAGCAACGGGCCCCCTGCAGCGACGGCCGCCATGACGCGCATCATCAGCATCACCAACCAGAAGGGCGGCGTCGGCAAGACGACCACCGCAGTCAACCTCGCCGCCTGCCTCGCCGCCCTCCACTTTCGCACCCTCCTGATCGACCTCGATCCCCAGGGGAACGCGACCTCCGGCGTCGGACTCGACCCCAGGGAGCTCGACCACAGCGCCTACCACCTCCTCTGTGCCGATGTCCCCCCCGCGGAGATCGTCCGGCCCAGTGGCATCGAACACCTCGACATCATCCCCGCCAACGCCGACCTCGCCGGCGCCGAGGTCGAGCTCGTCGTCGCCATGGGACGCGAAGGCGTCCTGCGACGCGCCCTCGCGGACTTCGCCCCGCAGTACGACTACATCCTCATCGACTGCCCCCCCTCCCTGGGCCTCCTCACCGTCAACGCCCTCGCCGCCTCCCGCAGCGTGCTCGTCCCCATCCAGGCCGAGTACTACGCCCTCGAGGGCATGGCCCGACTGCTCGACACCATCGAGCGCATCCGGTTCAACCTCAACCCCGACCTCCGCCTCGAGGGCATGCTCGTCACCATGCACGACGGACGGAACAACCTCAGCCGACAGGTCGAGGACGAGGTCCGACAGCACTTCCCCGCCCAGACCTACGAGACCGTGATCCCCCGGAACGTCCGCCTCAGCGAGTCCCCCTCGCACGGACAACCGATCATCATGTACGATATCGAGTCCCGCGGGGCCCGGTCCTACCTCGCCCTCGCCCGCGAGTTCATCGCCAGGCACGCCGAGGACACCGCACAACCCTGACTGCCCCCCTTCCCCCCATGTCCAACTCCACGGCCTCAAAGAGCCGCCTGGGCCGCGGGCTCGCCTCCCTGCTCCCCGCCGCACCGCAGCCCGCCAGCAGCGTCGGCCAGGACGGCGAGAACCCCTGGCGCCTGTGCCCCCTCGACCGAATCCGCACCGGTCGACAGCCGCGCAGCCACTTCGACGAGGACGCCCTCGAGGAGCTCGCCGACTCCATCCGCGCGTCCGGACTCCTGCAGCCCCTCGTGGTGCGCCCCGACGGCCAGGACCGCTTCACCGTCATCGCCGGCGAGCGACGCTTCCGCGCCTGCCGGATCGCCGGCCTCGACGCCGTCCCCGTCGTCATCCGCGACGTCGACGAAGGCGACGCCTTCGCTCTCGCCCTCCTCGAGAACCTCCAGCGCGAGGACCTCACCCCCCTCGAGGAAGCCGAGGCCTTCCGGCACCTCATCGAGGGCCTCGGACTCACGCAGGACGAAGTCGCCCGCCGCGTCGGACGCAGCCGCGCCGCCGTCGCCAACAGCGTGCGCCTCCTCCGCCTCCCCGAAACCGTTCGCAACGCCCTCGACGAAGGCCGCCTCTCCAGCGGACACGCCCGGGCCCTCCTCGGACTCCCCGACGACGAGAGCCGCGTCGCCGCCCTCGACCGCATCGAGAACGACAACCTCACCGTGCGGCAGCTCGAGGCCCTCGTCCGCGATGTCCGCGAAGCGGAGCAGGACGACGAACGCACGGCCGAACCCGCCACCCCGCCCGCCAGACCTACCCCCGCCCCCCTCCAGCGCGCGCAGCTCCGCGCCGTCGAGCGTCAGCTCATGGAGCGGCTCAGCGCGCGGGTCTCCATCCGGCAGCGCCTCGACGGGGCCGGCGTCATCGAGGTCCAGTTCGCCGACGACGAAGGACTGCAGGCCATCCTCGACCGGATCCTCGAATGAGAGCCAGACGCTTCCTCCCCACCCCACTCCTGGCCGCACTCCTTCTGGCCCTCGCGCCCACCGGCAGCGGCTCGGCCACCCCCACCCCCGACGGCGCAGCCACCACCGAGGAGACCGACCCCCACAACATCGAGGAACCCTCCTGGGCCGATCGCTTCCGCTGGGCCGGCGAGGAACTCCACTTCACCGTCGAGATCCTCGGTGGAGAGGCCGCCCGCGCCGCACTCTCCATCGGACCACCCATCGAACACGAGCGCTGGGGCCGCACCGTTCCCATCCAGGGCATCGCCGGAAGCCTCGGCTTCTTCGATCGCATCTACCCGATGGAGAACGACGGGATGACCTTCCTCGACCCCGAGACCGGTCTCCCCTTCTTCGCCGAGAAATCGATCCGTGAACGCGGCAATGTCCGCTCCTACGCCGTCACCTACGCCCGCCACGTCTTCCGCGCCGACGTGCGCAGGGTCCGCGACGGACGCGCCGACAGCTTCCGGCGCTTCGTGCCCTCCGACCTCCACGACGGCTTCTCGTGGATCTACGACATGCGCTCCCGCGACCTCTCCGTCGGCCACGAGTTCGTCTACTACATCTACGACGGCTGGCGCCTGAGCCGACTCACCTTCCGCATCCTCTCCCACGAGTGGATCGACTCGCCGATCGGGAGCCGACACGCCGCCTACTTCCAGGTGCGGCGCGACGTCCTCGACTCCTCGCCCCTCGTTCCCTGGGCCGAACGAACCGCCGTCCTTCCCCCGGTTCTCCACCCCACCAGCTCGTACGTTCTCGGGTACGGATGGCTCTCCCTCGACGAGGACCGCATCCCCATCGGCGTGCAGCTCGACTCGCCCCTGGGACCCATCCGGATGATGATCCGGCGCCACGTCCCCGCACGCTGAACCCCCATGCCCGTCGGTATCGACCTGCGCTTCACCCCCGGAAGGGGCGGCCTCCCCGAAGTCCTCGCCCTCGAGGACGTCGAGCGCGAATGTCCCCTGTGCGGATTCGTCGAGACGCAGCGCGTCTTCGCGGCGCTTCCCTTCCACTCCCTCACCCTCCCGGCGCTCGTGCGCCGCGCACGAACCACCGGCGCCGCACACACCTTTCCCTGCCCGCAGTGCGACGAGACCGTCCGCCACGAACACACGCGCCGCGCTGCGCTCCACTACGGCTTTCCCGGCGAGGACGGCATCCTCTCGGCGTACTCCGGCCCCGGGGTCGCGCTCCGGTGGCAGGTCCGCCCCGACGCCCGCTTCGACGTCCAGGCACTGCCCGTCTGGACACCCCGGGACGAGCTGGGCAGCCCCACCACCGACGCCCCCACCGAGGGCTGGCTCACTCACCACCTCCGCCGCCCCATGAGCCCGAAGGCCCTCGTGCGCGACCTCCTGCGCGGACCCGTATCCCCCGCCGACGAGGCCCACGCCACGCTCCACGATCTCGCCGCCGGACTCGTCGCCCTGCGCCTGCCCCCGGGCTCCACATCCGCGGACGCCCGTGAGGCCCTGCAGCGGGCCCGGCCCCTCACCGCGCAGTGGGTCATCGAGGAGGTCTTCGTCGGCGGGCAACCCCGGGCCGGCGGATTCGGGGCCCCCGACCAGTGGCTGGCCGATCTCGTCGCCACAGCGCCCGCCCGCGATCTCTGGCTGGCCGCGTCCCCCGGACAGGTCCTCGAGACGCTGACCCGCATCCTTCGCGTCCTCCCGATCGGAGCGCGGCTGCAACCCACCCGGACCTCCGCGGTCGAGGTGCAGCTCCCCGGCGTGGAGGAGGACTCTCCCGTGCTCGACCCGACCGCGGTCGCCCGGGAGGCCGCGGCCACCGCGATCACCCCGTCCGATGCCACACGGCTGGAACTGGACCGACTGCTGCTCTGGCAGCTCAACCCGGACATCGCCGACGAAGTGCATCATGTTTCGCGGTGAAGACACCATCCACGTCGACGGCCAGCCGGGGGATGCCGCGCTGCTCGCCCAGCTCGCGCCGGCCTGGCGCTTCGGCGACCACCTCTTCGAGACGATCCGGGTCACATCGGATGGACGGGTTCCCCTCGCCCGGCTGCACCGGGCGCGCATGGCCTCGGCGGCGGCACGAGCGCTCCTGCCCTGGCCCGGCGACGAGGCGTGGCGAGAGGCGTGTCTGGCACCCCTCGGGCCGGGCGACGCCGTGCGGGGGCTGCGGGTGCACCTGCTCCCGTGCATCGAGAACCCCGAGCGCGGACGGTTCATCTCGTACGTGCTGCCCTGGTCACCCCCCGTGCGGGCGTGGGAGAAGGGCGTGGCGCTGCACGTGGCGTCGATCCCCCACCCCGGCCACGGGCCATGGGGCAAGAGCGGGAGCTACATGTGGGCGCGCATCGCGCGCCGCGAGGCGGCGGAGTTCGGTGCCCAGGAGGCCCTGATGCTGCGCCCCGGAGGCGAGGTGGTGGAGGCCGCGAGCGCCGCGCTGCTCTGGCGCGAAGGCCAGGCGCTGTGCACCTGCCGACAGGAGGCCGGTGGCCTCGAGAGCACCACGCTCGCCGCCCTGCGCGCACTCGACGTGCCCGTCGAGGGGGTCCGCGCTCCGCTGCTTCGCCTGCGGCGCGCCGACGCGGTCTACCTGCTGAGCAGCCTTCAGCTTGTCGTGCCGGTGGTGCGGCTCACCGAGACCGGCAGCCATCCGACCATGTGGCCGGTGAGTCCGGAGGCCGCCACGCTGCGCGGCCTGCTCGAGGATCTGTCGGAGCTGCCGGGGACCGGCGTCTAGCGCTCGCCCGGGCGGCCCTCCGGCGATCAGCTCTCCGGGGCATCGATGCCGATGGGGCGGGCCTTGGCCAGCGCCTCGCGCCACTCGTCTTCGGGGGTCGACTCCCACACGATGCCGCCACCGACGTCCCAGCGGGCGTCGTCGCCCACGATCTGGAGGCTGCGGATCACGACGCCGAGGTCCATGTCCCCGTCGTATCCGATCCAGCCCACGGCGCCGGCATAGAGGCCCCGGGGGTCCGGCTCGAGCTCGCGCAGCACGGCGAGGGCCTCGATCTTCGGCGCGCCGCTCATGGAGCCGGGAGGAAAGACGGCCTCGAGAATGGCGAAGGGGCCGGTGCCTGGCAGGAGGTCTCCCTCGATGGTCGACGTCATCTGGAACACCGTGCGGTAGGTCTCCACCTCGAACAGGCGGGGGACGACCACGGAGCCGGGGACGCACACGCGGTTGAGGTCGTTGCGGAGGAGGTCGACGATCATCAGGTTCTCCGCGCGGTCCTTCTGCGCCGTGGCGAGCTGCCCGGCGGTCTCCAGGTCGTCCTCGCCGGCGCGGGGGCGCGTGCCCTTCATGGGCCGGGTGGTGATCCGGTTCCCCCGGACGCGCAGGAACTGCTCGGGGCTGGTGGAGAGTACCTCGAGCGGCCCCATGCGCAGGTGAAAGGCGTAGTCGCCGGGGCTGGCCTCGCGGAGCGTGCGGGCGAGCGCCAGCCGGGCAGGGCCCGGTGGCGGCGGCAGGAGCCGGAAGGGGGTGGTCAGGCACGCCTGGTAGACCCGGCCGTCCCGGATGAAGGAACGGATCCGGCGTACTCCATCCCGATAGTGCTCGTCATCGGGAGCGCTGACCACCGTGGGGAGGGGGCCGGGGGGCGGTTCGGGGGGAAGATGGGCGAGGAAGTGTGCCCATCGCTCGGCGCGCACCCGGGCCGCGTGCTCGGTCTCGCCTTCCACGATGAGGGTCGGCTGTGGCGTGTCGCGGGGGCCGCCTTCCGGGGGCAGGACGAGGGCGGCGCGCACGCGATCGAACCGCAGGGCGGGGAAGGGGAGCTCGACGTCGGGCGGGGGGATGGCCGGGTCACAGAGGTGGGCGGCTTCCCAGGCCAGGTAGCCGATCCAGCCGAGGGACGGGCGGCCGGTGCAGGCGCGCCCGCGGCGGTCGCGGGCGAAGGTCTGGTCGAGTCGGGCCATGGGGCGGGGTCCGTGGGGCAGCACGGCGGGCGAGCCCTTGTCGTTGAAGACGAGGACAGTGTCCCGGGTGGCCTGTGCGGCCGGGGCGAGCTCGAGGGCGATGATCGACCGTTGACCACGGGCGGTATCCCCGATGCCGGAATGGAGGAGCACGGCGTCGGCGTTCGGGGCGAGCGCGGCGAGGAGTCGGCCAGCCGAGGCGTCCGTGTCGACGGGAATGTGGAGGGTGGTCCACCCCATGGGCCTGCCTCGATGCGGGGGTCAGCGCGACCGCACGTGCCGGCGGAGCGCTTCCATGGTGGCGGGGAGCTCGCGCCGCGCCGCCCGGGTGACCATGCCGTCGGGAACGATGAGGCCGAAGTCCATCCAGGTGACCTGCCGGGCGAGGGTGCGTGCGGGGTCGCCCTGCCAGGGTTCCACCACCCAGAAGCCGCGAAGGACGTTGATGTTCCCGTGTCCGGTCTCGTTCTCCCAGTGGGACGCGCGGACGTCTCCGGGCATCGGGTGCCGCGCGACCCGGAGCCGGTAGCTGCGATCCCGCAGCGGGAAGGGAAGACCCGTGACGGCGTCGGCGGTGAACCAGCCGTCCCCGCGCTCGACCACCTCGGTGGAGATCATGTCCGGCACCCAGTCGGCGGCGCTCCCGAAGTCCCACACCACGCGCCAGACGTCCGCTACGGGAGCGTCGACCACGGCCACGATCTCCATTCGGATGAGATCCCCCCGTTCCGCCCGGGCGATGATCTCTCCCCGGTCGAGCCTCTCCCGCTGCGCGTCACTGGGCTGGAACGGCTGCGGTGTCGGGGGCGCGGCGAGGACGGCCTGGGGCAGGGCCAGGAGAAACACGGCGGTCAGGGCTGCAGCCAGCGTGGAGGTTCTCATGGGGTTCGGGCTCGGTCGTGGGGCGTGGTCGGCGATGACCAACCGCGTTCGGCACGGGCTAGGCGCTGGGGGTCGGGGAGGCAAGCCTTCCCCGGTGCGGCGGGAATGTCGCCTTGCAATTGGTCCGACCAGTAGACTAGGATGATCGGTCCCGGGGGGGCCGGCGGCCGAACCAGCCTCCGGAGGCCCGGGTTCAACCGGAATCCACCGTGTGGTGATGTGATGCGTGAGAATCGGACGAGGTTCATCCTGCTCGGCATGCTCGAGCTTGGACCTTCGCATGGATACGGCTTGCGGCAGCGGATCGACGAGAGCGTGGGGCAGTTCTGGCAGGAGAGCTGGGGGCAGCTCTACCCGACCTTGCGCAGCCTGCTGTCGGAAGGGCTGATCGAGGAGGTCGAGCCCGGGGAGGAGGGGACGGACATGCCCCGCGGGAGGCAGTCGCGCGTGTACTGCATCACGGACGCCGGGCGAGCGGCGCTGGCGGAGTGGCTGGCGGGGGACGCGACGCCGTCGGTGAAGCGCGACGAGCTGCTGCTGCGGACGTTCTTCGCGCACAACGGGGATCCCGCGTCGCTCCGACGCAACATCGAGGCGAGCCGGGATCGGGTTCGCCTGGCGCTGGCGCGGGTGGAGGCGAGTCAGCGCATGATCGCGGCGTCCGAAACGTACCTCGATCGGCTTGACTGGTGGGCGATGACCGCCCGGCACGGTGAGCTTCAGTTGCGGGCCCACCTGCAGTGGTGCGACGAGGCGCTCGCCCTGCTGGACGGAGGCGGCGAGCGATAGCTTCGGGATTCCGTGGAGCTACGATCTTGCCTGCGCCGTCCGGGTGCTTACTGTCGAGGGGTGGCGTCCGGAGGTGAACGCTCCTGGCGCTCAGCCCCAGGGAGGCGATCGATCGCGACGCCTCGACGGCTTCGCGTCGTCCTCCCGATTCCGAGGAGGTTCAGATGGACGATACCGTGGCCACCACCGTGGAGGTCAGCCCGATGGCGCTGAACTCCGCCCTGTACGTGATCCTCGCGCTCTTCGTCGTGTTCGCCGTTGCGGCGTTCGTGGCCTGGCGGCGCTCGAACGACCTGCCGGACGTCTGAGCGCTCGTCGTCAGTTCTCGGGGAAGGCGGTCCAGCCACTCATCCAGTCTTCGCCACCGGGAGCGAAGGCGCCGGCGTGGGTGGCGCTGGTGTCGAACCAGCCGTCGTCGGGCGGCGTGGCGCCGACGGTCGCGGCCGGGGAGCCGCTCGCGGGCACGAGTCCGGGATTGCCGTAGTTGAACGGGTCGGCCAGGAGCGGGTCGGCGTCGAGGACGTTCTCGTGGGCCGGATCGGCGAGCCAGGCGTCGATGTCCCAGCCCTCGATGTTGGTGCCGTGCTCTCCGGTGTCGAAGATGATCGAGTTCCGGATGGCAAGGGCGCCGTCCTCGACCTGGGCACCGGTGGCATCATCGTTGACACGGATGCCGTTGGGGAAGCCCGTGACGATGGCGTTGCTGATGAGGCCTGCGGTACCGCGACGCAGGTTCATGGCGTAGGCCACCTGGCTGGCGTTGCCCGAGCCGACCATGGTCATGTTCCAGACGTTCGGGTTGGACCGGGGGAGGGCGTCGTTGTTGGCGCCGAGATTGTCGGCCTCGATCCCGTTGTCGCCGACGGCGGCGTTCTGGGTGATGACGATGAACTGGGCGCGGCCGCTCCAGCCCTCGTCCCAGTCGAGTCCGTCGTCCTCGACGTGACTGATGACCGCGTAGCGGAGGTCGGCTGTTCCTCCGAAGAACTCGATGCCGTCGTCGTCGCCCAGGTGGGTCTGGATGTACTCGAGGGTGGTTCCCCGTCCGCAGCCCGAGAGGGTCAGGGAGTTGAGTTCGTTGTCGGGGCTGAGCTCGAACCCGGCGAATTCGATGCGCGCGTAGCGCAGGGTTCCGCAGTTGTGTTCGGGGTCGTCTCCGCCGTACTGTCCCCGGGCGTCGGAGCTCTCGATGCCCTCGAGCTGGCCGGAGGGGATGTTGATGGGGGCTCGTCCGAGCATCGCCACGCCCCCCCAGTCCCCGGACCGTCGCGTGCCGGGGGCCTTGGAGCTGGTGAAGACGATGGGGGCGGTGCGCGTGCCGCTGGCCTCGAGACGACCTGTGGCCGTCACGATCAGGGCGGAGCGGTCCTCTCCGAGGATGGTGGTTCCCGGCTCGATGGTGAGCACGGCGCCGTTCTCGACGAAGATGAGGTCTTCGAGGACCCAGGTGCGGTCGGCCGACCAGGTGGCGTCGGCCTGCACGGAGCAGCGCACGAGCACGCGGTCTCCATCCTCGACGTTCCGGCAATCACCGTTGCCGGGATCGCCGCCGGGAGCAGGATCGCTGTCCGAACAGCCCATGGCGAGCGCGGCCGCCGTGACGGCCCCCGCTGCGGTACGAGTCCACCAGGATACGTTCATCGTCTTTTCTCCGTGTCATCCCACAGGACCACCCCGGATCGCGGCGGGCACCATGCCCCCCACAAGCAGTGGTCCGAAAGTGCGCGAGCGTCGTCGGTCTTTGTTGTGACAGCCATATGGTTGTCCGGATATAGTCATGGTGATTCGACGTGACGGTCGGGTGGCAGCCGTCCGCTTCGCCTCCGCTCAGAAGGACCAGCGCAGGGTGGCGCTCAGGCTCGTTCCGGGGCGCACCTCCTGCAGGTTCACACTCCCCTGGCGCTCGACGGAGGACTGGTTGAGCAGGTTGCGGGCGACGAGGCGCAGTCGCCACTGCTCGGCGAAGTCCCACGTCGCCGTGAGATCGAGCTGATGAACCGGCTGCTCGTAGATGTCCGGCAGGCCGAAGGCGCCCACATCCCGGATCCGCGGACCGAAGACATTGTAGTAGGTCACCAGCGCGAGCCCCGTTCCGTCGTGGCTCCAGCCGAGGTTCGCGTTGGCCACCCAGGGAGACTGACCGGCCAGCGGACGCCGTCGGTTCGTGGCGTTGCGAAGCTGCTCCTCCGAGAACTCCACCCGCGAGTGAACCAGCGTGAGGTTCGAGCCCACGAAGAAGTCGCTCAACGCCTCGTGAAGCGCGCCCAGTCCGACGCGTCCCTCCAGCTCCATTCCGAAGTTCGTCGCACCATCGATGTTGCGCCACTGCTGGTTGCCGTTCTGGTCCAGAATGGTCGACTCGATCGGATCCTCGAAGACCTTCACGAACGCCGAGACCGCCAGAACATCGACGGCGCCGGGAAAGTACTCCAGACGCAGGTCCATGTTGTGGATGCGCGTCGTCTCGAGATCCGGATTCCCCTGGATACTCCGCCGGCGCACATAGTCCTGGAAGAGGAACGGGGCGACCTCGCGGACCTGCGGATAGGCCAGCGTCATCGCGTACCCCGCGCGAAGAAGCACGTCCTCCTGCAGCTCCCAGGTCAGATTGGCTGAAGGCAGCACGTGAAACTCCGTCCGCTCCGCCCCGGCTGCGCTCGCTCCTCCCCCCGCCTGCGCGAACGGGCTCGTGGCCTCGACACTCTGCCGAAACGTCTCGGCCCGTGCCCCCGTCGCCACTCGCACCGCGGGAAGCAGCCGAACATCCACCAGCGCATAGCCCGCCCCAAGCCACTGCTCGCTCTCGTAGCTGTCCGTCGGGGTCGTGACCTCCGACAGCTCCACCTGCGTGCCGATGTTCTCCGGAGCGAAGAGCGCCTCCGGCGGAAGGAGCCGCGTCTCCGGATCGCGACCGATGAAGTCGAAGCGAAAGCGACGCGCGTCGAAGGACCGCTGACTCACCCGGCCCGAACCACCCACCTTCGTGTGGAACCGATCGTGCCAGCGGCTCAGAAGGTCCACGCGGCTCCCGAGATCGAGCTGGGAGAGCTCCGAGAAGAACCGCTCGCTCGACCCCGGCGCGTTCCGCCACGCATAGCCCGCGCCACCCTCGATGTACGTCAGGTCGCGCGTGTCCGGCTCCGAACGACTGCCGAGCCCCAGGTTGACCTGCCAGTCCAGATCCGAGTCCGCCGGAAGCTGAGTATGGCGACCCAGAAGCTGCGTGAACCACAGCGAACGCTCGACCCAGCGGAAGGTCTGCTGCTCGATGTTCGCCGCCTCCGCGTCACTGAACCCCTCCACCAGACGCGTCGTCTGCTCTGCAGATCGGTTGACCAGAGTCACGAGCGTCAGATGATCGGTCCGGCTCAGCTCGAACGCCAGCGTTCCCAGGCCTCCCCACTGCGCCCGAACCGTTCCCCGCTCCTCCTCCAGGGTCGTCCGGGACACCACGCGAGCCTCCTCCCCGATGCCCTCCACCCGGGCCAGCCGGACACGGGCCTCGTCCACGTCATGGCTGTGGCTCCACCCCAGCGATACCAGATAGCCCATCGGCACACCGAGCAGCCGCGCCGGACCCCCCACGGTCGCGCCCAGCCGAAGCCCAGGGAGCGCCGTCCGCTCCTCCGGAGACCAGACGTTCGGGAACGACCGACCGATCTCCACAGCCTCCTCCGGCGTCACCGTCCGCCCCGGACGAACCGCACGATCCGCGGGCACCGCCGCGGGAAGCCGCCGCGTCCCGTCGTCCATCGCCAGCCAGTCCAGACGACCGCCCCCGTGGGTCGGCATCGACCGGAACGTGCTCCCCGTCTCGCCGCTCACCCCCACGCTCAGCTCCAGCGTGAAGTCCTCCGGAAAGTCGCGGGTCGTGATGTCCATCAGACCCCCGGCCCACGACGCCGGAAGGTCCGGCGTCGCCGTCTTCGTGATCGCCAGACCCGCCAGCACCGACGCCGGAAACAGGTCGAGCTGAACCCCCGGAAAGTCCGGATCCAGCGACGGCACCATCGCACCGTTCAACAGCACGTTCGTGTAGCGATCACCCAGACCTCGCACATACAGATACCGCCCGTCCACCAGCGTCGCCGCGACCACCCGTCGCGCCGAGTCGCCCGCAGAACTGTCTGGCGACCGAGCGATCTCCTCCGCGCTGATGCCGTCCGACACCGCCGCATTCTCCCGACGCTGGAGCATCTGCATCGCCGCCGAGGAACGATCCGCGCGCCCCTCCACCACGAACGTCTCCACGGCGTCCCGATCCACCCGGAGCGTCACCACACCCAGACTGCTCGCCTCCCCCGCCTCGACCGTGATCGAATACGCCTCGGGACGGTACCCCAGCGCGCGGATGCGCACGATGTACTCCCCTTCGGGAAGCGCGACGGCGAATCGACCATCCACCCCCGTGCGCACCGGACGGTCCACGCCGTCGATCAGAACCGTGGCCTCGAACATCGGCTGGTTGAACTCCCCATCGAGAACCAACCCCTCGAGACGACCCGGCAGGGCCGCGCCAGGGGACGCGTCCCGCACCGCCGGAACGGGCTCCGGCTCCTCCTCGGCCTCCTCCTCGTCGAACGCATCCCAGAAATCGTCCCAGTCATCGTCGTCGTCGTCGTCCCAGTCATCGTCGTCGTCGTCGTCGTCCCAGTCATCGTCGTCTTGAGGATCGCCCTCGTCCTCGACGCCATGGTCTTCCTCGAGACGCGAATCCGGGTCCGAGTCGATCAGGTCGCCCTGGTCAACGCTCTCGCCGTTGTCGGCGAGAAACGGCCCAAATGGGGGGGGGCTGTGCAGCGGCCCGTCGTGGCTCTCCCAGGCCGAGCAGAAGGGAGACGAGCGCCACGAGGAGGAGGCGCGCATCCGGACGGCGAATGGAACGACATACAGAAGTACGCATGAAGGTAAGGGGGTGCGAAGGAAGCGTGAGACGCAGCGGTCTGGCAGCACAGCAGAAATGCCCGAAGGGAGTTCGGACGGAATCGCGTGGACGGGTCAGTTCAGTCGGAAGGGCACGCGGTAGGTCTTCGCGACAGCGACGGCCTCGTCGTTGTGGTCACGACCCGGCTCGTAGCGCCACTGGGCGAGGATGGAGATCACGTACTCGGCGAGCGCTTCGGGCCCGGAGCGAACTCGGCAGCCGCGCACATCCCCGCGCTCGGTGACGATGCACTGCACCACGACGAGCCCGGAGAGTGCGGCCTCGCGGAACTCCCGGGGGTAGTCGAAGTTGGGGAAGTCCACGCCGAGGGTGCCGGCGAGGACCGGCGCCACGTGCGTCTCCTCGAGGCGTACGGGCCGCCGTCGTTCGGGCTGTCGCCTCACCTGCTCCTGGGCCTCCGCGCGGGCCTGTCGTGTCCGGCGTCGGTCGACGCGTTCGCCCGGCTGCCGCGTACCGCGTTCGATCACGGGACCGGTACCGTCCTCGGATCCGCCGATGGCCTCCACGTCGAGCCGGTCGTCTTCCGGAGTGGGCGGCGGCTCGTCTTCCCGAGGTTCCGGTTCGGGCTCCGGCTCCGGCTCTGGCTCGTCCTCGGGCTCCGGTTCGGACTCCGGTTCGGGCTCCGGTTCGGGCTCCGGTTCCTGCAGGGGTTCCGGTTCGGGTTGCGGTTCGGGAGGGGGGGAGGTTCCTCTTCCTCCACTTCGGGTTCGTCGCGCACGACGAGCTGCACGAAGCGGCTCTCGAAGGCCTGCAGTGCGTCTTCGCGCGATGGCGCGGGAACATGCTGCACGAGCCACCACACGGGGAAGGCCTGCAGGATGAAGGAAAGACCGAAGGACGCCGCCAGGACACCGGAGAGGCCGAGAACGGAGGTGGCGAACACGAACAGACCGCGTTCGATCGCGTGTTCTTCCTTCGGGGGCGGGGCAGCACCGGGCGGGACGTATGCGGACATGATCGTCGGGTGGGTGTCGAGAGACGGTGCGTTTCTGACGGGTGGCGGCGGACGCGCCTCGCGCGGTCCGCGTGCGCTTCGCTCTGCGCAGGCGGCCTTCTATGGCGACTGCGTGGGTGCAACGTGCCGCGTGCATGAATTCTCCGTGACGTGGCGAATCGCCGGTGGCGGATGTTCCGCCTCGCGCGAATGCGGGGAATGCTGCCGGCCTGCGGCGCTGTCGCGTGACACGGAGGTGGCGACGGGGCGTTCGGGTGACGCGGGGACGGCGCGCCCGCCTCCCATGTGACGCACCCGTGTCGGGGGGGGCGCCAGCGCGTCGCCGACGGCTCAGCAGGTCGGCGTCCAGCGGGCGGGGGGAAGCGGGCCGTCGTCCCGACGGGCGAGCTGATTGACGAGCATGAGGGCGGCCAGGGGGCCGAGCAGCAGCCCCTTGGCGCCGAGTCCGGTGCAGATGCGAATGGCCGGGGCGTCGGGATGGGGGCCGACCCTCGGGACACGATCCTTCGTGGCGGGCCGGACGCCACTTCGTGCCCGGGCGAGCTGCATCGTGGTCCCCGGAGGCAGCAGGCGTCTGGCTCGCCCCTCGAGGTCCACGACCGCGTCGCGGGTGATGCCCTCCCAGGGGGAACGCTCGTCGAACGTGGCGCCCACGACCACCCCTCCGGGCCGGGGCACGAGATATCCCCCGCTGCTGACGACACAGCGGGGAGAGGCATCGGTGTTCAGCTCGATCACGACGCCTCCGGCGGGCACGAGGCCGCGCACCGGTGGCAGGCCGCTTGCGTCCAGCAGGGCGTTCGTACCGACCCCGGCGGCGAGCACGAGGGTGTCTGCGCTCAGGGTGCCCCGCCCCTCGACGCGGACCTCGACGCCGGCGTCGTGGACGCGGAAGCTGATCACCCCGGTTCCGGTCATCACGGTGCATCGTCCGGCCGCCAGCAGTGCGCGGGTGAAGGCCGCGGTGTCGATGACCCCGCCGCCCCCGATCCAGATCCCGCCGCGACAGCCGTGCGGCATGGCGCCGCAGCGCTGCTCCGCCTCGTCGGGACCGATCCAGCAGGCGATGGCGGGGTCGAGGTTCGCGCTGGCGGAGCGCCACAGGTCCGCCTGTCCGTTGTCGAGAGCGGCCCGGAGGACGCCGAGCGGTCGCAGGACCGGTGTGCTGCCCTCCAGCCGCCGGGCGAGGCCGAGGGTCCACTCGAAGCCCTCGCGGTGCCAGGGGGCGAGGCGGGCGCGTCGCCCGGTCACCGGTTGAAGCATTCCCGGAGCCACCCGGGTCGCCTCGCCACCCACATCCTCGGCGCAGATCACCGTGGTCGCCACCCCCTCACGGCCGAGGAGGTAGGCGCATGCGCTGCCTGCGATGCCGCTGCCGATGACGATGGCGGAGTTGGGTAGGGCCACGGACTCGTGGGGAACCGGGAACGAGGTGCGTTCGGATGTCGTGCCTGCAGGCTACGTCAGCGGTCTCATGCGGGCAAGCGAGACGTCGAGCGCGTCATCAACGGGTGGTCCGGCTCAGGGATCGGTCGCCTGGCGTTCGCGCGCTCCGACCCGGTCGCGCTCATGGAGGTCCCGGATGGCGCGGGCCACGGCGTCGGGCCTGTCGACCTGTACCCAGTGGGATGCGTCGGGGAACCGGCGCACCTCGCAGTCGGGGACCCACGCGGTCGGGGGCGCCGCGTAGTCGACCCCGAGGGCCCGGTCTCGCTGTCCCCAGCACACGATGGTGGGCACGGTGATCCGCCGCAGGCGCCGGGTGACGGCGCGTGGCCCCTGGCGCACCATGGCCCGGTAGTAATTGAGCATGGCGGTAAGCGCGCCCGGTTGTGTCGCAGCCTCGATCTGGAGCTCCAGGAGCGCGGGGTCGAGGGTCCCCGGGATCCGGTCGGCCTTCAGCACGCGGCGCAGCAGGGCGTGGTCGTCCCGTTGCAGCGTGCGCTCCGGCACCCGCGGGAGCTGGAACCACGCGATGTACCAGCTTCGCCGAAGCTGGGTCGGGTCCAGCGCCATCCGGGTGAAGTGGGCGGGATGGGGAACGTTGCAGATCGTCAGGTGGCTGTACCGGGACGCGTCGTCCATGACGGTCATCCATGCCACGATCGCTCCCCAGTCGTGCCCGACCAGATGCACCTGGCGCTCGCCGAGAGCGTCCACGAGGCCATGGATGTCACCGGTGAGGGCGTCCCAGCGATAGGCGCCCACGCCACGGGGTTTCTCGCTCGTGCCATAGCCGCGCATGTCGGGGGCCGCGACGCGGAACCCGGCGTCGACGAGTCGACCCATCACCGGGATCCAGGAGGCCCAGCACTCCGGGAACCCGTGCAGCAGGAGGACGAGCGGGCCTGTGTTTCCGGCTTCTGCTACGTGGAGCCGCACACCGTTCGCGACGACGAAGCGGTGCCGAAAGGCGTCGGGCGTCCAGTTCGTGGACTCGATCGTCATCGTTCCGGATCCGGTGGCGAGGGGGCTGCGAGCGGCGCACATGGGGGCGCCGCAGGGGAGAGACACTGGTCAGGCGAGGTCGAGAATCTCGGCGAGGGCGTCGAACTGGCCGCGAACGTAACGCTGCGCATGCTCCGCGTTGTGTGCCAGCACGTCGGCGCGCATCCGGCGGTGCCCGTCGTCGATCGGGGGAAGGGACCGGGCGATCTCGTCGGACGTGACGGCGGTCATGGGCGCGACATACCGCTCCGGGGGGATGGTCACGCCGCGTCCCACATAGGCTGCGGCGTCGAGGAACGTGCCCGGGCCGACCACCGCTCCGGTGTCGACGATCGCCTTGATGTACACCGTGACGTCGTCCGCCAGCTTCGCGCCGTGAACCACGGCGTCGTGGGCGACGATGCAGCGCGCCCCGATGGCGACGTGATCCGCATGCACGAGCGCCTCGTCCTGGATGTTGCTCTCGGGTCCGATGACCATGGGCGCCAGACCACTCTTCTCGTCCATCCGGACGATCGCCTCCGGGGCGATGAACACTCCGCGGCTCACGTGGATGCCGCCGGTCAGTTCGGCCCTGGAGTCGACGTGCGCCCCCTCCTCGACGAAGGGCGCCTGGATGATCAGCCCCCGCTCCCGGTCCACGTGGTTGGTTCCCCGCATCCGTTCATCCCCGGCCGCGATGGCTGCCGCGGCCGCGTCGAGGGAGTCGAAGCCGAGCATTTCCGGGGTGAAGGTGAGGGCGCTCATGTACGGCAGATCGCTGCGCAACTCGGCGCGAACCGAGGCGGTCAGACGGCCGGTGTCCAGGGCGCGGCGCACGGCCCGGTGATAGATCGGGTGGGCGCGGGGAAGATCGGCGGCAGCAGCCAGATAGCGAAGGGGATGACGAATCATCGGGGGGACTCCGGAACGGGGGGGCGGGAGGGCTGGGGACACCATGCGGGCGGCACGGTGTCCGAAACCCCGGCTCGGCACCACGGAACGCAGGAACCGTACCAGAAGCCGCACCCGAGTCGAGAATGCACCGGCTTGCGCCGGGGGGGGGCGCACCCGTACACGGTCCCGGGCCGCTGCCCCGCCCCACGGGGGTGCCTCTGGGGATGGAGACGGCGGGCCCAGCCGATCGGCCACAGTGTTGCACGAGGGGCAACAGGTTGGTCGCGGTGTCGAAACGCTCGCGTTGCTCCACCCCTCGGGCGGCCTGAGGGCGAACGTCCTCCGTTCCGAGCGGCCGGGGATCGGTCGACAGTCCGTGACGCCATGTCCGGAAGCCACTACACTGGAGGGACCGATGCCCCGTCGATCGACGTCGGTGTCCGAACCATCGCACCTCGACTGCGCCCGTGAGGCATCCCGTGCAACGAATCTTCCATTCCCGGGCTGTGCCCCTTCTCGCCCTGCTGGGGACCGTTCTCCTCGTCTCCTCGTGCTCGCGGGGGGAGGAGCGCCGGGAGCGTGGTGCTTCGCCGCCGTCCGCCTGGGAGGGCCGGGGCAGCGCCGGTGCCGAGCCGGAGTCGGCGGCGACCGACGCGCCGGCCGAGGCAGGGTCCCGCCCTGCGGTGCTGACCGCGCTCGAGGGGATCCCCGAACCCGGCAGCATCGCGACCCTTGCCGAGAGCCCCCTGCAGGGCGCCGCGGTGACCGAGGAGCACCTGGAGCGGTTCGAGGAGGCCTGCGAGGCCGGCGATTACGGTGCCTGCAGCCACCTCGGCTGGCACGGCTACGTCGTGGGGAGCGTGCGCAGCACGGACTTCCCGAGGGCCATGAACCTCTTTCGGCGCGCCTGCGACGGCGGCTCGGGGCTCGGCTGCTCCAATCTCGGCTTCCTCCACTTCGCCGGGGCGCCCGTCGACATCGATGCCGTCACCGCCCGCCAGCTCCTCGAGCAGGCCTGCGAGCTCGACTCGGGACTCGGCTGTTCCAATCTCGGCTGGTACATCTACGGCATGGAACAGGGCCAGGAGCCCGACGAAGCCCGGGCCGTCGAACTCTACCGAAGGGCCTGCTCTCTCGGCTCCGGGCGAGGGTGCAGCAACCTCGCCGTTCACGCCCTCGAGCGGGGCACCCACGAAGCCGATGCCGAGGCGGCCGCCGCGCTGAGCCGCGGCTGCGGGCTCGGGCTCGATGACGCGTGCAACGATCTCGCCTGGTACGTCCTCCTCGAAGGACGCGGCGCCGCCGCGGATCCACCCGCAGCACTCCGCCTCCTCGAGTGGGCCTGCGCCCAGGGACAGGGCGTCTCCTGCGGCACCGCCGCCGGAATGCTCCTCGCCGGCGAGCACGTCGAGCGCGACGTGGATCGCGCGCTCGACCTCCACGGACAGGCCTGCGACTTCGGCAACGACTGGTCCTGCGAACAGCTCGAGGCCATCCGGGGATTCTGAGCCCCGCCGCATCCCCTGCCGGTTCTCCACCGCGACCATGACCCGCCCCGACGCCTCCCGATTCGGCCAGCGCCTCTTTCAGGAAGGCCGCGCACTCGTCCTCCAGGGACACGTCCGCCTCACCACCCTCGTCTGGGACGCCGACGAGGTGCTCTGGGACTGGCTCATGGTCGGCAGCGAGCTCGCCCGCGGGCTCGGCCGCCTCGTGCGCACCCGCGACCTCGGCCATCGCGAGTACCTGCGCATTCGACCCGGTATTCTCGAGCTCATCCTCGGGATGCAGGACGCATCGCGCACGCTCGGTCTCGACCCGTGGATGCGGCTGTGGACCGATGGCTACCCCTGGCGCCTGTGGCGCATCGCCGACGAACTGCCCATCCTCGCCCACCTGCTCGGACCCGGACCCCCCGGCTGGCCAGACACCCCCGAGAGCTTCGCTCTGCACCCGCGCATCTTCACCCGGACCGACTACGCCGCCGCCGTGGTGCCCATGGCCGACCCCGCCCTGCGCGCCGAGCGCCTCGCGCTCCTCCCCGCACCGGTCGCTCGCGTGATCGGGAACAGCCTGCGCACACGGCCCGAAGACAGCAGCCTCAAGATCCCCGAGCTCGCCCGCTGGGCCGGCAAGGACGGCTTCGAGGAGGCCCTCGTCCTCATCGACGACAACCTCCGGAACACCAGCCGGTTCGTGCGCGCCGGCCGCCGCGCCGTCCACGTGAGGACCGAGGCGCCACGGCTCCTCGGCCGCGTGCCCAACACGGTCTGGCGCGACCCCCGAACCGCCCTCGCCCGGCTGTCCGCAGGGCACGCCCTGGCCATCGCCGACGCCCTGCGAAGGCATGGGGACAGAGACCCGGGGCACCACCTCTCGGTCGCCCACCCGGAACCCGTCACCCTCTACCCCCACACCGACCTCGAACTCGACGTGCCCGATGCGCGCATCCGCGCCCAGTGGGTCGACCCGCGCGCCCGCGTTCGCGCGGCCTTCGCCGCCTCGGCCGGCTCCGCGGACCCGGCGGGCCGCGGCTCTCCATCCGGTCGCCTGCCGCGGGACTGGTGGGGCCTGCGCTCGCGATAGGGGATTCCGCGCCAACACCCGACCTCCCCTCCGTGACGCTCGCCAGCCGTGTGCGGACGCGATACCATGCCCCGTCCCCGCGAGTCGAGCAAGCGGAGCGGCCGGCAGGAGACTGCGACCGCCTCCGCGACCCTCCGGGGTCCACACCCCTTCCCCCGCGCCCAGGCCCGTCCCATGGAGTCCGCAGACCGCATGCTTCATCCCTCGCTGCGCGCCTTCTGGCCGCTCTTCTACGTCGCCTGGGCCGACGGTGACCTGACCGGCGCCGAGATTCGCGTCATTCGCTCGGTGCTCGAGCGGCGCAGCGACCTCGATCCGCAGGCCCTCGAGGTCGCCGCGGCCTGGCTCGACCCCGAGTCGCCCCCGACCGCGTCGCTCCTCCTGCGGCTGCGCGAGGAGATGGTCCACGCCGCCACCGACATGCCCGCCAACGAGCGGCGATCCCTGGCCAGTCTCGGCGGACGCATGGCCGAGGTCGCCGCCCTCGACGCGGACGGCACCGCCGTCCACCGCGACGCCGTCGCCCTCGCCGTCCGCGAGATCATGGACGCCCTCGGCGTGGACGAGGCCGAGGTCGCCGCCGCCGCGCTCCAGGAGGCGCGCCCGACCGCCGCGGCCCCCGCCACCGCACCGGCCACGGTGGATGTCGCCGGCCTGCGCGCCTTCCTCGACGGCGAGGACGCCGCCGCCCTCGACCGCATCCGTGGCCTCCTCGACGACGGCGTGCTCACTCGACAGCCCGGCCTCCACACCGCCGCCTACCGCGAACAGGTCCTCGAGTGGCTCCAGCTCCTCGCCGACCGCGGCCTCGGTGGGCTCGCCTGGCCCACTGTCGCCGGCGACGACGCCGATGCCGGCGCCTTCATGGCCACCTTCGAAGGGCTCGCCGCCTTCGACATGAGCCTCGTCGTCAAGTACGGCGTCCAGTTCGGACTCTTCGGCGGCGCCATCTTCTTCCTCGGCCGCGAACGACACCACCGCGAGCTGCTGCCCCGCGTCGCCTCCCTCGAACTCCCCGGCTGCTTCGCCATGAGCGAGTTCGGCCACGGCTCCAACGTCCGTGACCTCGAGACCACCGCCACCTGGGACCCCGACCGCGGCGTCTTCGTCCTCCACACCCCCAGCCCCTCCGCCCGCAAGGAGTGGATCGGCAACGCCGCCTGCCACGGGCGCATGGCCGTCGTCTTCGCCCAGCTCGTCGTCCGCGGACACCGCCACGGGGTCCACGCCCTCCTCGTCCCCATCCGCGGCGAGGACGGCCAACCCTGCCCCGGCGTCTCCATCCGGGACTGCGGCGAGAAGATGGGACTCCACGGCGTCGACAACGGGCGCCTGTGGTTCGACCACGTCGATGTCCCCCGCGAGAACCTCCTCAACCGCTTCGCCGACGTCACCCCCGACGGCGACTACATCTCCACCATCCCCGGCGCCGGAAAGCGCTTCTTCACCACCATCGGTACCCTCGTCGGCGGCCGCATCAGCGTCGCCCGCGCCGGCCTCATGGCCGCCCGGACCGGCCTCGCCATCGCCATCCGCTACGGCGAGCAGCGGCGCCAGTTCGGCGCCCCCGGCGAACCCGAGATGCCCATCCTCGACTACCGCATGCACCAGCGGCGACTCATGCCCCTGCTCGCCCGCACCGTCGCCCTCGTCCACGCCTCGCGCACCGTCACCCGGCAGTACATCGAGAGCGACGAGTCCACCGGCCGACAGGAGCTCGAGGCCATGGCCGCCGGCCTCAAGGCCATGGCCACCGCCCACACCCGCGAAACGCTCTTCACCTGTCGCGAGTGCTGCGGAGGCCAGGGCTACCTCGCCGAGAACCGCCTCGCCGACCTCATCGCCGACACCGAGGTCTTCACCACCTTCGAGGGCGACAACACCGTCCTGTGGCAGCTCGTCGCCCGCTCCCGCCTGAGCGACTGGCAGCGCACCTTCCAGGGCTTCGACGCCTTCGGTCTGCTTCGCCATTTCGCCGAACGCGCCGGCGCCTCCCTCGCCTCCATGCGCCCCACCCTCGCCCAGAAGAACGACGGCGAGACCCTCCGCGACCCCGAACTCGCCCTCACCCTGCTCCGCCATCGCGAACAGTCCCTCCTCGCCTCCGTCGCCCGCCGCATGAAGTCCCGCATCGACGACGGCATGGAACCCTTCCACGCCCTCAACGACTGCCAGGACCACCTCGTCGCCGCCGGCGAAGCCTGGATGGAACGCCTCGTCGCCGAGCGTTTCGCCGAGGCCGTCGCCGCCGCAGGCGACGCCACCGTCCGCGACACCCTCACCTCCGTGCAGGCCCTCTTCGGCCTGCACGCCGTCGAGCAGCGCGCCGGCTGGCTCCTCGAGAACGGATTCATCGATGGCGCCCGCGCCCGCGCCGTGCGCACCGAGGTCAACACCCTGTGCGCCGAGGTACGCGCCATCGCTCCGGGCATCGTGGACGCATTCGCGTTGCCCGCCGTGGCGCTGGACGCCCCCATCGCCTGCAGCAACTTCATCGCCCGCGCCGGCGGCGAGGGCTGAGGCGGCGCGCCCGCGCCCCGCGCGCCCGGTCGGCCGGGACAAGGTGGTCCCGGT
>REDH01000006.1 GCA_007693585.1 Deltaproteobacteria bacterium
TACGCATCTACGAACGCGACCAGACCCCACCCTGACCGCCTGCACCCACCAGCCGCCAACAACCGCCAAGGTTCAATCGCAAGTTTGGGTGGTGGTCGAGGGGGGAGTTGCTCTCATGGAGGTGGGAAGGTTTCCAAAGGAGTTGGTCATCCCGCTAGGGCCTCGGCTTCTCGATCACACAGGTAGTCGGAGACCCAAATCACGGGCGCTCAGGTGTTCGATGTGCTCAGCCACGTCACGCTCGAAGGCAGCTGGACGGCGGAGGTTCCCTCTGCGGAGCCGCTCAAGGAATCCAGCTGCGCCGCGCGTCGTGAGCGGCTGACACTCGTCGAGATCGCAAAGATCGGTCAGGTGCTCGTAGGGCTCGACGACCGGCCACGTGGAGGCGTGCACCGCCCAGCGTCCGGAGGCGTCGCCCCATGCTGCGTTCGGCCAGCGCCGACCGACCGGCGGGCCGTCATTGTCGACGACAAGAGCGCCGGGCGCTTCGAGTCTCGACACGAGCCATCTGGTCACACCGACGGTCACGGCGTTGCCGACCAGCTTCCACCGGGGTCCGTTGCGCCCTCCCAGGTCTGCTGGCTTCGTCCAGCCGCGGGGGAATCCTTGGAGTGCCTCGGCCTGCTCGATGGACGGGATGAGCAGTCGTCGCCCGAGCGGGGCGTTCGGGATCCAGATACCAGGCGGTGAAGGGATCCCGACCGTGCTGCCGCCCTTCAGCGGAGGGACGGCGTCCACAGCCCAGCCGAGTCCGCGTAGTCCTTCGGTCCAGTAGAAGCCGAAGGCGTCCTGCCGCAGGTGTTCGCCCGTATCGTGGTCGGGTTCCGGATGATCGTCGGCGAACAGGACGTGCCTCGGGTCCGGCGCGTCTCCCCGCGTCGCGACGAGGAGCACCCGATGACGTCGCTGTGGGACGCCGGTGAACCGCGAGTCGACCAGGCGGTAGGCCCACCGGAAACCCAGCTCGTTCAGTTCTTCGACGAGGTAGGCCATCGCCGCGCCTCCGTCGAGGACAAGCATGTTGCGGACGTTCTCGAGGACGAGCGTCGTGACCCCGGGGTGCTCCCGCAGGAGCTGGAAGACGTAGCGCACCATCCCTGACTGTTCCCCGCGGATGCCGGCGGTCCGGCCGGCCTGTGAGAGGTCGGTGCAGGGGAACCCTGCGGTAAGGGTGTCGACGTCGGTCGGGAGGCCCCGGGTAGCGAGTTCGGCGATGTCGCCGACGATCTCGGTGCCTGGGAACCTTTCCTCGAGGACCTGCTGTGACGGTGCCCACCAGTCGCACAGCAGCGCCGTCTGATGTGCCCCCCCGTGGAAGGGGAGCTCTAGCCCTCCGATCCCGGAGAACGTCCCGACTACAAGCATCTTGTCCTCGCCGCTGGTTGATGGGACGATACCGCCGCCGGGTGACATCCCCTCGCAGGCCTTGGCACGGGTTGTGGACAACCGGTTCGGGAGCGGTGAGCGCGCGTGACGTAGGGTGCGTGCCGGGAGGAAGGAGCACGTATGGGTTGGGCGGATCTGAGCACCGATCCGGCTCTTGTTGAAGCTCTCGACGCCGCTGGATCCCGCGACGTCGGCGGGAACCGTGAGGCGAAGAAGCGGTGGTCCGAACGGTTCGCAGACGCTTGCGCGGTCATGGTCGCAAACGCCATGCGCCGGAACAAGTACTTCGACAGTCTGGAGGTTCGCCCCGATGCTCAGGGAGGCGGTCGGGAGTCCTTCACGCCTCTCGGCTACGGGCAAGGCAAGCGGATCGACGTCGTCGCGTTCACACCTCTCGCCGGCCTGCAGGTCGGCGTGTCCCTGAAGGGGCTCGGCTTCCAAGATGTTAGGTCGGGCAACTACGACAAGAACTTGACGGGCCGACTCTACGAACTTCGGGACGAGGTATCGGTCGTCCACGAACACCTACCGCGGGCGACGATGGTCGGGATGTTCTTCGTTCCGATTCTGGGTACCGAGGACAAAACGGCCGCTGCGCCTTCCTCGTTCGCCAAGACCGTCGCCAAGCTCCGCAACCGGACCGGCCGACTCGACCCGCACATGGAGTCGCACGCGCACCGCTGCGACCTCGCGTACGTGGTTCTCTACGTCCCGGGCGACGACGGGGACACACTGCCCAGGGGCACATGCCGCTGGTTCGACGTGAACGTAGATCCGCCGAGACGGGGCCGCCCCCACATCGGCGACACGCTGGACCTGGATGGTGTGGTCGAGCAGATCGCCACCCATGCCCTGCTTGAGGACGAGAAACTCATCTCGTGGGCGACGCCGGAGCCGTCCGAGGAAGGCGATTGAGCTGCCAGAAGCGGTCACACCACGTCAACGCGTGGGCTTCCGTGCCTCCAGAACCTCGACGATGCGCCGGATCGCAACGTCGACGTCTTCGTGCTCCCAGACGCGAACAGCGATCCAGCCTTGATCGGCGAGCCGCGAATCGGTGTCGCGGTCCCGCCGTCGGTTAGCGGCGATCTTGGCTTGCCACCATGCCTTGTTGTTGTGTGGCGCGGTCGCATGCTCCGGACAACCGTGCCAGAAGCATCCGTCCACGAAAACTGCGACCCCGAGGCGGGGAAAGACGATGTCAGCGCGGCGGCGGCGATCGCCTTCCAGCACAGGGCGGTCGACCCGGTAGCGCCAACCGGCGCGATGGAGCGCCCGCCTGATCCGCATCTCCGGTCCGGTCCCGGTGCGCCTCTGCTGCTGCATGCGTCTACGCGTGACGGCGTCGATGGGATCCGGCGTGGTGCTCTCCATCCAGGGCAAGGAACCATGCATCCATGACATCTGCTGGCCGATGCGTGGGCCGTGCTGACAATGAGCCAGCGGCCCTGACCGCCTTCCGCTTCCGACTGCACCACTACGCCTGGCCAGACCCATCAGCACCGACCTACGCCTGCCCTGGGAGAAACCCCGCGAACCCGACAAACTCACCCCCGCCCGCATCCGACGAGG
>REDH01000135.1 GCA_007693585.1 Deltaproteobacteria bacterium
GTCGCGACGGCGATGCCGGCAGCGGTGCGGTGGTCGTTGAAGGTGTTCGAGCGCGGGTCGCGTGCGGGGGGCAAGGCGGGGGTGGTGGAGCTGGACGGGGTGGAGGTGGACACGGGTCAGAGCGTGCTGACGATGCCGCGGGTGTTCGAGGCGGTGTTCGCGCGGGCGGGGGTGGAGATGGCGGAGCGGGTGGAGCTGATCGCGCCGGAGCCGGCGTTTCGGTACGCGTGGCCGGACGGGACGGTGGTGGACGTGCATGCGGAGCTGGAGTGGACGCGCACGCTGGTGGCGAAGTCGCTGGGGGTGGAGGCGCAGCGGGAGCTGGACGCGTTCCTGGCGTATGCGGGGGGGATCTGGGATGCGGCGGCGCCGAACTTCGTGTTCGGTCCGGCGCCGAGTTTCGGGCGGATGGCGTGGCTCGGGATGACGCGGCTTCGGGAGCTGCTGCGGGTGGATCCGTTCTCGACGATGCGCGGGGGGATCGAGAAGCGGGTGCGCAACCCGTACCTGCGGGACATTCTGCTGCGGTACGCGACGTACAACGGGTCGGATCCGCGGACGGCGCCGGCGACGCTGAACTGCATCTCGTGGGTGGAGTTGGGCGAGGGGGGGTATGGGGTGCGCGGGGGGATTCACCGGATGGTGGAGGCGCTGGAGGGGGTGGCGCGGGAGCGCGGGGTGCGGTTCACGTACGGGGCGGAGGTGGAGCGGATCGTGGTGGAGGACGGGGAGGCGTGCGCGGTGGTGGTGAACGGGGAGCGGGTGTCGGCGGACGTGGTGGTGGCGAATGCGGACGTGGCGCACGTGGCGGGGGCGCTGCTCGAGGGGGTGGCGGGGCACCGGGTGCGTCCGGCGGACCCGCCGAGCATGTCGGGGTGGAACGCGATCGTGCGGGCGCGGCGGGGGGCGGAGCGTCGGCCGGCGCACGCGGTGCTGTTTCCGGAGCGGTACATGGGGGAGTTCGAGGACATCTTCGATGCGGATCGTCCGCCGGTGGAGCCGACGGTGTACGTGTGCGCGCAGACGTCGGCGCACGGGTCGGCGGGCTGGGGGGAGGCGGAGGAGGCGCTGTTCGTGATGGTGAATGCGCCGCCGGAGCCGGCCGAAGGTGCGCGTCCGGCGGAGGTGTGGGCGGAGGTTCGGGAGCGGGCGATGGGTCGTCTGCGGGCGGCGGGGTGGATCGGGGCGGAGGACCGGGTGGTGTGGGAGCGCACGCCGGCGGATCTGGCGGCGGCGTTTCCGGGGTCGCGCGGGGCGATCTACGGTGCGGCGTCGAACTCCTCGGCGGCGGCGTTTCGGCGTCCTGCGAACCATCCGAAGCGTCCGCGGCATCTTTATCTTGCGTCGGGGAGTGCGCACCCCGGCGGAGGGATGCCGCTGTGCGTGCGCAGCGGCCTTCAGGCGGCCGACGAGATCGGTCCGCCGCGCTGAGCCGTGGTTGGTGACGGCGGGCACGAACGGGGGTTCGGGGACATGGAGATCGAGGCGACAGCGGCGCGGGAGGCGGCCGGGGCGGAGGCTCCGTCGGCGGTGCGTCCGCTGGAGGCGACGCCGGACCGGTCGGTGGGGGCGTCGGTGACGGGGCTGGTGGCGGCGGGGACGCTGGTGCTGGCCTGGGCGACGATCCTCGCGGTGGGGTTCACCCGGGGGGTCGAGGGGCTCGGCGTGGTGGGTGCGGCGGTGCTCGTGGTGCTGAGCGTGTTCGTGCACACGGGGCTGTTCATCACGGTGCACGACGCGCTGCACGGGACGGTCTGTCCGCGCTGGCCGCGGCTCAACCGCCTGGTGGGGCGGGTCGTGGCGCGGCTGTATGCGGGGTTTTCGTGGGGCCGGCTGCTGGAGCGGCACATCCGCCACCACCGCTTTCCGGGCACGGCGCTCGATCCGGATCACCACGCGCCGGGGTCGCCGGGGGTGGTGCGGTGGTACGTGCGGTTCGTGGGGGAGTACGTGACGTGGGGCCAGCTCCTGTGGATGGCGGTGGCGTTCAACGTGCTGTCGCACGCGGTGGGGGTGGCGGAGGGGCGGCTCCTTCTGTTCTGGGTGTTGCCGGCGCTGTTGAGCACGGTGCAGCTCTTCGTGTTCGGGACGTGGCTGCCGCACCGCACGCCGGAGGGGGGCCATGACAACGCGCACCACGCGCGGAGCGCGGCGTTTCCGCCGTGGCTGTCGTTTGTGACGTGCTACCATTTCGGCTACCACCACGAGCACCACGCGCTGCCGGCGGTGCCGTGGTGGCGGCTTCCGGCGGCGCGTCGGCGGCTCGCGGCGTTGCAGGACACAGGAGGATGAGGATGGCGATGGGGGGATGGCTGGCGAGGGCGGGACGGGCATTCGGCCGCGGGCGAGGGGCCGCGATCTGTTCGCGCGCCGGCAGGGGATGGGCACGTCCGCTGGCGTGGTGCGCGCTCCTGGCGCTGCTCTGGACTCCGGCGTGGTCGGTGCTGGCGTCGGGCGAGCCGCTGGCGGCGCTGCGGCCGGAGGCCTCCGAGCGGCTGGAGGCGCTGCCGAACCTCTCCGGGCGCTGGGCGCAGCAGCAGGTGACGACGAGCGTGACGCGGGTGCCGGTGGTGGGGGAGGTGCGTTCCCGCACGGAGACCCTCCTGATCCTGGACATTGCGCAGCGCGGGGCCAACCTCACGGTGACGGCGGAGGTGTGCACGATCGCCATCCGCAACCGGCCGAACATGGTGCGCACGATCATCCCGGAGGAGTTCGTGCGGTCGCTCGGCCGAACGACCCGGACGGCGCGGCTGACGCCGCAGCCGAGCGGGGTGCGCTACGAGCAGCCGCGATTCGTGGAGGTGATCGGGGCGCGGCTGGGGGATCCGGAGCGGGAGGGGCTGCCGCAGGATGCCTCGGACCCCCGCGTGGTGGACCAGGACGGCACGGGCGCGCCGGGGGTGACGGTGCGGATCGGCGGGGTGGTGAGCGGCGATGTCTACGTGGTGCAGCGCGGCTGGAATCGCCTGTGGTCCACGACGCTCTCGGAGGAGACCTTCGACGGCGTCGTCGAGTGGGACAACGAGCAGGTGGTGCTCGGAGCGAGCAACGCGTTCATCCGGCGGGACGCCCCGGCGTCTCCGGATCCGTCTCCGGCGAACAACTTCTTTCGCACGACGCGGGTGGCTCCGGATGCGGACTGCCGGTGGGTGGAGCGCAACACCTCGACGCTCTTCTCGCGCTGAGGGCGCCTGGGCGGATCCGCAGAGGCCGCGTGGCGGGGATCGGAGGATCCCCGAGGTGCCGCTGTTGTGCGAGAAGAAACGCGATCCACCGCCCCCGTGTGAAATGCCCCAACCGCGCCGGGCGCGGCAGCGGTGGAGGCGGGTTGTCCGGGCGGGCGCGTGGCCGATGCAGCGCCGATAGCCTCTCGCTCTGATGGCGATGACCTCCGTTTATCGCGCACTCCTCGAGCTTGGCACGCTATCTGCAAATCATGCAGGTCACGACGGGAGACCAGCCCGGGCCCGAGAGAGAGGGGGGGGAGCCATGCGAGCCACTGACCTGATGAACGCCGAGCCGCGGACCATCGACATCGACGCGACGATCGCGGAGGCGCTGGAGGCGTTCGATGTGAGCGGGCAGCGGGTGCTGCCGGTGCTGAGCGAGGGGCGCGTGGTGGGGCTGCTGTGTTCGCGGGACGTGCGTCGGATGCTGGGCGGCCTGGCGGCTGCTTCGGAGCGGACGCTGGGGGTGGTGTTGTCGCTGCCGATCAGCGACTTCCACGCGGCGGAAGGGCGGACGGTGTTTCCGGAGATGAACGTTCGGGCGGTGCTGCGGCGGATCATGGACGAGCAACTCCCGGAGCTGCCTGTGGTGGCGCGGAAGACGGGTGCTCTGCTTGGCCTGATCACGTCCGAGCGCGTGCTGGCTGCGGCCCGGGAAGGGTGGGTGTGACGATGCACGTCCTCGAGCCACATCACGATGGTTTCGCGCAGGCGGGGTCCGGGGGGACGCCGACGCCAGCGCGGAGCGAGGCCATCGGGGGCGTCCCGGGGGGGAGCGCGCCCGATGGCCTCACCGATTCGCGCCTGCGCGGCGGGTGTCCGGGGGGACGCCGACGCGTGCGCGGGCCACGGGCGCCGATCGCCTCCCGGGGGGGAGATGCGCGGTCGGCGTCCCCACTTCGCGAGGGAGCTCGCAGCGGGGTCCGGGGGGACACAGCCGCTGCACGGCTCTCTCGGCGCACCGTTCCCCTCCGGGGGCGGTGCGCCATCCCTGCGCTGGCTGTCGACGGTGCCGTCCGGGGGGACAGGCACCGTTGACGGCCGCGCTCGGGGTGCCCGTTGCACCGCGGCACAACGCAGCGCGTCAGATTGTTGAGCAGACGTCAGACCACTGGGCTTGCAGGTGCGGATCGTGCGTGTATGCTCGCCTCGAGCTTCCGCACCCTGCCTCCGGGGGGATCGCAGGGTGTGGGGGCTCCATCGACGCTTCGATCGCCAGCGCTGGAATCTCGCCAGGCGAACCGGTTCGGGACGCGGAATGCGGGGCGCCGGGACGAGTGGCGACCTCAATCCCCTGTCGTGTGCAGGGGGTGCCTGCGGGTGCGGGCCACGGGTGCGGCGACGCACGTGGAGAGCGGCACGTCCGCCGACCGGGCGCCGGTGGTCCATGGCCTGTGGGCCCGCGTTGACCCTGCGGCCGTGCGCACGTAGACTCGTCGCGCCCCCACGCCCGATCGGGCGGCCTGCGCCGGTCCCGGTGCGGGCGCGCCGATCCTGCCCCTGGAGTCTGCCATGGCATCGCCGAAGTTCCCCGAGCCTCCCCCGTCCATCGCGCCCACGTCCATCGAGGAGGCGGAGCGCATCCTCGAGCGTCTGTACGAGCGCCGGTCGGCGTGGGTGGCATGCGACATCCCGCGGCGGATCGAGTTGCTGGAGCGGTGCATCCAGAACACGCTCGAGGCGGCGAAGCACTGGGTGGAGGCGGCGGCGAGCGCCAAGGGCATCTCGACGGGCGACCCGCGCGCCGGGGAGGAGTGGCTCGGGGGCCCGATGACGGTGGTGCGCAACCTGCGGCTGCTGATCGAGTCCCTGCGGGCCGACGGCGCCCCGAAGCCCCCGAAGGTCTGGACCCGCTCCGACGGACAGGTCGTCGCACAGGTGTTCCCCGCGAACACCATCGACTCCGCGCTCTTCGGCGGTTTCGTGGGCGAGGTGTGGATGGAGCCGGGCAAGAGCGCCTCCCAGGGGCGCCTCTATCGGGAGAAGCGCGCGGGCAACGTCTCCGAGGGCGGGGTCGCCCTGGTGCTCGGCGCAGGCAACGTCGCCTCGATCGGTCCGATGGACGCGCTCTACAAGCTGATCGTTGACGACGAGGTCGTGCTCGTGAAGACGAACCCCGTCAACGCCTACCTCGGCCCGTTCTGGGAGGAGGCTTTCGAGCCCCTTCGGCGCGAGGGCTTCTTCGCGGTGGTTCACGGCGGCGCCGAGCTCGGCGCGCACCTCGTACACCACGAGCGGGTGCACTCGGTCCACATCACCGGCTCCGACCGGACCCACGACGCCATCGTCTGGGGCACCGACCCGGAGGAGGTGGAGCGGCGCAAGGCGGAGAACGACCCGCTGCTCACCAAGGAGATCACCTCCGAGCTCGGCTGCGTGACCCCGGTCTTCGTCGTGCCCGGCCCCTGGTCCGAGAGCGACATCGAGTTCCAGGCGCGGCACGTGGCGGGCATGGTGGCCAACAACGGCTCCTTCAACTGCAACGCCGCCAAGGTCCTGCTGCTCGCCCGCGGCTGGCCGCAGAAGGACGCCTTCCTCGCCGCCCTCCGGCGGCGCCTCCAGTCCCTTCCGCCCCGAAAGGCCTACTACCCCGGGGCGCAGGAGCGCTACGATGCCTTCGTCGAGCAGTACCCCCAGGCCGATCCCCTCGGGGAGCGCACCGAGCAGATCGTCCCCTGGACCCTGATCCCCGACGTGAAGCCCGAGGAGGGAGAGTACGCCCTCACCAACGAGGCCTTCTGCGGGGTGCTCGCCCTCGTCGAGATCGACGCCACCGACGCCCCCGACTACCTCGAGAAGGCCGTGCCCTTCGCCAACGACCACATCTGGGGCACCCTCTCCTGCATGATGCTCGTCCACCCGAGCACCGAGAAGCAGTTCGGCGAGGCGGTCGACGCCGCCGTCGCCAACCTCCGGTACGGCGGAATCGGCGTCAACGTCTGGGCCGGCGTCATCTACGGCCTCGTCGTCACCACCTGGGGTGCCTTCCCCGGACATCCCCTCGAGGACATCCGCTCCGGTCGCGGTGTGGTCCACAACACCTACCTCTTCGACCACCCGCAGAAGTCCGTTCTCCGCGCCCCGTTCCGCATCCGGCCCACCCCGGCCTGGTTTGGCGATCACCGCAACCAGGAGGAGCTCGGCCGGCGGCTCACCGCCTTCGAGGCCAACCCCTCCCTGCTCCGACTGCCGAAGGTGGTCGCCGCGGCCCTCCGCGGCTGAACGCGCCTCAGTTGAACACGCCCCCGTCCGCCGCACCCAGGCGCGCCAGCACCTCGCCCACCCGCTCGACCACCCGCTCGAGGCGCGCCTCCACCAGCGGCTCGGCGATCAGGGCCTGACGTGGCTCGGACTCCGGGAAGAAGCTCATCGCCAGCCGGTCCGCCACCGCCCCCGGCGGCTCGTCCTCCGGCGCGAGCTGCGCCAGCGAGCTCGCCAGATCCGGACGCATCCGCTGGAGCGCCTGCAGGCATCCGCGGAGGGTCGCCATGTGGCCCGCCACCACACCAAAGTCCTCCACCCGATCGCACAGGGGCGCCGCCTCCACCTCCCGCCACGCCTGCTGCTGTGGCCACTCCCGAACGATCCGCACCCGGCCGAGGCCGCGGAGCACGATGTGAAACCGCCCGTCCGGCAGACGCTCGTGCCGCTCGATCACCCCCATCCCCATCTCCGGGTGCACGGTCGGCAGGCCCGACTGCTCACCCTCGTGGACCATGGCGATCGCCATCGGCCGCCCGTCCCGGAGGCAGTGCTCCGTCATCGCCCGGTAGCGGGGCTCGAAGATGTGCAGCGGAAGCAGCGCATGCGGAAAGAGCGTCGCCCGGCTCAGCGGGAAGATCGGCAAACGCTCCATGTGCTCGGCGGAAATCATCGTGGACCTCTGTGCAGGAGGCGACATCGCCTCACCTGTGCGGTAGGATGCGCCTCACCGCCGACAGGTGCTCCCCGTCCACGAACGCCGCCGATGGCGCGCCGCGGCACGCGTTCCTTCGTGCTCCCCTTGCGCCGGAACGCGCCGCACACCACCGCCCCGCGCACGCGGCGCGCACCCGCACCGCCACGCCCCGCCCTCCGCCGACCCCGGACCCCATGACCGCCTCCCCCATCCCCGCCGAGCGCCGCATCTACTGCAACCGGACCCTCAACCTGCGGTCCCTCAAGGCCATCGGCTACGACATGGACTACACCCTCATCCACTACCACGCCGAGGCCTGGGAGCAGCGGGCGTATACCCACCTGCGCACAAAGCTCGTCGCCCTCGGCTGGCCCGTCGAGCACCTGCGATTCCGGCCCGAGCAGGTCATGCGCGGGCTCATCATCGACCGCGAGCTCGGCAACCTCGTGAAGGCCAACCGCTTCGGCTACGTCACCCGCGCCACCCACGGCACCAGGCCGCTCCCCTTCGACGAGCAACGCCGTCGCTACGCGCGGACTCACGTCTCCCTGCACGATGACCGCTGGGAGTTCCTCAACACCCTCTTCTCCCTCTCCGAAGCCTGCATGTTCGCGCAGCTCGTCGACCTCCTCGACGAGGACAGGCTCCCCGGCCACATGAACTACGACGACGTCTTCCGCATCGTCCACCGCGCCATCGACGAAGCCCACATGGAAGGCCTCCTCAAGGCGGACATCCTCGCCTCCCCCGAGACCTACGTCGACCTCGACCCCGACACCCCGCGGGCCCTCCTCGACCAGAAGATCGCCGGGCGGAAGCTGCTCCTCATCACCAACTCCGAGTGGCCCTACACCCGCGAGATCATGGCCTTCGCCTTCGACCGCTTCCTGCCCGACGGCACCACCTGGCGAGACCTCTTCGACCTCGTCATCGTCTCCGCTCGAAAGCCCGCCTTCTTCCACCCCCGGCAGCCCCTCTTCCGCGTCGCCGACGAGGAGCGCGGCCTCCTCGAGCCCTGCTTCTCGTTCGCCGAGGGCGCCGTCCACCAGGGCGGGGACGCCAGCAGCGTCGAGCAGTTCCTCGGCGTCGGCGGCGACGAGATCCTCTACGTCGGCGACCACATCTTCACCGACGTCAACGTCTCCAAGAACCTCCTCCGATGGCGAACCGCCCTCGTCATCCGCGAGCTCGAGGGCGACATCACCGCCCAGCGCCAGTTCGAGGCCCATCAGGAGCGCCTCTCCGACGGCATGCACCGCAAGGCCGCCTGCGAGGCCGAGCTCGCCCAGGCTCGGCTCCGACTGTGCCGCATCGAAGCCGAGCCCGACCCCGCGGACCGCGACGAGGTGCGCGAACACATCCACCGGCTCCGCTCGGAGATCGACGCCATCGACGCCGAAATCGCCCCCCTCGCCCAGGCAGCCGCGACCCTCTTCCACCCCGAGTGGGGACTGCTCCTGCGCGCCGGGAACGACAAGAGCCACCTCGCGAGACAGCTCGAGCGACACGCCGACATCTACATGTCGCGCGTCTCGAACTTCCTGCACGCCACCCCCTTCGCCTTCCTGCGGTCGCCGCGCGGCTTCCTTCCCCACGACGAGAGCCTGCGGCACAGCGACCCGGACGACGTCTCCCAGACCGTGGACCAGGGCTGATCCCTGGAAGGCAGCGACTACTTGCCCTCGAAGTGCGGCGCCCGGCGCTCGATCGTCGCCGCCACACCCTCGTCGTGGTCGGGCGTGTTCTGCACAATCCCCTGGTAGGTCGCGGCGAGGTTCAGCGCGCTCTCGAGGTTCAGATCCCACGAGTGGTAGACCGCGCTCTTGGCCAGCCGCACCGCCAGCGGCGCATTGTTCGCGATCCGCTCCGCCTGCCGGCGCACCGCGGCCATCAGGTCGGCGCCGTCCACGATCTCGTTCACCAGACCGATCCGCTCCGCCTCGATCGTGTCGATCAGCCGGCCGGTCATCACCATCTCCAGCGCCCGCGGGAACCCCACGATGCGCGCGAGGAGGTACGCTCCACCGTCGCCGGGGATCAGACCGAGCTTCACGAACGTGCTGCCGAACCGCGCCCCGTTCGCCGCAATGCGAAGGTCACACATGCACGCCAGGTCCAGCCCCGCCCCGATCGCCGGCCCGTTGATCGCCGCGATCGTCGGCTTCTCGAAGCGCGTCATCCGACGCGGAATCCGCTGGATGCCCCGCAGATACGCAGAGCGCAACTGCACCGGACCCCCCGCGAACATCCCGCCTCGCGCCTGCATCAGCTTCAGGTCCCCCCCGCCGCTGAACGTGCCCCCCGCTCCCGTGATCACCACGCACCGAACCTCGTCGTCCTGCTCCGCCACATCCAGCGCCGTCACCAGCGACTCGATCATGGCGTCGCTGTACGCGTTGCGCGTCTCCTCGCGGTCCAGCGTGATCGTCGCCAGCCAGCCGTCCTTCTCGTATCGCAGATCCTTGAGCTCCATGCGTTCCTCGTCTCGGGTGGGTCCGGTCGCGCGCACGAACCCCGCACAGGTCCATGCCGCACGCCGGGTCGCCGCCGACCGGGGTGTACGAAGGCGATCCCCACGTGGCAACCGCCGCGGCCGGACCCGCACCACGCAGCGCGTCAGGATCTCAACCCGCCAGTCGAATCGGCAACTTGAACAGCGCGAGCCCCACCACCACCGCCACCACCCCCACCATCACCCCCACCCGCCGCCACTCCGACGCCGCCGCCGGCCCTGCCTCACCAGGCTCCTCCGACAACCACACCGCACGAAACACGCACAGCCCCGTGTCCCCCGCCGCCAGCAACACCAGCGGCAGCTTGATGTGAAACCACACCGCCAGCCGGAAGTACTCGAGCTTCGTCACCAGCAGCCAGACCCCCGCCGCCAGCGCCAGCACCAGCCCCGGCAGCACCACCCCCAGCGCCAGCCGACGCATCGGCACCGCCAGCGCCCGACGACCCGCCTCGTCCTGCCCCGCCCGCCACGCCATCAGCACCGACAGCGACAGCGCACCGCCCACCCACGCGATCACCCCCAGCACGTGAAGCACCTTCACACCGACGTGGACCAGCATCGACTCCTCCCGTACGCTCCCCGCGGGCATCCCACCCGCGGACTTCCCCCCATCACCCCCCTCCCCATGCAGCGCAAGCCCCCCGGTGCGATCCTCGCGCGGCCAGGCGCCCGCAATCCCCTGCGCGGCGCGACGCTCCTCGCCACCCTCGCCCTCCTCGCGAGCGCCTGCAGCGACGACCCTCCGAACGCCGAGTCCACAACACCTGTCCCGGACACCCTGCCCACCTCGGCTCCCGAGGCCTGCGGCCCCTTCGGCCTCGTCCCGGGCCAGCCCTGCCCCGAGACCCCGAGGGATGACTGGAGCGTCGAATGCCCGGACGGGTTTCTCCACCTTCCCCAACCGGGCTCCTCCCCCGGACCATCCCTGCACCCCTTCACGTGCGTGCCCCCGCCGATCGCGGACGATCAACCGCCCTGGGAGGCCTTCCTGCACGGACGGCCCGTCGACGACTGCCCCGGAGGCCACGCCGACGACCCGGACAGCGTCTTCGCGCCCACCACCGGCGTCTGCCTGCCGGCGTTCATGGCGCACGAGAACGACCTCGAGCAGACCGCCTCCTGCACCGACGGCGACCAGGCCTGGTGGCCCGGACGAGACGCCTGTGCACCGGTCGGCTCGCCCTGCCCCACCGACGAACGACCGTGGCCTCCCGAGGACCGCATCCCGCTCCCCGCCGACGGCGGCCTCGTCCTGCACGTGGACGCCACCACCGGAGATGACCTCAACCCCGGCGGACCTCGATCACCCCTCCAGACCCTCACCCGCGCCGTCGCCGCATCGACGCCCGGAAGCATCATCGTCCTCGGCGCAGGACACCACGAGGGCCCCGTCGAGATCCCCCATGACCTCACCCTCCTCGGACACTGCACCGCGCGGACTCACCTCCGTACCCCCCTCGAGGACGACCCCGTGCTGACCCTCCGCGACGGGGCCAGCGTCACCGTGCAGGACCTCGCGATCGAGGGCACGCTCACCCGCCTGCCCCCCGACGGCACCACGGTAACCCTGAACGGGGTCCGGCTGCGGTCCTCGGCCCGGCTCCTCCTGGATGCCGAGGCGGGACACATCGTGCTCGAGGACGTGTCCGTGGAAGCCACCGACGGCGACGGCGACCCGCACGTCGCCCTCCGCGTCCAGGGCACGGCCCGCCTCGACGCTGCGGGACTCGACCTCGCCACCGAACGAGGCGGCATCGCCATCGGCGGCCGCGCCACGGCACAACTGCACCGGATTCGGATCCGACGCACCGACGGAGCACCACGTTCCGCCGACGGCATCCGCCTCGCCGGCGAGGCACGGACCACCCTCACGTCCACCGTGATCGGGCCCGGGTTCCACTCCGAACTCGTCGCCTTCGGCCAGAGCGAGACCCACCTCGAGGATGTCGCGCTCCTCGGGCTCGACAGCGCCTACCAACCCACCGACCCGAACCCCAGCGCTGGCATCCTCGCCCTCGAAGACGCCACACTCCGCGCCGAACGCCTCTTCCTGCGCGACCACGGAAACGGGTCGCTCGAAGCCCTCGACCGAAGCCGGCTCGACCTGCACGACCTCGTCGCACGACACCCCGCACACCCCGCCAACCTCGACGAAGGGGCCCTCCTCTGGAACGTCGACGACGCACGCGTCGCCATCACGCGCGGCATCCTCTCCGATTCCCCGGGTCTCGGCATCGTCGCGACCGACCACAGCCGCCTCACGCTCCACACCGTCCTCGTCGCGAACATCACCCACGGTCCCGAAGACGCCCTCGGCAATGCGCTCGAACTCCTTCACTTCACCCGCACCGAGCTCGAGGATGTCGTGATCCTTCGCGCGCAGGGCGCAGGGATCATCGCGTTCTACTTCGCCGAGCTCGACGCGCGCTCCCTCGTCATCGCCGAGCTGAGGTCCGAACGCGACTGGCCCCTCGGAAACGGCATCCACACCGGAGACCACGCGCGCGTCCGCATCCACGATGCCACCATCACACACCTCACCGGCGCGGGCATCGTGCTCGGTGGACAGGTCGCGCAGGACATCGAACAGGTCCGCATCCAGCACTTCGGACTGCACCCGTTCACCGATTTCACCCTCGCCGGAATCGTCCTGACCGACAGCGCCTCGCTGCGCGCAAACCAGGTGCTGATCGCCGACGGCCACGGCCACGGCATCGGCGTCTTCACCAGCCATTGGCTCGAGCTCCGCAACAGCGCCATCCTCCGCATCTCGGCGCCCCCCAACCTCCCCGAGAACGCCGGCGGCGGCATCTTCGCCGTCAACCACACCAGCGGCGCCCCCTCGATGAACATCCACCACACCCTCATCGACCGCATCGAAGGCACCGGCGTCCTCAGCTACTTCGTCCGCACCGCGATCCTCGACTCCCTGATCCGGAACATCTCCGCCGCGCCCTGCTCCGACGAATACGGCCTCTGCAGCGGCATCGGCGCATTGCTCTCCATCGACTACTCCGCCCAGCTCGAACGCGTGACCATCATGAACAGCGAACAGATCAACCTCGCCCTCGTGCAGAACGCGGAGTGGAGCGACGATGACGAACGGATCGTCCAGATCCTGCGAGACCTCAACACCGGGGCGTCCCACCTCGCCCTCCTCCAGAGCCGCGTGGGGCTCAGCGTCAACAGCGAAGGCCTCGACCTCACCACCTGGCTCAACCGCATTCTCTTCCTCGACAACCTGCTCGACGTCGCCGACCAGCGACTCTCCGTCCCCGATCCCGGCGAGTTCCTCCTGTTCCCCTGATGCCCGCCCAACCCGGATCTCCCATGCAGCGCAAGCCCCCATCCCCACGCACCCGCGTCATCGCCGCCGACGCCCCCTCCCCCGCCGGACAGGTGCCCATCGTCACCCCCACCGTCCAGAGCACCACCTTCCGCATCGACGGCGCCCTCAACGACGCCATGGACCGCGGCGACTACCGCTCCCAGTTCCTCTACACGCGCATGGGCAACCCCACCGTCCGCGCCCTCGAGGAACGCCTCGCCGAGCTCCACCACGCCGAGGACGCCGTCTGCACCGCCAGCGGCATGGGCGCTCTCTCCGCGCTCCTCTTCGCACACACCCACCCCGGCGACCGCGTCCTCGTCGCCAGCGCCCTCTACGGGGTCACCGACAGCCTCCTCGACCGCTACCTCGCCCCCGCCGGCCGCACCATCGAACGCTTCGACGCCCTCCAGCCCGACTCCCTGCGCCACGCCCTCGACCACGGACCCGCCGCCCTCGTCCTCGTCGAGACCCTCACCAACCCCCTCGTCGACGCCCCCGACCTCCCCGCCCTCGCCACCCTCTGCCAGCAGCACGACACCCCCCTCGCCGTCGACTACACCTTCCCCAACCCCCTCGTCTGCACCCCCATCCCCCTGGGCGCCACCTTCGTCGTCGAAAGCCTCTCCAAGTCCATCGCCGGACACAGCGACGTCCACGGCGGACTCGTCTGCGGTCCGCGCGACGCCATCCACCCCGTCTGGGAGGCCATGCTCCACCTCGGACCCTGCCTCGACCCCCACGCCGCCACCCTCGTCCGCCGCGGCCTCAAGACCCTCGCCCTGCGCACCGACGCCATGCAGGTCGGCCTTGGCCGCATCGCCGAACACCTCGCCACCCACCCCGACGTCGCCCGCATCCACGCCCCGGGACACCCCCACCCCCTCCCCTCCTGGCTCCAGGGCCGCGGCGGCATGATGAGCCTCGTCCTCCGCGGCGGCGACCCCCGCGCCCTCCGCTTCCTCGACGCCCTCCGCATCATCGAGCCCGCCACCTCCCTCGGCGGCGTCGAGTCCCTCGCCTGCCTCCCCTTCAACACCTCCCACCGCCTCCCCGCCAGCCGCGAGCGCATCGGCCTCCAGCCCGGCACCGTCCGCCTCTCCGTCGGCTGCGAGGACCCCGACGACCTCCTCGCCGACCTCGACCACGCCCTCAGCGCATCCGCCTGACCCGCAGGCCTGCCACCTCATCGCCGACCTCGACCACGCCCTCAGCGCATCCGCCTGACCCGCGGGCCCACGAGTACCCGCACCAAGGGCTCGACGGCGCAGGCATGGCGCCTCGCCGCTCCTCCCCCCACCGCTCCTCAGAAGCGCAGCCGCACCTCCACCCCCACGTCGCCAGGCCCCGGCCCGAGCCACGCCTCCCGCACATGCCCCCCGGCCCCGCTCGTGAGGAACAGCACCCCCGTCCCCACCCCCAGCCCGCCCGCCACCCCC
>REDH01000005.1 GCA_007693585.1 Deltaproteobacteria bacterium
CTGGAAGGACAGCTCACCCGCGGAACGCCGCGTCCACGACGCCCTCGCCAGCCTCTGGCCAGGCGCCGAACTCAACCTGCTCGGCGCCTGCGTGCGAAACCGCGACGACGACACCTTCCTCCTCGCCGATGGTGCCACCCTCCCCGTGATCGAACCCTCCTTCCCCATCCCCGTCACCGAAGTCGCGCGGGTCGACGGCGTGCGTGCCCCGCCCTGCGCCACCCGCAGCCTCGTCGCCATGCGCCAGCCCCGCGCCCGCGAACACTACCTCGTCGAGGGCTCCCTCGCACACCGCATCCTCGAACACCTCATGCGCGCCCCCGCCGACGAGACCCCGGGCTTCAGCGCCGCCTTCGACCGCGCCGTCGCCGAGCAACGCCTCGAACTGCTCGCCGCAGCCTTCGAGGACGCCGACCTCCCCGAACTCCGCGACCGCATGCAGGCCCACTTCACCTTCCTCGCACCTTGGAAAGCCCGCGCGCGAGAGGCCGGCGTCCGCGCCGCCGAAGCACGTCGACTCTCCGGAAAATACGGACTCGAAGGACGCATCGACCTCGCCCTCCTCGAAGGCGACCGCATGCACATCGTCGAACTCAAGACCGGCCGACGGCAGACCACCGAACACGAACAGCAGCTCCGCTGCTACGCCCTGCTCTGGGACGAGGCCGCGAAAGCCCTCGACCGCCAGCTCGAAGGCACCCTCCTCTACTCCCGGATCGGCGTCGAAAAACCCCTCTACCGCGGCGAACTCCGCGACGAACGGCGCGTCGTGCTCGCCCGAAACGACCTCGTCGCCCTCCACCGCCACTTCTCCGACGGCGACAGCCCCGCCCGACCCCTCTCCTGGATGGAGCAGCCCGACCGCTGCCGCGACGAACCCTGCCGCTGGCTTCGCGAAGCCTGCCGCCACCAGACCTCTGTCCTCGGTTCCCAGTGCGGAGCCCATCAGGAACGCGTCCCCGCCGAACTCGCCTGGAACGACACCCCCAGAACCCTCGTCGAGGCCGCGCGACGCTGGTACTTCCATTTCGTGCGCCTCATCGAACGCGAGTACCGCGCAGCCTCCCTCGACCTCGGCCGACTCCTGCGCCCCGATGCCCTCGCCGAACGCGTCGCCCAGCAGAACGCCTTCGGAGGTGCCGTGCTCACGGGCGCCGAGCCCACCCACGGACTCGTCCACTTCACCGTCCCCCCCACCACACACCTCCACGAGGGCGACCGCGTCGTCGCCCACCGCGGAGACCTCGACGCGGAACCGGCCCTCCACGGCATCGTCCGAAACGCCGCCAGTGGACAGCTCACCCTCGCCACCGACGGCGCCGGACTGGCCGAGTCACTCCCCCCGAGCGGCTGGTACCTCGAGCGCGAGCCCGCACGGATCGGCTTCCGCGACATGCACGTCGCCCTGTGGCGCGCACTCATCGGGCCGCAGCGCGAACTCCTGAAGCTGCTCGCCGACCCCGCCGCCTGCGTTCACCCCATCCCCCGCGAACGCCTCGACGGCGAGACCGACGACGATCCGAACACCGCCGCGCCCCACAGCGCGGCCGCGCGCGCGCCGCACCCCGAAAACCCGGAAGCGTCCCACGCGGACAGCGGCGGCACCCCCCTCAACGCCCGACAGCGAAACGCCGTCGCGCGCGCGCTCGAAGCCCCGCAGGGCCTGCTCATCCAGGGCCCCCCGGGCACCGGGAAGACCACCGTCATCGCCGAGATCGTCCGACGGCTCGTCGCCGACGGCCAGCGCGTGCTCCTGACCGCGCACACGAACACCGCCGTCGACACCATGCTCGCGCGCACCATCGGCGCCGGCGTCCACGACGTCCTGCGCGTCGGACACCCCCTCTCGGGCAGCCACGAACTCAAGACCACCCTCGCCGCCATCGGACGCGACCCCGACGACCACTTCAGCGTGTCGCTCGCGCGCAAGGCTCCGAGCCTGAGCCGGCTCGCACGAGACCTGCGCCGCGCACCCGTCGTCGCCGCCACCACCCACGCCTGCGTGCGCAACGCCGTCTTCGATGTCCTCGAGCGCGGCGTGGACGTGCACGGCGCCCCGCACGGCACCACCCCCCTCTTCGACGTCGTCATCGTCGACGAAGCCAGCCAGCTCACCGAACCCATGGCCGTCGGCGCCATCCTGCGGGGGCGACGCTTCGTCCTGGTGGGCGACGACTGCCAACTGCCGCCGGTGGTCTCCGCACCCGACGCGCTGACCGCCACCGTCGCGCCAGAACGCGACCCCGCCGCCACCGCGGCCGGCCTCGGAGGCCTCGACCAATCCCTCTTCGAACGGCTCCGAGCCGTTCTTCCCGGCGTGATGCTCCGCGATCAGTACCGCATGAGCGACGCGGTCCAGGCCGTGCCGAGCCGGCTGTTCTACGCCGACCGCCTGCGCGCCGGAGGCCGAAACGCCGACCGACGGCTCTCCCTGTCGCCGACCCTCGTCGCCGACCTGCCCGACGCGCTTCGTCGCCGCGTGGACCCCGCGCGCCCGGTGGTGTGGGTCGACCCCGGCGGCGCGTGTGATGGCAACCACAACGCCGTCGAGGCCGAGGCCGTCGCCGCCACCGCCGCCGCCTTCGTGACGCTCCACCGCCGCAGCGGCTCCCTCACCCTCGGCGACGACTGGCTCGGCGTCGTCGCGCCCTTCCGGGCCCAGTGCCAGGCCATCCGCCTGGCGCTCCGAGAACACCTCGATCCCGCCGACGCCGACCGCATCGAGGTCGATACCGTCGAGCGCTTCCAGGGCCGCGAAAAAGAGGCCATGCTGATCAGCCTCGTCACCCGCGACTGGAACGACTTCGTCTTCGACCGCCGCCGCATGAACGTGACCCTCACCCGCGCGCGCTCCAAGGTCGTTCTGTTCGGCAACCGCGCCCTCGGCCGCCGCATGGTCGAAACCTGGAATCCGTGATCGGACAGGTCC
>REDH01000074.1 GCA_007693585.1 Deltaproteobacteria bacterium
ACGGATCCTGCGCCGACGGATCCTGCGCCGACGGATCCTGTGCCGACGGATCCTGTGCCGACGGATCCCGCGCCGACGGATCCCGAGCCCACGGAGCCCTGTGCCAACGTGGACTGCAGCGGCCTCGATGATGCGTGCGAGCGCGGGGTGTGCGACGAGGCGACGGGGGAGTGCGTTGCGGAGGCTGTGAACGAGGGTGCATCGTGCGATGATGGTGATCCGTGCACGGTGAGCGTGTGCGTGGGTGGGGTGTGCGCGGGCCCGGCCGTGGACTGCAGCGGTCTGGATGGTGCCTGCGTCGCAGGGACGTGCGACGAGGCGACGGGAGAGTGCGCAGCGGCGCCGGCGAACGAGGGGGTTGTGTGCGATGACGGCGACCTGTGCACGGAGAACGTGTGCGAGGCCGGGGTGTGTGTCGTGGTGGCGGTGGAGACGTGTCCGACGCTGGCGTCGTCGTGTACCGCAGGCGTGTGTGACCCGGTGCTCGGCTGCACGTTCGAGACGGTGGAGGATGGCACGGCCTGCGTACCGAATCCGAACTTCTGTGCGGGGACGCCGGAGGCGATTTGCCAGGCGGGCATCTGCACGCCGCGGCAGGCGCCCGACTGCGACATCTGGTCGCGGGTGCAGGTGAACGTTGCGCCGACGGGGTGGTTCGGGCCGACGGAGTCCGCGGTGGAGCGCCTGTGTCCGGAATCCTACTACCTGACGGCGGTGGAGGGGTATCGCTCGACGCAGTTCGGTACGGTGAACAACCTCACGCAGGTGCGTCTGCGGTGCATGCAGTTCGATCCGGAGGCGATGGAGAACGTGTGGCGGATGGTGCCGGGCGTTGGGCCGTTCGCGGAGCTGCTGCTGCCGGCGGACGGGACGGCGTCGCACGGGGGAGAGCTGCTCACGTCGTCGTGTCCGGAGGGCCATGCGGCGGTGGGCATCGAGACCTTCGGGAGCGTCACGCAGCCGACGGGTCTGCGTCTGCGCTGCGCGCCGTTCGGTTTCGACGACACGCTGCGCATGCGTCCCGCGGGGCCGGAGGTGGCGGCGCCGTGGCTGGGGGTGAACCCGGGGATCGACGGGGAGTTGCTCTCGTGTGCGCCGGGGGCGTGGGTCAATGGCGCGGACGTGGTGTCCGGTCTGGTGGTGGACGGCCTTCGGTTGCGGTGCACGGACCTGCGGGTGCTCCACACCCGGACGGGGGTGGTGACCGGTCGGGGCAGCGGCGTCATCCGACCCGAGGCGGACTGTCCGGCGGGTCGGGTGCCGGTGGGGATTCGGGCGACCGGGAGCATCGCCTTCTGGTCGGGGTCGATCGCCGGGTTCCAGATCCGGTGTGCGCCAGCGGCGGTGGATCTGGCGGCGGACCCGCCGGAGTTCCGGATCGCGCCGGCGGCGGAGCACGTGTGGCATCCGCCGACGGGATTCGGCGCGACGACGTCCGGGGGGACGAGCACGGCGCTGTGTCCTGCGGGGGAGGTCGTGGCGGCGTTCACGGCGAATCCGGGGGGCCGTGAGGGGCGCATTTCCGGGGTGACGCTGCATTGCGGGGTGCCGGTGGTGACGGGCACCGCGGAGGACGGATACGCGCTCTCGGTGCCGCCGGGCACGTCCAGTCCGCGGGTGGGAGCGGCGGGGGGGACGCGCATCGACTGCGACGAGGGGCTGGTGTTCGCGAACTTCTGGCTGCGCAGCGGGGAGGTGATCGACGCGATCTCGAACCGTTGTCGTGCGGTGGAGCTTTGGCGGCCGTGAGGGGGTGAGGCGGGGCCGTGCGCCTCCTCGCCCTCCGCCGCGGAACTGGTGTCGGCGCCTGCGGGGGGTCAGTCCCCGTCGTTCTCGGTGGATTCGGAGTCGCCATCGTCCTCGGTCAGGTCGATGGCGAAGGTGCGTTCGAGGCCCTGCTGGATGGAGGTGATGCCGTAGCTCTGTGCGAGCACGGCATGTGCGTCGCAGTCCCTTGCGGTCTGGAAGAGGGCGTCGGCGTGCGAGTGGGAGATGAACCGCTGCAGGACGAGGACGAGGTCGACGGAGCCGTTGCGCATGCGGTGGCAGAGGGCCTGGACCTGTCGGGAGCCGTCGGCGATGCCGTCGAGCCATTCGAGGTGTTCGAACCCGAAGGCGTTGCGGATGGGTTCGAGGCGTTCGGTGCGCGGGGTGCCACCGACGATCATGGCGGTCTTTCCGCGCGTGCGGTGCCACAGGGGCCAGTCTTCCGGGGGGGCGTTGCGTCGGTCGTCGTCGGGCTCGGGCCCGTCGCGTTCCTCCTCGAGGCGCTGGCGCAGCGCGTGGAGGGTGCAGGCCGGCAGTCCATGCGTGCTGTGGTCTTCGCCGAGCAGGGTCTCGGCGTGGGGCAGCAGGAAGGAGGTCAGGCGCCGCTCGCGGGGCTGGACTCCGGCGTCGAGCAATCGGTGGACCCACGCGAGGGCCGCGTCGAGGGACTGGATGTCGGGCTGCTCGCGCAGGTCCTCGTGGGCCTGCCGCACGAGGTCGTCTCGGTGGGCCTCCGGCGAGCGGCCGTTCCCTTCGGACGGGGAGCTTCCGCTGCTGTCCTTCGGGTGGAGCCCCATCCGTTCGTCGAGGCGTGCGCGATGATGCTGGACATCGTCGAACCAGCCGTCCCCGTGGCGTGGGGTGTGGGAGAGTGCGAGCCCGTACACATGTCCGCAGGAGGTGTGGCGGACGATGTCGGCCATCTTCCTGGCGAGCTCTCGGCATGGCGTGGCCAGTTCGGAGCGACGGGGGAGGGTGTCGTCCGCGAGTGCGTCCTGGGCGGCGCGCATGCGCGCGGCGAGGAAGGAGAGCAGGTTGCGTGCGGTACTGGCCTCGAGGACGTGCCAGTCCACCTCGGAGGCCTGCTGGAAGCCGTGGCGCAGCAGGCCGAGGTCGCTGCCTGCGGAGGAGGCGTCGTACCCGCGTGCGGGGGGATTGCCGAAGCTCTTCCGGAGTCGGTCGAGGGCATTGCCGGCGAGGTCTTCGGCGCGTTCGGCGGTGTCGGGAACGGCCCAGTCCCGACGTTCGTTGAGGGCCTGTTGCAGGGCGCGGTATTGCGCGGGGCCGAGGCTTCCGCCCGGTGTGGGCCTCCGCGGGGTGTTCTCGACGAGGGCGCTGTGGGCGAGGACTCGGGCGCGGACGTCGTCGGCGTCCTGTGGCTCGTCGGCTTTCCGGTCCGGTTCGCGCAGGGTCGCGCAGTGGGCGGCGGAGGGAACGCCCGCTTCTTCGCGTGGCAGGTCTGCCGTCGCGGGGTGTTCGCTGTCGAGGGATTGCGGGGCGTTCGGGCCGTCGTCGTCCTGCGGCAGGGGATGTCGCCGCTGCTGCTGCAGCCGGGCGAGCAGGTCGAGTCCGAGCTGGAGTGCGGCCATGCGGACCGCCTCGTCGCGTCGTGCGATATCCTCGCGGTGGGCATTCCAGCGGGCGATGCTGCCCTGGCAGTCGTGCAGGAGTCCGTCGAGGTCGGCGGCGCAGCGCAGGGCGCGTTCGACGAGGGTGGGGTCCAGCAGGGGGTGGTCCGGGGGTGCGGTCATGGTCGTTCTCCGGGGAGGGGTGGCTTGCGCCGCGGGAAGGCGGCGGGTGTCATCCGGGAGAACGCATGGCGCGGGCGCCTGCGGACGGTTTCGGGGGGTGTGGGGTTCGGGGGAGGGACTCCGTCGTGGACGTCAGGGTGTGCGCAGGGCCTCGCGGACGAGTGCGGCGACGCGCGGGGTCCAGTCCGCTGCGCAGTCGTCGTGGACGCGCGGGTTCCCCTCGGCGTCGACGCCGGCTTCGCCCACGATTCGGGGGCGCAGGGTGTCGAGGCGGTCCATGAAGAGGACCTTTCGGTGGAGGGCGCTGCCGGGCTGGTGCAGGACGATGGCGCGGTGTTCGTCGGTCCAGAGGGTCGTCCAGGTGCCGTCCGTCGGCACGGTACGTGGTCGGTCGGCCCGGCCGTGGAAGGCCCGGCTGGAGCCGGGCTGGAGGCTTGCGGCACCGAACCAGCAGACGAATTCGTCCGTGGGTGCGAAGAGCGCGAAGTAGGCCTGCTGCGCGCCCTGGCTGCGCAGGGAGGCTTCCTCCCGGGCGAGCTGCACGGCGCGCTCGGCGATGGGGCCGTGGTCGGGGTGTTCGGTGGGTGTGGCGGGCTCTTCCTCGACGGCGGGCCGGAGCAGCCATCCGATGAGGAGGAGGAGTCCCACGGCGAGTCCGGCGCCGAGGGCGAGGAGGCGGATGCCCCGGCCGGGGGCGCCGGCGCCCGGTGTCGTTCGCGGGCCTGGGCCGTCGTGTTCTCCGGGCGGGTCGGGGGCCTGGTGTGGCGCTTCCCCGGCCGTGGCTGTGGCCGCGCGGGGGGTCGCGTGCTGTCCGTAGCGGAGGTCGGTTGCGATGCGCTGGAAGTGCGCGTCCTGCAGGAGGGTGCGGGTCCTGTCGGGGTCGATGGGGTCTTCGTGATCGTCGAGGAGCGCGGTTCGCGCGAGTTGCCGTTTGCGGTCGCAGCCGTGGAAGAGCAGGAGGCTTCGCCGCCCGTCATCGTACCGCAGCCAGTCCAGCAGCGGATCGAGTCGGAGGGCTTCGCGCAGGTCGGGGCGCAGGAGCTGGATGCTCTCGGTCGGGAGCGGGGTGCTCCCGAGGAGGGTGCAGCGCGGCGGGTGGACCCCATCTCCGTGCAGGAGGGTGGCGGTGATCTCGTAGGTGGCCGGCAGGCCGGGCAGGATCTGGACCCTGTCGATGTGGACGAGGGGCCACTCGACGAGGAAGGCGAGTTCCTCGACGATGTCTTCCACGAGCGCGCCGACGGCCTCGGCGCTGCTTCTGCTTCCGGAAGTGGAGCGCACGTGGCTTGGGTGTGCGTGCTGGTTTCGCAGGCGAACGAGCCGTTCGAGCAGCACCGGGCCGCGGTGGTCGTTGCGGCGCTGCGCCCAGTGGTGGAGGGGAGGGCAGAAGTCTTCTCCGCTCCCGCTCCTGGCGGCCCACTCGACGAACTGCGAGAGCGTTCCGAGGCTGGGGGCCGGGGGGCGGAGCAGCTCCTCGAGTCGCCGGTCGAGCTCGGGGTGCCGTGGGCTGCGCGCGAGCTCCCGGGCCAGAAGGATCGCCGTGAGGTGTCGGAAGAGAAGCCCCGCGGCGGTGAAGCATCGGTTGATGCGGACCTCCGGGCTGTCCGCGCTTCGGACGGCGGCGCGGCCGACGGCGATCGGTCGGTGCGGAGCGCTTGCGGTGCTGTCGGGGGTGGCGTGCATGGCAGTGGGGTCAAGCGGGCCGGTGTCCCGGGGGCGACAGGGGGCCACGGTCCGTCCGCGCTGGCAAGGGGCTTGCGGAGGTCTCGTCGCCCGGGGGAGCTCCGCCCCGGATCGCAGGCCGCGTGACTGGGTTGTCCGCGCGCAGGTCTCGGTGTAGGATCCGGGCCGCGTCGTGACGGCTCCGTATCGGCTCCGCGGGCTCTGACCCGTTCGGAGCCCTGGTGTGTGTGCGGCAGGTGCGCGGCTTCGGTTGACCTGGTGTGGGGAGGTGTGGCGATGGACTGGATGTTGTGTCTGGACGAGAGCGGGGATTTCGCTCGTCGTGAGGATGTGGTGGTGCTCGGTGTGCTGGTCGAGCACGGTGCGCTGGGCGCGCGGGCGGAGGCGGCGTTGCGACCGCTCCTGCTCTCGGCCTTTCCATGGTTCGACTGGCCGCTGCACGGACGGGTGGTGGCGGACGTCACGGCTCATGTCGTCCGTGTGCAGGCGTTCGCGAAGCGCGCGAAGGGCGATGAACTCGGCGAACGGCTCCTGCGGTTCGCGCGCCACCTCGGAGAGCGTCCGCCGGAGCGCATGCAGGCAGCCGTGCAGCGGGTCCGGTCCGGAAAGGAACAGGATCTGGGCGCTCAGCGTGCACTGCGCGCAGCGCTTCGCAATGCGGGGCACACCGCAGCGCTTCGCTCACTGCAGCGCGAGATTGACCGCCGTTGCCGTCAGGCGATCCGGGCAGCCGCCGTGGCCCTCGAAGAGGCCCCGCTGGCGGAGGCGGTCGTTCTGTCCGGGGCGGAGGAGGAAGCGCGCGGCTCGGCGATCGGGGAGCCCGACCGTTACCTTCACCTGCTGATGCACGCCGTGCGCCGTGCGGTGTCGGTGCTGCTCGCGGGCGGAGGCCCCGCGAGGCAGCGTCTGCTGGTGTCGCCGTTGCAGCGGCAGGTGCGCCATCCGGTGCTGGGGGCAGGGCGGCACATGGACCGTGTGGTGCTGCAGCAGGTGATCGCCGCGGCAGTGGGTTCGTCCGGCGTCGCGCGTTTCGGTGACCGCAGCGTTCAGGTGCAGCCCGGCCCGCTCTACGGATTCCATCAGCAGGACCTGCCGCTGGGCCACGCCCTGGCTGACCTCCTGGCGGCCGAGGTGCTCGTGGCTTCGGGTGCGCGGCATCGTCCGTGGGCGATGGTCGCCGAGCGCTTCCACTCGTCGACGGCGTTCGTGCTCGAGGCCTCCGAGACCGGATTGCCGCTGCTCGCGGCGACGGGTGCGGCGTCCAGCCCGGCGTGGTGGCTCGACGACGCGGTGCTCGCTACGGCACCGGGAGAAGGCTGGCCGTTCGAACAGGCGGCGCAATGGCGTGGGCACGTCGCCGGGGAGGAGCGCTCATGAGTCTGCTGGACCGGAACTGGAAGACGATCGATGCCGAGGGGCTCGAGGGCTGGGAGGCCCTCTGCTGGTGGGTGGATCATGTGGCGGGGGAGCCCGCGGCGCGGGAGGTCCCGCGTTCCTGGGAGCGCCTCGCGCAGCAGCGCGCGGTGCAGTGGCTGTATGCGCTGGCGCCGAGAGCGATGTCTCCGCTTCAGGAGGCGGAGCGTGCCGCGGGGTACGCCGAGCCGCTGGCGGAACGGGGGGAGCGTGCCGTGGCCACGCTGCTCGAACAGCTCATCGCGGGGCGTTGGCGTCCGGACCGCGCGGGCGCGGAGCATGAGCTTCGCGCCTTCGTGCGTCGCAAGCTGCGCTTCGTCGACCTGGATCTTCGCCGCCGGTGGCGAAGCCGCACACCGGAGTACAAGGCCCTCCAGGAACGGGCGAAGGCCCGGGGCGAGGAGGCGACGGTGTCGCTGACGGACGGGCCCGGCGAGGGTGCGCCGTCGGTCCCGGTCGACATCGAGGAGCTTCCCGGCGCGGAGGGTTCGGGTACGGTGGAGGCGCTGCTGGCGGATACCGATGCGCTCGTCGCCCTGATCACGCGCCTCGTGATCGAGCCGTGCGTGGAGGCGCAACGGCGCAAGGATGCCCGGGCGAACCTCGCCCGCGACCTGGCCCTGATGCTGGACCTGCATGTCGGGCGCGCCTCGCTCGATGCCCTTGCGGCGGAGGTGCTGCGCGAGGAGGGCGGGGATCCGGGCGGCAAGCAGGCCCGCCGGCGTGTGCAGGGCCGCCTCAACCGGCGCCACAGCCGCGCCCGGGAGGCCCTGATGGCGTGGCTGCCCTTCTGGGTGGCGGAAGCCCCTCCCGGGGAGGAGGATCGGCGAGCGGCGATGGCCCGGATCATTCCCGAGATCTTCCGGGACCGTGCACCATCAGGGACGGACGGGGAGGAGGACCCGTGAGCGCTCCTGTCGCCCTTTGGGCCGATGAACTGTTCGCAACCTGCAGCCCCACCACCACGGTGGTCGGTCCCATGATGATGGTGTTCGGGCGGCTTTGGGCCGATGAACTGTCCGCAACCTGCAGCCCCCGTCCGTTGAGGGGGTGTGCGCCGCGATTCGCGGTCTCCGCTTCCGGAGACTTCCGGCGCCCCCACGGAGAATGACCATGCTTTCCCATGACCTGCGCCAGCGCCTGCTGGTTCGGCTGCGCGCCGCCGCCGCCGAGCACCGCACCACCACCCTTCCGGACCTGCCGGCAAAGGGGCACGCCCTCGGCCTGTCTCTCGCCGAGGTCCCCGCTCCGGCGCCCGATCCGCCGCCTCCTGCGCCCCTCGCGCCCCTCGCCCGCGACGCCAGCGTGCTGGAGGAACTCGACCTCCGCCTGGGGGCGGAGCCGTGGCAGGTGGCGGCCATGCTGATCGACCTGCCGCGCCGGATGGTGCGCGTGCTGTGGGAGGACGCCACCGCGGTGACCACCCTGGGCGAGGGGATCGTCCCCCGCAGCGAGGGCGACCAACACGTCCTGCTCGACGCCGACCGCGCCGGCACGGTCCTCCTCGCCGCTGCCGACGGGGCGCTCTACGTGCTCGATGTGGAAGGCTCCCACGTGCAGGAGTGGCGCCTGCCCGCTCCGGTGGCGACGATGGTCTTCCCGGCGCGGCATCTCCCCGAGGCCCCTTGGCAGGTGTGGCGCGAAGGGTTGACGGATCCGGTGCTGGGCCCCGAGCTCGACGCGCTCGCCGAGGAGGGCACGGACGAGGCCGCGATGATGGCGGCGGGGGCCCTGCTCGTGCACGACGACGACGGAACGCGCTCGCCCACGGAGCGCATTGCGCGGCTGCTGTCCGGGCAGGCCCCGGAGCGCCGCAGCCGGGCGTGGCTCGCGGCGCTGGACGGGGACGCGCTCGCCGCCTTCGAGGCGGAGGCCATCTTCCTGGTGAACGCCTTCGGCGCTGCGCTCGTGGAGGAGGCGGCGGAGGCCGGCTGGTCCTCGCCGGCGGAGGTGCCGCGTGAGCTGCGGGTGGAGCGGGACCGCTGGACCCTGGCGCGCGAGGCCCTGCGGGAGCGGGGTGCGGGCGCTGCGCTCGAGGAGGCCCTGACGGCGCTGGACGTGGCGGTGGCGGCAAGCTTCAGCTCGCCGGCTGCCGGGGCCGCGGCGCTGGAGGACGACCGGCTGGTGATGGCCGCGGCGTTGCATCCCGACGGATGGTGGACGGCTGGCGCGGGCGCGCCGGATGCGTTGGCGTTCGAGGGCGACGGGGACGACTGATGTGGACCGTGGTCGAGCGTGCGCTGCGTCGCGGGTTTTCGCGTCCGCGGGCGCATCATCTCCTTCGGCTCGGGCCGTGGACCTGGCCGGCGGAGTCCTCTGTGGTGTTCGAGGGGGCGGTGGCGCTGGCGGAGGTCCCCGGTCCGCCGGCGCCGTGCGTGGGCACCGCGCTGATGGTGACGGTGGATGGGGCGGCGGTGGCCGAGGGCGCGCGGGCGTCGCTGTGGCGGGTGCATGCGGCCGATCGGCTGGAGGGCGATGTGCGGCTCGCGACTCCGGATGGCGCTGCCCGGGACGCCATCGAGCTGGTGCGGGGCGCGGTGCTGCCGAAGTTGCCCTTGCTGTGGGAGGCGACGGACGTGAAGGCGCTGCCGCCGATTCGGATCGAGTGGCTCGAGACGGTGGAGCTGGAGACGGGGCGGTCGGTGGTGCGCTGCGGTGAGGTGACGGGGCCGTCGCTCGGTGCGGCGGTGGGGCTGGCGCTGGCGTCGCGGCTGCTGGGGGTTCCGGTGGATGCCGCGGTGGTGGCGAGCGCGGAGGTGACGTGCGACGGTGCGCTGGTGCCGGTGGACGGGCTGGCGTCGAAGGCGCGGGTGGTGGAGCGGCTGCTGCCCGGGGCGCGGCTGGTGACGGCGCCGCGGGAGGGGCTTCCGGAGGGCGTGGCGGCGGTGGGGACGTTGGGCGAGCTCTTCGCGCGGGCGTTTCCGCCGCTGGAAGCGCTGGTGGCGGATCGGCTGGCGCGGTTCGGTGCGGAGGATGTCCTGCGCGAGCTCGAGACGACCCTCCTGGAGAAGCAGGACTGCGGGCTGGGCTGGGCGCCGTTTCGGGACACGGCGCGGGCGGCGGCGGCGCAGCTTCGCGGGGAGGAGGGTCAGGCGGCCCATGTGGCCCTCTTCGAGGTGCTCGGGAAGGTGGCGGACCGTCATCTGGGGGGGCGGGAGGCGTTCTCGCCGGTGCCCTGGGGGGCCATCGAAGGGCTTCCGAAGGGGCGACGCGTGCGTTACTTCGCACACCTGGCGCAGCATTCGGGGGACACCGGCGATCCGCCGCCGGAGGAGCTGGCCCGTTGTCAGGCCATGCTGGATCGGCAGGCGCGGGAGGACTGGGACCAGCGTCTTCGCGCGCTGGCCGGTGCGCTGTCGCGGGCGCGAGGGGTGACCGGATCGCTCTCGGACGAGCTGCGGGTGCAGGATTCGCTGGCGCACCAGACCCTGGAGGACGGGGAGACGGGGCAGGTCTCGTTCCCCTTGAGCGCATGGTTTCGGCTGGCGGGGGCCTGTGGCGATGCGGCGGCGTTCGAGCGGGCGCTGCGGTTGCGGGCGCGATTGCATGGCGGGCTGAGCGACGACGGGGTGCGGTTCGTGGACCAGGCACAGGGCTTCGCGGCGGCGCTCCTGGGACGGGTGGAGGACATCCCTGCCGGGGCGGTGGATGGTCGGCACGGGAAGACGCAGTTGCGGACGGGAGCGCGGCGCCTCGCCGTGCTGGCTGCGCTGGCGCGCGGCGAGGATGCCGCTGCGGTGCTGGGAGAGCAGATCCGCGCCCACCTGGCGTTTGCGGGGACGCCGGAGGCGGCGCAGCGGGACGTGACGGTGAGCCTGCGCAACGTGTTGCTTTCGGTCCTGGACTTGATGGCCGCTGGGGAGTCGTTGCCGGAGGAGGTGTCGGAGGTGCCGGCGTGTGTGTCGGACCTGCAGGGGCGCCGTACGGCAGAGCGGGCGGGGGCCGAGACGGGCGGCGCAGCGGTCGCCGGTGCGCTGTCGCAGTGGTCCCCGGATGGGCCTGATGTGCAGGCGGTGCTGGACACCTTCATGGCGATCGAGGCCGAGCCCATGCGCCGGGTGCGGGAAACCGAGGAGGCGGCGGGCCATGCGACGGCGGCGCTGCTGGCGGACGCGATCCGCCGGAGGTATCCGTACTGATGGGGGGGCTGGCGAATCTCACGAACCATCCGCTGGAGACGTGGCCGCCGGAGCAGCGGGAGGCGGCGTTCGCCCGCTGGAGCGCGGTGCTGGAGCTGGCCGCGGGCGCGACGCTGGTGCCCGTGGCGGCGGATGCGGCGGCGGTGGTGGATCAGGCCCGGGAGCTGGTGCGTGAGGTGGAGGCGCGGGGCGCGTCGTGCGCGCTCGTGGCCGGAGAGCTGCGGCTGACGGTGGTGCTGGTGGCGCTGCTTCAGGCGCGGGGGGTGATGTGCGTCACGACGGTGGCGGAGCGTGAGGTTCGCGAGGAGCCCCTCCCGGATGGATCGGTGCGGATGGAGCGCCGCTATCGCTTTGCGGGCTTCCGGGAGGTGCCGGCGCTGGCGGGGTTGAGGTGAGGGGAGCGTGTTGAATGGTTCGAGTACGAAGTGGTCCTGAGTTGCGGAGGGCAGGCAGATGAACGGTGAAGAACGAAGGGAGGGGAGGCGGGTGTTCGTGTGCTTCCTCGGAATCGGTTCACACACGAAGGATCCTGGATACGAGGTGTTGCGGTACGAGCATCCGGACGGGCGCACCTACGAGACCCGGTTCGCACAGCGCGCGATCATCGAAGCGGCGGGTGCGGCGTCCTTCGACAGCATCGTGTTGTTCGCCACGACGACGTCGAGGGAGAAGCATCTGGAGTTGCTGAAGGCCGAGCTTCTCGAGATCGGGTGTCGCGAGGATGCGATCCACGTGAAGGAGGATGTACGGGACGCCCAGACATCGGAAGAGCAGTGGAAGTGGTTCGAGTTGCTTCTGCTGTGTATTCAGGATGGTGACGAGGTGGTCTTCGATTTCACCCATGGCTTTCGTTCGGTGCCGATCGTGTTTTCCACGGCCATCGCGTATCTCCAGCGTGTGCGTTCCTTTCGGCTGGCCCATGCCTTCTACGGGTACATGGACACGAAGGCGAAGTGCGATTCCCCTGCGGAGCAGCAGAGCAAGGACACAAAGCCGAAGCCCGAAGGTCCCAGTCCCGGGCGGATCATCGACATGGCACCGTTCTTCCGGATCAACGACTGGACGGACGCGGTGTCGAGGCTGGTGCACAGTGCGGATGCCGGGCGTCTGGCGGAGCTTGCGGAGACGGCGGATGAAGCCGGGAGCTTCGCCGAGCTGCGGGACCCGGAGCTTGTCCGTGCGCTGACGGAACTGACGGCGGCCATCAAGGATGTCAGGGTGAATGATGTCGGCGCGGCCGCGGGCACGGCGCTGAAGATCGTGAAGGCCAGGCGCGAGCGCTGCAAGGGAGCGGACCGGCAGCTCCTCCAGATGGTCATCGAGAAGTTCGGAGAGCTCGGGCGCCATGTGGAGACCGATGGCTACACTCAGGAGTACTTCGAGGTGCAGTATGCTCTCGTGGACATGCTGCTCGAGCATGAGCTCTTCATGCAGGCGTTCACCGCGATGCGCGAAGCCGTGGCCAGTCTGGGCATGGTGGGCGTGCGTGGAAAGTACCGCAGGAAGAGCCGCCTTGGCAGTGACGGTCGGAGGCATCGCAAGCGTTTCGGCGAACTGTTCGCGGCCATGTGCGCCATCGAGCGGAACGATTGGAAGTGGGAGGTGCAACCGGAACAGGTGGGCGATGGCCAGATGCGGGACTTTGCGCATCTGCTGCCCTTCTGGAACGCTCTGGAAGAAGCGGGTCACGGGCAGCGCCTTCAGGAGGTCATGCCGAAGGTCGGTAGACTGAGGAATGCCTACGACCATGGCTGGACGGCGGTCGGAAAGAAGTCCGACCTGGGCAATGCGGCGGAAGTGGGCCGGGAGGCGCTTTCCGTCCTGCGGGAAGTGACACCGGATCTGATCGGAATCGGTGCTCGTCTGTCGAACGAGTGATGTTGTCCTGCATGTTCTTGCGCAGCCGTGGTGGTTGATCCTGTACCGGTCCATCACAGGTGCTGAGCGTCCCTTGAACGAAAGGAGGTCGGATGGAACGTCTTCTTCTGGTGTCGACCTGTGGAACAAGCCTGCTCACCAATGGGGCCAGCGACGAGGAACGGTCCTGGCTGATCAGGGTGGCCAACGAGACGGAGGTGGATGTCGAACGACTGGCCAACCTCGTGGCGGATCGGCGTGCGCGGCTTGGTGGTGCGGACGAGGCGACGCGCCGCAGGATGAGTGCGGAGCTGAACGGCATTGGCGCCGCGCTGGAACGGTACGGTCCGAAGCAGGTCTTTCACCTGCTGGTCCACACCGACACGGCGACGGGGCGGGCCACCGCCGAGCTGGTGCAGCAGGCGGTGGGGCCCCAGTCGAGTCTCGTGAGTGCGGGGGGGTTGCGGACCAACGCGCTCGCGTCGTTTCGGGCGGCGTTGGCCGATCTGACGCAGGAGCTCGATGTGCTCGTGGAGTCGTATCGGCGTCAGGGCTGGTTCGTGGTGTTCAACCTGACCGGCGGGTTCAAGTCGCTCAATGGCTATCTGCAGACCTTCGCGATGATTGCGGCGGACCGCTGCGTGTTCCTCTTCGAGGGTGCGGCCGAGCTGATGGAGATCCCGAGGCTTCCGGTGCGGCTCGCCGAGGTCGAGGAGTTGCGGGAGCACGTGGACGTCTTTCGGCGTCTTGCGATGGGGTACAGCGTGCAGGCCGATGCCGCGCGCGGCGCGCCGGAGGCGCTGCTGATGGAGCTTGACGACGAGGTGGTGACCAGCGTGCTCGGCGAAGTGGCGTGGACCCGGCACCGGCCGACGCTCTTCGCCGAAGCGCTGCATGCGCCGCTGTCGCCGCGGGTGCGCGTGTCGGAAGAGGTGCGACGGGCCTTTGCGCGCCAGGAGGCGCAGCATCGTGTGCAGGTGAACGAGGCCCTCGACGAGTTCAGCGCCTACGTCGACGAGGTGCGTCCGCTGCTGAAGTCGCGGACCTTCAAGAAGCTGCAGGGAACGCCCGTGCCGGGCAGCACCCACGAGCTGTATGCGTGGAGCGACGGGGCCACCGGCCGGCTGTTCGGCCACTACGAGGACGACGGGACCTTCGTCTTCGACCGGCTCGAGAACCACCTCTGAGCGGGGCTCACCCCTCGTGGATCCACCGGTGGTCCTCGGAAGGGGCCTCGTCCCAGGGCGCGGGTACGGGTTCCGCCCGGGACAGCGGTCGCTGGTGGTGAGGAGGTGCGTCGACCCGGGTCTGCGGCCGGACGGTGCGGCAGATCTCGCCGAGCGGGTCGCGGGACTTGCTGACCATGACGCTGGCGATGGCGATCACGCCCCCGACGAGCACCATCAGCGGGTCACGCGGAATGTCGATCGGACCGTTCCGGGTGGGGATCCGGAGACCGTCGTCTCTGCGGCTTTCCTTCTTGCGGTCGAACATGGTTCCTCCTGGGGTGGGGTCCGTGGGCCCGGGTGGGGCGCTTCAGTGGAGGAAACGCATGGGGGTGGTCGCTGCGGAC
>REDH01000208.1 GCA_007693585.1 Deltaproteobacteria bacterium
ATGGATGCCAGCTACCACCTTGAGGGCGCCATGTTGCGCGTCCATCGGCTGGATGGAGGATGCTGATGTTGAGGCATTGGAGTGTGTTGGGTGTGCTCATCGGCGGCTTTTCGCTCGGTTGCGGGGCCGGCGTGGAGGATGGGGGGCCTGTCTCCGAGGTGGAGACTGCGCCCTGTGTCGAGGAGGGGTGCACCGACAGCACTCCGGAGGAGCGAGGGTCGGTGGCGCATCCGGAGAGTGCCCTGGAGACGGGCCTGGTCGAGGACGCGAGCGGCCCTGACGAAGCCAGGAGCGGGCTGCCGAGCGGGGGGAGCGACGCGGCGGACGAGGGGGCTAATCGAGCGGGTGCGGTGCACGCGGTGCCGATGTTCCGGCTGGACGTGGAGCGGGTCGGGGAGGACGGCCCGCTGTCGATGGAGCTGGAGCCGGCCGCGCAGGCGAAGTTCGGCCTGGGGGCGTGCGAGCTTCTCGATCGGATCGGTGGGCCTGCAGACCTGCAGAACCCGGATTACGTCGGGGTGGCAGCGGGCTTTCGTCCCAACAGCCTTGGCGGAGGGGTCGACTGCGGGGTCACACCCGAGGAGTCGGAGTTTTACCAGACGCGCCATGCGGTCTGCAATCGACTGTACTATCGCAACACGACCGCGGTGTCGTACCTGGGAATGGTGACGGTGGTGACGGGCGTGGGCGGGTCGGCTTCGAGCCGGTTCCTGGGCATGGCGCGCAGCGATCCGCCACCGTTGACGCTGACGCTGGAGGACGGGAGCGTCATTCCGCAGGACCCGTGGAGCGAGCTGGGGATCTACGGCCACGGGCCGCTGGGGGCGGTGGACGATCCGGACGGCAACGAGGCGGACGCGGACATCGTGTTCCTGTTCAGCCAGCGGGTCGGGGGATTCACGCTGCAGGCGGATGTGTGGTTCCTGGTGCAGGAGCAGTGCGGCACGGGGGAGGACAACAATTGCGATGGTCTGGCGGACAGCGGTTGCGGGCTCTTCGAGGAGGGGGAGCCGTGCCTGCGCGATGAGGACTGCGTCCTTGAGCTGCGCTGTGGCGGGGTGACGGCGGAGACGTTCGGGGAGTGCGTGTTGCCGTAGCGGCGAGGCGGGGTGTCCGCCTGGCGCGGCGCCCGAGCAGCGGTCTGAAGGAAGGAGGCTTGAATGCGTTGTCATGCAGGGTGGAGACCGAGGGTTCCCGGAGCCGTCGTGGTGATGTGTCTCACGGCACTGGGCTGGGCAGGCTGTGGCGATGGAGCGGGTTCCGGTTCGGGGGAGGCCCCGGAGCTGGAGGGTGGCCTCGAGCTGGCATCGTTGCCGGACGCGGTGGCCCGCTGGCTCGAAGGCGGCGCGCCGGCGGGACCGCTGCCCGATGCGCTGAAGTCGGGACCGATCACGCAGGGCGGGGAGGAGTGGTGCGGCGCGGAAGGTCTCGCTGCGCTGTCCATCCATCCGGGTGCGCCACGATCGCTGGTGCACTTTCACAACGTGGGCGACCTTGATGGCGACGGTCATGACGATCTCGTGGTGGTGGTGCATGCATCGCACCTGTGGCCGGGGTGGAGTCCGCGACACGACGGTCGGGTGTTCCTGTTTCACGGTCCGATCACCGCGGAGCGGCTGCCGTTGTCGCTGGAGGATGCGGATGCGGAGCTCCGGCTTGCTGTGACGCGGAGCGCGTTCGGCACGCTGGTGCTTGGTAGCGCAGACCTGACGGGCAACGGATCCCGTGATCTGGTGCTGGGCACGCCGCTCGTGGACCCGGTGCGAGGGCGGGGGCACGCGAGCCGCTGGCCGGCGCCGCCCGGGTTGCAGGAGCGCTGGCGGCACGGAGTGGTGTTCGTGCTGGAGGGGGGCGGAGAGCGTCTGGAGGGTGTGGTGGACGTGGCGTCTGCGGCGCACACGGTGATTCGGGGGGTGAGTCGCCACTCGGGGCAGCGGCTCGTGGAGCCTGGTCTGGGTGGTCTCGGACACGCACTGGACGGGAGCGGTCTGGGCTGCGCGCGCGAGGGTGCGCTTGCGCTCCCGCTGGCGAACAGCGCGGAGGTACTGCTGCTGTGTGGGGAGGTGCTCGATGGGCTGGGCACGCTCGACGTGGACGCGGAGCTCGGGTTGACGCCCGGCATGGCCGTGCTGCGCTATCCGGAGCGGCACGGGTCGGGGGCCGGGGTTCAGTTCGGGTTCAGCCGTCGCGCGGGACTGGGACATGCGCTGCTCGAGCTGGGCGAGGATGTGGTGCTCTCGGTGCCCGTTGCGTCCGCACGGGGGGTGCGCGTGCGGACGGAGCTTCTGGTGCTGCGGGCGACGACGCTGGCGGAGCTGCTCGACGCTGGGGCGGAGTTCGAAGTGGACGGAGACGACCCGGGGGTGCGCGTGATCCGGTACGAGAGCACGCGTCGGCGGGTGTTCACGGCGCTGCACGGGTTGGACGATGGGCGCGTGCTGGCGGGGGTGGACGGCATCCTGCCGGGTCCGTCGTTCGTGCATGCGCTGACCCTCCCGCCCCCCGGGGCCGATGTCGTGGGGCTGCACGAGGTGCGCGAGAGCACCTGGCGTCTGGCGTGGGGGCAGGAGCTGCTTCTCGGCGCGGGCGCACCGGCCGTGGACGGCGGGCTGGAGGGCACGGTGGTTGTGGCGGCACGTCCGATCGTGGACGACGAGGGGCGCTTTGCGACGCTCGTCCACCGGGACCAGGGCGGGCGGGGAGTGCTGGAGCCGACCGACGGCGCGGGCGTGCCCGTGGCAGCGCGGGTCCCGTCGGATCGATGCACGGGCGGAGTGCCGTTGCTCGGTCCGGGCCGGGGTGCCGCCTTCGACCTGCCGCGCGCGACGGCCGAGGAGCCGATGGCGC
>REDH01000048.1 GCA_007693585.1 Deltaproteobacteria bacterium
TCTCGCGCATTCCACCCATAGTTCGTCTCGTTCCCCGCCTCATCCACCACCCGCGCAAGCCGCCCCAGACCGTCCCACTCCATCCGGCGCGCCACCTCCGTCCCCTGATGGCGCGGACGCACCACCTCCGTCACCCGACCCACCGCGTCGTACGCGTAGCTCGTCCGGGCTTCATCCGGTGTCTCCGGCGCCAGCACCTCCGCCAGCACCCGACCCATTGCGTCCACCTCGTACGCCACCACCACCCCGTCCGGGTCCGTGACGGATGTCAGGAAGCCGGCAGCGTTGTACGTTCTGGTTTCGTGTGCCGATTGTGACGACCCGTTCGGCGGAAGGGTGATCCGGATGGGCAGGCCCCGAACATCGTACTCATAGGTCACTGCATTGTCGTATGCGTCACTGACGGACACGACCTCTCCCAGGGCGTTGGTGACATACCGTACAACCACTGGGCGTTCCTCGCCATTACCCTCTTCGCCTGACTCGTCCTCGACGGATTGTGGGCCTTCACGTAGTGCAGATATCCTCCAGAAATCATCGTATTCCAACTCACTGACCCACCCGCGGTGATCCACTGTCGTCGCGACATGTCCCCCCAGTGCGTACCGATAGTGGGAGGTCAAGCCAACGGAGTCTGTGACACTCTCCATACGCCCCTGCGGATCATAGGCGTATGTGGTCGAGTTTCCATCCATATCCATCTCGTGGACCAGCGACCCATCTGCGAGGTACTCCCACCTCCGACACGCGGATACGCCGTCGTCCAGATCCACGCAGGCCGCAGCCAACTCCAGGCGAGGTGAATACTCGTACGTCCAGACGACACCCATGACATCCTGAGCCTGGGTGGGATTGCCCATCGCATCATGCTGCAGGAAGTTCGTGCTTCTCGTGCCGACTCCCGGACCCGCTTCCTCGATGGCCAGTACCCGATCATGGTGCTCATCGCGCTGGACTGTGGTTGTCGCGCCGTATGGGTCAATCTCTTGCCGCAACTGACCGTCCGGAAAGTAGCTTCTCGTCACTCCACGATTGACGGGGGCGGGGGAGAAGTGACTGCCGAGCAACGATTGATCTGTTGTGAGTACGATCCTTCCGAGTTGATCCCTCAACGTTCCGAACGCATGCCCCTGAGGATCGACCATGGCGATCACGTTTCCGAATCCGTCGAGTGTGAAGTCTGTGGAAAAGCTTTCGTGCGGACCGCGAGTCGTTTCGGAAACCAGTCGATTCCAGGCATCGTAGGAGAACATCGTCTGCCTGCTGGAAAGGGCAGAGCCGGCAACGGCACCCCCAATGGTGATGTGCTTCACGAGCCTGGTCCCTTCCAGATAGGCGAACTCCGTACGGATCGCCTCGCCCTCTGTCTCGACTTCGTCCTCTCCACACGCGCGACCCAGGTGTTCCTCGAAGACCGGTCGGTCGGCACCGTCGTAGCCGAAGATAGTGCAGTCCCTGTTCTGGTCTTCGATGACCAACTGGCGCACGAGGTTTCCGCGCGGGTCGTACTCCCAATGCTCGGTCAGCACACCTCCCACGGTTCTCGAAGTGGGTCGTCCGTTCACGTCGAGAACCGTGACCACGGAGGACTCGGCGTGTCCAGCCCCGCGCAGGGTCGTCGCGGTGATCTCCAACGCGCCGCCACCGAAGCCGGCCAGAGCGTCGCGGTAGGACAGGGTGCGCCTGTACTCAGTCGCTCCATTGACCAGGAGCGTTTCCGCAGTCACCCGTCCGAGTCCGTCCAGAGAGCGTTCAATCTGTCGATCAAGATAGTCCCGAACCCTGACCAACTCACCTGCTGCGTTGAAGACCTGTGTCATGGTGTCCTCACGGCTGTTGGTCGTGGTTACCGTCGTACCCGAGTTATCCCAGACAAACTCGTGGCACGTTCTTGTGCCGTTCCAATCCGTTTCCCTGACGACATTTCCAAGTGCATCATATCCGAACTGGAGCGCGGCACCATCTGCATCGCGCCCCATCGAGACCAGGTTGCCGAACGCATCGTACTCGTAGTGCCAGGTCGTCCCGAGAAGGTCGCGATGTTCCACCAGTCGACCCAGCGCGTCGTACCGCCATGACTCCTGGTTTTCGTGGTGCAGGTCGAAGCCTTCGCCCTCGAACGCCGAGGGGAGTCTCGGACTGATGTCAGGCAACACTCTGGATTCCGGGTTGCCCAGGTTGTCGTACGTCCACCTTGTGGTCATCCCGTCTCGGGTCATTTGACGCAAGTTCCCTCGCCAGTCGTATTCGAAGGCCTCGGCGGCCATTCCTGGCCGGCTGATGCTGGTCACGAGCCCGATGGCGTTCCTCTCCGGAACGACGTAGCCATTGAGCGGGCCTTCATCACCTGGTGCTGTCACAGCACCGGGCTCTCCAGTGTCCGTCAACTCGAAAGACCATTCCTCCCCCTGGGCGTCGGTCATGGCGGTTGGTCGCCCATCGGGCAGTCTTTCGATCGAGACTTCGGCGCCTGTGCGCTTGTTCGTTGCCCTGGTAACGAGAGCAAGTGAATCATGCCACTCGAACTCCTGAACGCCCCCCTCACCATCCTCGATTCGGTCGACGACGCCACGGAATGCTGCGCCGTAGCTGAAACTTTCGGACCGACCATCACCCGCGAACGATGTATGTGACAGTCTCGCGGATGTGAGTACGTTGTCCTCTGTCGAGTCGATTTCATCGTCATTGTTGAGCGTCCAGTCATAGTTCAGCAAGCCACGGGGAGAAGCCAGCGCCACGAGATTTCCGAATCGATTGAGTTCGATCTCGTTGCCGAGATTCGCCGGATCAAGGACCTGACGATTCAGTTCGTTGTACTCGTACGCCCACGTCAAATCACCTGTCACTTCCGAAGGACATGGAGACTCCGCCACCTGTCCGCTTCTCGACACAACGACCCCGATCACCACATTGCCCGGAACCAGCCCTTCATCGACGTGTTCGCTGGACAACCCCGGCAGCTCCGTTGCATAGGTCACGCCGGTTCGGGAACCAACCGGATCGGTGAAGCTCACGAGATTGCGAGCGCCCAGTTCTGGATTCCCGTTCGGTTGGATTTCGTACTCGTACGTTTCCGCTCGCAACCCTCCTTCCCTGTGGACAGCCGTGAGGTACCCTGTTGTTTCGTCGTAGTGGTAGTGCACCTCCAGGGCTGGCGCCGAGTGTCCCGACCACCCGGGCTGGGGCGCACAGATCACAGCGGTGAGCCGACTCCGTTGAGATGAAGCAAGTTCGCCCATGTGTTTGTAGCGGAACGAACAGGTCCTGACAGGACTGGACGCGGTCTCCGGACGAAGATCGAGCTCGATTCTGCAGAGCCGGCCGGCCATTCGGTTCGAGACACACTCCTGGTCCATGGCGGCTTCATCGGGAGGCGTGAAGTATCGATATCTGGTGGCGTTGCGGTGGCGGTCCGTGACCAGAAGCAACCGCTCTCGCTGCGGCTGAAGATACCGCAGTGGAACTCGACCGGACGGCTCACTGACACCTTCGGGGATCGGCTGCCCCGGGTAGCGGAACCAGTACTCGTCGCCATGGACGGTCTGAAGCCGAAGGCATCCCTGGATGCCGCACTCCACACCGAACTCTCCCGCTGCCTGCGCCTCCTGTCCAGATGCACGCACGAGCGTCGCATTCTCACCGCGGGCCGGGCGCCACTCGTTCTCGTGATCGATGAACGTGATTCCCAGGACTTCGATAGACAGCAACCGCTGACGAAACGGGGCCAGTTCCAGTGCAGTGGCGAAACGGTTGCGCGAAGAGTCGACCCAGGGAGGTGTGGAAGTATAGTGAGCTTCCGAGCCTGGCTCCGGAGGGCTCCAGTCATCGGACACCCAGACAAGGGGTGTCGCAAACTGCTCACTACCGTGCGTCCACCCTCGCCCGAGAATTCCTTCTTCCCTCTCGACAGTCTCGTATCGACGTGACAACTCGAACGGCACGCCTCGTCCGGGAAGCTGCGCGTCCACCCTGTGGAGCGAGAGGCTGCCATCGTGCAGCCGCACATGGCCAAACATTCCCTGCCCGCGGGTCAGTCCCGTACGACGATCGACAAGGATGCCCTCCATTCGCATCAGGGCCACATCGACAGTGCCTTCGCTGCCAACCCGATGCACTTCCACCTCGAACTCAGGGTTTTGCACAGGGTCGAATCCAGCATCGAGTATATCCTCGAACGTGACAGGCAGCCGCCACTCTCCGGCCTCGAGGTGCACGTCATCGAGTTCTTCGCCCGGCTCACCATCAGCTCCCGACGTACTTCGCAGCAAGGAAACCCTTACCTCGCTCTCGGTCATGGTCTGGTAGTCTCGCTGCAGGCCTACAACCTCGGCGCGCACTGTGGCGTCATCTCCAAGGGCGATTTCAATGATCCTGTAGTCATCCACAGGCACCTCAAGGTGGGGTTGAGGGTGACCACCATCGAAGACCGGGCGATGGTAGCGCCGTGCAAGTTCCAATCGTTCCACTTCGAACGCGAACTCCCACAGCGTGTTGCCTTCGTCTCCACCTTGCGCCAGTCGAATGGTCGTGTAGTCGTCCGCGTCGAGGCTGCCGAGCTGTTCGGGAAGGAAGACCCAGCGACCATCTTCTTCCCTCGCGCCCTCCGCATCCCCGATGAACATGCCGAATTCTCGGCCGCCGGAGAAGCGTCCCAGATCCTCTTCGTCGGGCTCCCCGACGATCGCATCACTCCAAAGCCACTGGTCGTCGGATCGGAACGTGGCGTCATCGTCCTGGGCATCCTCACCCAGCATCGGCACGTCCGCGCCATCCCGATTGCGCCGGCCCACCTGGATCTCCTCCAACTCGAGGAGGGAGAAGTGGTATTCGGGCATGTAGACCCAGTCGTTTACGGGACCGGGATCCTGTCTTCCGAGGGCGAGGGCGGCCTGGCGGGCAGCGAGGGTGGCGGCCTGATTGTAGCGCGGGGTCAGCACCGGCACGAGGCGCATGGGGCGCTCGCGCATGATGTCCGCTGGAGCATCGGGATCGACATTGATTTCCCTTGTGACACACCGAATCGGTGCATCCCCGCCCCCTTGCCTCCGGAAGCACACTTCGAGCACCGAGTAGCTTGGCCCTTCCTCCGGGCCGGTGCTCTCTCTCGCGCCGTGCTCCAGGCTCGTGCCGCTCACGTGCACGTAGTAGTGGGCCCGGTCAGCTCCCTCGGCTGCTGGCAAACGAAGCACCTGGGTGGATCGCCCCGGCACGATGCTGAACTGCCCCACATGCTCCGCGCCATCGTCCTCCTCGCCATCGCCTACGGGAAGAAGGCGCCCAAGGTGCTCCACATCCTCTCCCGGTTCGGCGATGACCCGGGCGACGCGTCCTGTGTATCCCGGCAGCCCGTCCGGCAGAGGGGAGCCGTCCTCGTCGAGCCACTCGGTGTAGACGGTGAGGGTCTGGTCACTGATCAGCCCCGAGCCTTCTCCCCCGATGGTATTGCGTCGATCTTCGCCTGCGGTGGCGCCATCCGAAACGGTCCAGGTCCGCTCGGCCCAGATGCGCAGATTCGGAGGCCTGAGCGTAATCTGAGGAACAGGTTCGCCGAGCACCTCACCCGATACGGTGGTGCGCGCCGTGCCGATGTATCCCGTGGCGTGGTTGATGGCGACAATGCGCAGCGAGTCCCCGGGCCGGATCGGATTGCTGTGAAAGTCCGTCAGCTCCTGTTCGAGCACCTCGTCCTGCAGTCGGTTGTCCACCTCGAAGCGCGGCTGGAGGCTCGGGCCCCGCACTGTGAAGCGAAGCTGGCCTTCGGCTCCGAGCGTTCGGCCGGTCACCGGGCGGCACAGGTGGGACTGGTCACCGAAGGCCGCCGCGGGATCGCAATTGATTCCGTGCTGCGGGACTCCCCAGCGCTTCCCGAGCAACCGCCCATCGCTCTCGCGAAAAACGTAGACGGTGGTGTTCAAAATGTCGTTGGCCTCGATCCGGCTGACGAGACCCTTGTGATCTCCGCTGCATGCCGGCGAGAGTCTCGCGTTGTCGCAGCCCGGGCCGCTGGTGCAGATGCCCTCGAAGTTCGTGCTGTAGGCGGTGTGCGCCGCGGGCCATGCCTCGGCCAGCGCAGGATCGGTGGTCACCGTCTGGATGCCGCCCGGCCGAAGCCCGTCGGGGGCATCGGCGCTGGTGTCCACCATGGCCACCGTGCAGACATCCCCGAACCCGTTCTCGAGCCGAAGTACATTCTCGAAGGCGTACGACGCGCTCATCACCCGGATGTCCACCGGGAAATTCACGTTGATCATCGCTCCTGACGCCACCGTGCCGGTGAAGCCGCTGAGGTGGAGCGTGCCTGCTCCAGCCCGGGGGTTGATGGTGGACCAACGGACCACTGCGTCGACCCCGTAGTGGCTACCAATGATGGAATGGATTTGAAGCGAGTAGAACCCATGCTGGTTCACCGTGGTCGCGACATTGGAGTGCGACGTCGCCGTCACCTGACCACGCATGGGGGCCAGCAGCGCCTCCATCGTGCGGGTGTCGCAGCTCCTGAACTGCGTGCCGGTCCACGCGGTGGACGCGGACGGTTGCAGTCCGTACAGGTCGGCCGCGCAGAAGCTGCCATCGCTGTCCGTCGGAACAAAGTAGGCCACCTGGTATGCGATGGTCCCCTCGGCCGTAGCGACAACGAACTCATCGGGGTCGACCAGGAGCGATGTGATCTCGGGAGAAAGCTGGGCGGCGAGACGGCGATCGAGGCGCTTGCGAACGACCGACGCACCCTCCTCATTCTCGAGCGCTTCAAGCCTATCGAGTTCCAGTGTCAGACGCGTGTTCTCCGCGTCCCAGGCGGCGCGGGCGACGGCCACGCACTCCGTGCAGAACTCGACGTCCGACGACAAGGCGCGTGCACCGCTTTCGATGGTCTCCGGCTGGTCCGGGTCCTCCTCCGTCCAGTACTCCACCCACCGCGGAGTGGCGCCGTTGGTGCCCGGCGGCACAGGCTCGCGATTCTCGTTGTAGAGGACCAGTCCCGGCGAACCCATGGCGCCGCGGACCGCAACGGTCGCGAACTGCGTGGCGTCGTCACTTGTCGGGAAACTGGGACTGAACTGGTTCTGGAAGAACGTAGTGAGTCGCGCGTTCGCCGGGCCGGCCGAGAGGAGCGCGATGCCCACGATGAGAAGGCCGGGCAGCCAGACGGCAGTGCGCCTACCGCTGGCCCTTGGGGGTGTCCAACCGTTCATGGCAACTCTCCTTCAAGCTGGCCGAGGAGGTTCGGCAGGCTGGCCTCACCGGCGGACCATGCGGCAAGGAGGGGCTGTACGTGGGCGGGCATCCAGGCGAAGCCGATGCCGTCGAGGGACCCGGGCTCGATGGAGCGGGTGCTGCGCACCACGAGGTCATTGCGGTCCACTTCCCCGACGCCGACGGGCCTGATCACGAGCGCGTTCGGGTCGAGGGCCACAAGCAGGACGAGGTCTTCCACAAACTCCAGGTAGTCCCAGTGATCGCCATCGGGCGGCAGCTCGAGGACGACGTCCACGGCGCCGTCGATCCGGGTCGCGGGCGGCTGCATGACGAAGACCCAGTCCACCCGACCGCCGGGCAGCACGAGGGGCCACGGCACCTGCACCGTGGCCATGCGCTGCACGTGGAGGCTTCCGTCGCCGGAGCCGGCCTCGAAGCGCGCGGTGGCGTCCGTGAGGTCCAGCCGCAGCTCGCCGTCATGCAGCCGCTGGTCGGATATCCCGGACGTGACGGGCTCGAACCCGCGCGAGGGGAGCATGGGGACCACGGAAATGCGACCCAGGAAGCGGTGCCGCCCTTCTTCGACGGTGAGCCAGCGCAGGGTGGTTCCGAAGCCATCGGCCTGTCGCCCGGGGTTGGCGACGAGCAGCGTGCGGCCGGCGGGGAGCCGGTCACGCACTTCGGCGCCGAAGCCGAAGCCGAACCAGCCATCCGCGTCGGTTCGGGTCGACAGACCGTAGTCGGGCAGCGCGACCTCGACGCCCTCCAACGGGCGGCCGCTCTGGTCCGTGATCACGCCTTCGGCGAGGGTCGGCTGGGGCTCCGTGAGGAAGTGGAAGCGCCGCAGGGAGTCTTCCTGCCACCGCACATCGACCTCCAGCCGAGCGCCCCACTCGAAGTCGGATGTGGGCGTGAAGATGGCGGTCCGGCCGCCAGCCGCGAGCATCAAGCTACCGGAGCGGATGTGGCGGTCGCGGTGGAGGGGCCGGTAGCTCGCCTGCACGGTCTCGGTCTCGATGTCCTGCTCGGCCATCAGCTCGCGGGCGAGTCGCTCGCCGTGGACGGTCTCCCGCACCACCACTTCCAGGCCGAGCGGGTCAGCGACGGGGCGGTTGAAATGGAGGATGATGGGGAGGGCCGGGTCCACCTCCTGGCTGCCTGCTGCGGGCACGGTGCGGGCGACGGCGAGGGGGATGGTCGCCTCGTCCACCACGGTGACGGTGACGGAGGACCGAACGAGCTCCTCCTGATGCATGTCCTCCACCCAGACCGTGAGGACGTGGGTGCCGACGTCCGCGTGGAGGGTGCCCTCCAGCACGGGCCCGGTGACCTGGAGGGTCACGCTCTCGCCGCCTTCCAGTGCGGCATGGGCGCTCATTCCCGGCTCGATGCCCGGGGCGCGCGCGTCGATGGCCACGGTGGCGCCGGATTCGGTGCCCACGTAGTCGCGGCCGTCCATCGGGTGGCGGATGTCCAGTCCCACATCGGTGTCGAGCAGCACCAGCACCTCCAGCTCGGTCACATGGCCGGCGTAGTCGTGGGCCACGAGCTTGAGGGTGCGTGGCTCGCCCCGCACGAGCGGTACCGCCAGCTCGAAGTGCCAGGTGCCGGGTTCGGTCTCGGTGGCGGGCATGGACTGGTTGTTGACGGCAAAGCCGGCGAGGTCCGACTCGATGATGCTTCCGGAGAGCAGAATGGGCGTCTCGTGAACCTCGTTCAGGTCGGGCGCGGGCAGGAGGTCATCAAGGATGATCTGCGGCGGAGTGTTGTCCCGGCGGGCGGTGAAGATGCGGGTGGTGTGAAGGCCGTCACAGTTGTTCGCGGTCACCTCCACCTCCAGCGCATCCTCCCCCGACGGGAACGTCAGGTTGGTGCTGAAGGACACCCGCACGGCCGACCCGTTGAGGGTCTGCTGGACGCCGTTGACCGTGACCTTCTCCACGCAGGTGGCGTCGCGGGCTTCGCCGACCACGGGAATGCCGGGGCCGGGCAGCCAGAAGTCCGGAGCGGGGACCTGCAGGATGAGCTGCGGCGCGCCGGGCGGGGGCAGCGGGGGCAGGTCGGGGTCATCCGGGCCTCCGGGCTCGTACGGTTCCGCCGGGTCCGGGTCATCCGGGTCCACGGGATCATCGGGATCGGACGGATCCGGGTCGAATGGATCGGGGTCCGCAGGGCTCGGGCGGATCACGATCACCGTCGCCGACGCCGTTCCGGCGAGCGACTCCGCCACGACCGTCAGCGTGTTCGGGCCCAAGGAGAGAGGCACGCCGGTGAACGTGAAGGGGTGGGATTCGCCCTCCCCCTCCGGAAAGTAGAGCTGGTCCCCGAGCTGCACGCGCAGGTTCTCGGCCGCCTGACTGCTGCGCACCTCGCCGGTGACGGTGATGCTGGAGCTTTCGGTGACGTGGCGATCCTCCGGCGCGCTGATCCAGACCACGGGGGCCACGGTGGCCTGAACGGTCACATGGACCGACAGCGCGGACGCGTTGCCCGCGTGGTCCACGGCGTGGATGGTGAGCGTATTCTCGCCGAGCAGCACGGGCACCTCGGTGGTGAACCGGTGGTCCACGAGGGAGAGGGTGAGCGTGGTGCCGGGAAACTGGTCACTGACAATCCAGGCTGCTGCCACGCCCGAGCCTGCATCCGTGATGCTGCCGGAGAGCAGGACCTCGGCTTCGGTGGTTTCCAGCGTGGTGGGACCGTCGAGGCTGATCAGGGGCGGGGTGGTGTCCACGAGGGTGATGCTGGCCGTGCTGCTGGTGACCGTCCCGACTGAGTTGCTGACGCGCACCTTGTACTGGGCGCCGTCGTCGGCCGGCTGGACGGTGTCGATGAAGAGCGTGGCCCCGTTCTCCCCGCCCAGATCCACGCCGTTGCGCATCCACTGGTAGAGCAGGTTGCCGCCGGTGGCTTCCACGGTGAAGGACACCTCGTCGCCGATGTTGGCGGTGACGCTCTGCGGCTGGGTGGTGATCGTGGGGGCCTCGATGGGGATGCACTGACCGTCGCCGTCGCACTCCTGCAGCTCGCCGCAGGGGGTGCCCAGGGCATGGTTGTTCTGGAGCACGCCAGCTGTGGCGTCGCAGGTGCCGTAGGTGCAGGGGTTGCCGTCGTCGGTCTCTGGGGGTGTACCCGCGTGGCACATGCCGTCCGTGCAGGTTCCGGTGCCGGTGCACTGGTTGCCGTCGTCGCACTGGGTGGGGAGGAGCTCGCCCGCGACGCAGGTCATCAGCGTGGTGCCCTCGCAGGTGGGGACCACGCCACTGTCGGGCGTGCCGTCGCAGTTGTCGTCCTGCCCGTTGCAGACGTCATCGGTCTCGGAGGGGGCGGTCCCTGCGGTGCACTGGTCCTCCCAGCCGCCGTCCACGCAGACGCGCCAGCCGTCGCGCAGGCATGCCCCCACGCCGCAGATGATCGGCTGAGCGTCGACCTGGCTGTCGGGCGTGCCGTCGCAGTTCTCGTCCAGGCCATTGCACTGGTCGTCCGCCTCCTTCCTGTTCGTGAGATCGGGCTCGCAGCTGTTGACGAGGGTTCCGTCCACGCAGGTGGCCATGCCTTCGCTGGTGCAGACGCCCAAGCCGCACGTGGTCACGTAGGGCTCGAAGTCGGAGTCGGGGATACCGTTGCAGTTGCTGTCGATGCCGTTGCACTCGTCATCGATGTCGCTGGAGGGCGAGCAGACATGCACCACCGCGATGGTGGAATCGGTCGACGCGGAGCGGTTCGATGCCCGCGCCGTGAAGTGCGCGTCATCGTCATCGGCCGAAGCGGTGAAGATGAGGGTGGCGCTTGTGGCGCCGGGGATCTCGACCCCGTCCCGCAGCCACTGCCACGAGATCGCGGTGCCCGTGGCCGCAGCGGTCAGGATCACCTCGTCGCCCACCACCACGTGGGCGTCCACCGGGTCCTGGCTGATCACCGGCGGATGGAGCTGAACGGTCAGGACGGCGATGGTGCTCGTGATGGTCTGGCCGTCCCGGGTGGCTTCCACGTGCCACAAGGAGAGGTGGTCATCGTCGGTGGTCGGTGCCGTAGTGAAGCTGCCGTCCGTGGCGCCGGAGATCGGCTCACCGTCTCGGAACCACTGCCAGGTGGCGCCGCCTCCCACGACGGATGCGGTGAAGGTGGCTGGCTGGCCCTCGAAGACCTCGGTGTCGGAAGGCTGGATGTCAAAGGAGAGGTCGCCGGGGTCGTCGCCCGGATCGTCTCCGTCGCCCGGATCGTCTCCGTCGCCCGGATCGTCTCCGTCGCCCGGATCGTCGCCGTCGCCTGGATCATCTCCAGGGTCGTCGCCGTCGCCGTCGCCCGGGTCGTCGCCGTCGCCCGGGCCATCGGTGTCGCCATCGCCGGGGTCGGTGGGCTCGTCGGGGAGGGTGATCTCGTTGTGGGAGTCGACGATGATGTGGTCTGCCACGAGCCCGCCGAGGAAGATGGAGTGGCTGTGGAGGGCGATTGTGCCGCCGATGGCGGGCGGGGGACCGATGGCGTGGATGTTCGCGGTGATGTGGCTGTAGGCGTGGATGGTGGCGGCGTAGGGTGTGGGGGGGAAGCCGGAGGAGCTGGTGGGGCTTCCTGGTGGGTCTTCGTCGCTGGGTCCGTCCGGACCGTGGACGACGAAGGTGAGGTGGGCCGGGTTGGTGGTGGGGGTATCGCCGGGCCACTCGAGGGTGTTGATCCTCCCAGCGAAGCCGATCTGGAGTCGGTTGGCGATGTGGACGGTGACGGTGGCGCCGGGTTCGAAGTAGAGTTTGGCTTCGGAGTCGGTGTGGAGGTTGCGGAGGTGGAGGTCCATGTCGGCGAACATGACCCGGGCCTGGTACTTGACGCGGAGGTCCCGGGCGCGCAGGAGTCCGCCGGAGAAGGTGGCCTTGTGGTCGAGGGTGAGGTTGCCGGCCTCGACGGTGCCGTGGTCGACGTGGAGCTCGGACTGCCAGCCCATTTCGAGGTTGCCGAGGATCCAGTGTCCGGAGCCGGTGGCATCCGGGTCATCGCAGTCGATGGCGAGGCGGAGGGAGGAGGAGGACGAGAGGGTGATGTTGCCCCAGGTGCCTGGTTCAATGCAGTGTTCTCCCTGCCAGGGGACGACGACGTCGGGCCCGCCGCCCACGTTGGGTGGGGGGACGTCGGCCGGGGGCATGGGGGGGAGGTTCTGGACGATGGGGAAGTCGCCCGGTCCGAGGATGATGTTCTCGGTGGTCTGGGCGTTCCACTGGAGTTCGAGTTGGTCGGCGTGGTGGACGCGTCCGAGCTGGCTGTTGCTGCCGACGTGGATGCTCGGGGCGTAGAGGTCCACGTGGGGGGCGATGGTATCGGAGGGGATTTCGAGCGAGGTGCCGTTCCATCCGGCGTAGCAGGAGGCGGGGTTGGTGCCGTCGCCGATGCAGGGGTTGTCTGCCGGCGGCCACTCGGAGGGGGGCTGGTTGACGGCCAGATGGCCGTCGAGGGTGACGTGGCTGCCGATGCGCATGCTGTACATGGCGAGGGCGACGAAGTCCGCGCCGTCGGGGTTGAGCGGAGAGGCGGCGACCTGGAGGGCGGACGGGTCATCCTGGCCGGAGCGGTCGGTGGCGCAGGCGGCGAGGAGGAGGGTGAGTGTGGTGGCGAGCGCGATGCTGGTGTGCGCCGGCCGGGGTTGACTCCTGCGGGGCGGCCGGGGGGGCGTTGGCGGCGTGCGAACGTCCACGGGGTGGGCCTGCGGAAGGAGAGGGGATGCGTGGGTGGGGGGGATTGGGGTGTGCATCAGAGTCCTCCCCAGCAGTCGATGAGTCCGTTCGGGAGGAGGCCGCAGGTGCGGTGTGCTCCGACGCCGATGGCGACGTATCCGGTGCGGGGTGGGTTGAGCCGGCCGTCAGCGGGGTTGCCCCAGCAGGTGACGGGCTGGTCGGAGTGGAGGGCGCAGGAGTGTTCGGGTCCGGCGGCGATGCGGGTGAAGCCGGTGCCGGGCGGGGGGGGGGCGTCGAGGGGGAGCTCACCCCAGCAGGTGATGGCGCTGGCGCTGGTGAGGGCGCAGAAGTGGGTGGCGCCGCCGGCGATACGGGTGTGGCCGCTGGTGGTGGGGGTTGGCGTGCCGTCCAGCGGTGTGCCCCAGCAGTGGATGGCGCCGTGCTTGTCGAGGGCGCAGGCGGTGTCGGAGGCCGAGGCGACGTGGGTGAAGTGGCCTTCGGGCGGGTCGTCGATGTGTCCCCAGCAGCGGAGCTTGCGGTCGTGGAGTCCGACGGAGCAGCCATGCTCGGCGCCGGCGCTGACGTCGCTGGCGCGGAACGGGGCGGGGAAGGCCCAAGGGTGGTGGATGTCCGGGGACATGGGTTCGCCGGTGCCGTCGTCGATGAAGCAGTAGAGCATGTCCGTGGTGGCCTCGTCCGCGAGCCATGCGGGGGTGCGGTCGGGGAGGATGTCCAGGTCCAGGTTGTTCTGTTCTTCGAGCCGGAGCAGGACGCACATGTAGTCGCCCTGGGCGTTGGCGACGCGGAAGCGGACATCGCTGAGCATCTGGGAGAAGCCACCGATCTGCATGATGGCGCCGATGGTGGGCAGTCCGGCGTAGGTGGTGCTGTCGGCCGGCACGCCGAGCGGTGCGCGGCAGGCGGACGTCCTGCGCTCGTACTTCGAGAGCGGCG
>REDH01000004.1 GCA_007693585.1 Deltaproteobacteria bacterium
ATCCTCCTCTCCGTACTCCGGTGCGGTCCACTTCTCATCTCCACACAGGCAGGAGGGGCTGCATTCATCCGGTCCGAGGCCGGTGGACGGCCCGGGAAGCCCTAAGAGACCGCTGCACAGGATCGACTCCGATGACTGCGGCGATTCGCTGCCGGAGGCCGGCGACCCGCTGCTCCGCGAGGTGCCTTCCGAGTCCGACGTGGTGACCCGGCCCACAGACGAAGGATCCGACCTCTCCGGGAGCGTGGACTCGGCCGGGTCCGGCAACAGGTCCTCAGACCCACAGGCGTGCACCAGACTCAGCGCGAGAAGGAGCAGGAGGGGCCGTATCCGTGGGAAGCATCCGACTCGGAGCCACCGGCTCAACGCAAGCGACCGGCTCAACGCAAGCGACCGGCTCAACGCAACTGCCCGCATGTCCCTGCCTCCTCTCCGCGTCGCCGCCGCAGACCGGCGAACCCGATGGCCGCGATTGTTCCAAGGAGCGCACTGCTTCCCGGGCTTCCTCCGGTCTGGGCACAGCCGGAAGCATCGCCATCCTGCGTCCCCGGCGCACGCCCACCGTTCCCCCCATTTGCGGGGCCGCCATCTCCGGGCCCACCGACCCCCTCGCTGCCACCGGCACCTGCTCCCGAGGGGGCCCCGCAGAATCCAGCCTCACAGGCAGAGCTGCCGAGACATGCCCGGTCGTCGGCGCAGGCGGTCCGGAGCTGCCAGAGGAGCCCATCCTTCGCAAGAAGCTGCCCTGCATGAAGGTGGACCATTCGACCGGCTACCATCTCTCCGTCGCCGCTCTCCGCATTGCCCGAGAAGGACACTTCGATGCGGCCCAGGTCATCGGCGTCCCAGGAGACGCCGTCGTCATAGCTGATGTACTCCACGATCCGGAAGTCGCTTACCCGCTGCGTCGTCGAGGTCCCCCCTCCGGAATCGCTCATCGAGGCGTCCGACACATGTGCCGTGGCAGCCAGCCGGATCGTAGACCCCCCGGCGTGCATGGCGTGCACATAGGATGCACGGATCGGCTCCTCCCCCACAATCGGAACCTGAACGCGCCCCACCTCAAGGGGCAGGTCGACGACGCGCCACTGCATACCACCGTCATCGCTGCGCAGCAGCTCCAGACGGGCCGCGGGCCCTTCGTCCCGGGTCAGCTCCGCAGTCGCCAGAAACGAGCGGCCACCGGGTCCGAACCAGGCGGCGCTCAGAACGCGCCCCTGCGTACGGTGAACCTCGCGCCAGGTCTCCCCCGCATCCCTGCTCTCCAGCAGTACACCGGCGCGCACCTCGCGCGAAACCTCGTCCCCGAGGCCCCCGCCGATCTCCACGATATCCTGTCCCCACACCCAGCCGATGTCGCCGCGCCAGAACATGCCAAAGAGGTCGACATCCGTGCCACTGGATACACCACGCCAGCTTCGCCCCGCATCTTCGGAGATCCGGATGGCCCCCCCTTTGCCGACCCCCACCATCCGAGGGCCGTCCAGCCACTCCATAGCCCTAAGCTGCGCTCCGGCGTCGTGAGGGCTCCACACATCCCCTTCCAGCCGCAGGACATCGCTCCCCCTGGCAACGACGACGGTACCTCCGCGGAAGGCGACCGCCTCCAGAGCGTTCGATGCGGGCTCATCGCCCAATGCACCATGGATGGGCAGGAAGCTGAGCCCCCCGTCCTCGCTGCGGTACACCCGAGCGCGCCATGGACGCATCAGGTTGGACGTGTCGATTTCGGAAGCTACCACGACCACGCTCGACTCGCCGACCGCGAAGTCGCTCGCAAAGGCCCCCGAGGGGATCGCCCCCAGCGGCAGCCAACCCGCGTGCGCGGCGGGCGAGGCCCCCCCCAGGAAGAGAAGCGTCAGCGACGCGGCCAGAAGAAGCGGAATCCTCATGAAGCAACTCATTCAATGGGCGGGAAGGGGGGATCGATGCCCGGGCAGCGGCCCGGGTGACGAATGCTGACGCCGGCCTGATGCGCCGCGCACTCGCTCGTCCAGGTGCGGTCATCGCAGCCACAGGACAACTCCCCCATCGGGATACAGAAGTCGGGTCGCAAGGTACAGGTTCCGGGGCCCCCTCGCCCGCATTCCGTCTCCTCGGGGAAGAGGCAGAACTCGGTGAGGAGCTCACAGTCGCGATTTCCGTCACAGCGCGTCGGCACGGGATCGTCGGTGCAGGTCCCCTCCTGCTTCACGTCCACGCCCTGCATCGCAGCCGCGCAGGCACTCTGCCAGGTCCGCCCGTCACATCCGCACACCGGCTCGGATATCGGGAGGCAGGCCACAGGCCGCAGCTCGCAGACCCCCTCGCCGCTCTCCTCGCCACAGGCATCTCCGTCCGGGTAGACGCAGTAGGTCCGGTCGGGGCAGTCCTCCGTCGTCGTACACCTCGGCTCTGGATCGGGGCATGGGCCCATGGAGCGCACGTTCACGCCCGCTTCAGCGGCCCCGCAGGGGGTCCCGTACTCGTTTCCGTCACAGCCACAGACCACGATCAACTGCGGCTGGCAGTCGTTGCGTGCCCTGCAGACACCGAACTCGGTGCGCTCTCCGCAGGGGTTCGTCTGCGGGTCGAAAAAGCAGTAGTCATCCCCGTCACACGCGGCGTCGCTGGTGCAGCGCCGCACCTCGTCATCTTCGCAGGCACCGGCATGCCGCACGTTGACCCGGTTCTGGTGAGCGACACAGGCATTCTCCCATGTCTCCCCATCACACCCGCAAACCGGATCCAGGATGCGATCACAGGTCAGAGGCATGGGCTCGCAGAAGCCCCCGCCAGCGGCTCCACAGGGGTCGTCGTCCGGA
>REDH01000110.1 GCA_007693585.1 Deltaproteobacteria bacterium
GGTGGTCGTGGTCGTGGTCGTGGTCGTGCTGGTGGTGTCCGTGTCCGTGTCCGTGTCCGTGTCCGTGTCCATGACCATGGTCATGGTCATGGTCGTCGAACGGACCATGGCTGTGCACTGGCGGGGGGGCTGGGCGGTCCCCGGTACGCATCCAGGTCTGCATCGCCGCGACGCGCTCTGCGAGGATGTTGAGCATGCTCGGGGACTGAGCGTCCTCAAGTGCGCGTTCGTAGTAGTGAAGGGCCCGAGTGGGGTCGTCGAGGAAGTCGTCATGGAGCTGTCCGAGCCGATGATGGATCTCGGCGCGATCTCGGCGGGGCAGGTCGCTGATGGGGAGTCCCGAGAGCAACGCAGCGGCTTGCTCGTGATTGCCGCGCATGATCTCGATGTCGGCGAGCAGCCGAACGGAGCGGTGATGCTCGGGGTCGATGCGCGCGGCGTGTTGCAGAATGTCGGCGGCCCGACCGAGTTGTGCATGGAGCGCGTCGAGTCCCTGAGGCAGCCGGCGCACGAGGATGTCAGCGAGCTTGTAGCGCGGTTCGATCAGGTGGGGCCGCATTCGCACGGCCTCCCGAAAACGGTCGACCGAAGCGGGTTGCTGGTCCTCGCCGGACATGCTGCTGAGCAGGGCAGCGTTGTGGAGGCTGTGGAATCGGTACTGATGGCGATGGGCGCGTTCGTAGGCCTCACTGGCCTGCTCGATCAGGGCGTTGCCGAGGAAGACGTCGCCGCGCGCGGCATGGTAGCCCCAGAGCCCGGCCTGGACCTGGGTGACGAGGACGACTACGGCGACGAACGCAGCGGGTACCGCCCCGGCGAGCACGCGTTCGAGTTGGTTGGGCTGGGGCAGTTCCGCCGGCCCGCCGTCAGGGGGGGACGAGGAGGCGAGCTGCGCGAGCAGGAGCGCGAGCAGTGCCATGGTTGGGGCGTGGAGAAGCCCCTGGCTGGTCAGCAGCAGTCCTGCGATGACCACCACGCCGAAGAGTCCGCCTGCGGCCTGCAGTGCTGTGCTGCTCGCAGCGGATTCATCCCCCTCGCGAACGTGGGGGCGGCCAGCGAATGCGATGCGCCGGAGAAGAACGACAAGGAGAGCGAGCAGGGCGAGCATCGGAACGATGCCTCCCTCGACGAGCACTTCTCCGAGCGCCGAGGAGCCCCTGACATCTCGCATGGCCTGTTGTCCGAAGGCCTCGCGTCTCTGATCGGCGGGTGGGAGGAACGCCATGACCTCTGCGCTGAAGGTCCCTGGTCCCGTGCCGAGCGGCAGGGCTTCGAGCGCCGCATGGCGGGTGGCCGTGGCCACGCGTGATGTGAACTCGTCGTCCTGTGAACCGAAATCGTGTGCCGCAATCGCCATGAATCGCATGGTGGATGCGGGCGGAGCCGGGAGTTCGGCGGGGTCGGGTGAAGCGATGGTCTGGAGGAGCGAGGCCAGGATGACGGGTGCGAGGGCGAGGAGGCCGAAGCGGCTCAGCGTGGTTCCTCGCCAACCGCGCACGAGGAGGAAGGCGCCGCCCGCCAGTGCGGCGACACCGGCCACGACGATCGGGGTCTCGTGTCCGGCGAGGCCGAGAGCGACCGCGCTCAGGACGATTCCGGCAGCGGTGAGGCGGCGGAGACGCCGGGAGAGCAGCGGGAAGGCGAGGACAAGGCTGGCGAGAAGCAGCAGCGCCACGGCGGCCGCGATGGTCGGGTGATCGGTGAAGCCGCGCAGCCCGTCCTGCGGGTTGGTCGAGAACGGGATGGGCTGGGGGAAGGCGACTCCTCTGGCCTGGAGGAGCATCGTTCCCGAAAGGGCGACCGCGAGCGCGGTGCCCCCGATGGCTGCGAGGCGCGGCCAGGGGATGTCCCGGGAGACATGGGCCCACAGGAGGAACGGCAGCGGGATCGCGAGCAGCGCGACCCGGTCCATGGCTTCGGGACCGCTGCCGGTGAGCAGGGCGCCGAGCAGGAACCAGGCGGGCAGAACACTCCAGAGGAGGGCGATGCTCGGCACCCGGCGGGTTCGTGAGACGGGGCCACGCGTGATCCGAACGCACCATGCGAGGAGCGCCAGTGCGGCGAGAACGGAGCCGATGGCGAGCTGTGCCACGCCGTACCTCGGGAACCCGGAAAACGCCGCCAGCGTGGAGCCGAGAAGGATCATGCCGGCAGCGATGAGGGCGACGGGTTGGGGAGACTGCGGCATGAGGGCTCGGCATGGGGAGGGGGAGGGACGGCAGAGTGGCCGTCGCGAGGCAGGGATCTGCTTCGGATCCCTGGCTTGTCAAGCGGGGTTGCCGTTCCGGTTGCGCAGCGGCATGGAGGGCGTCACCGCTCGGCGGTCGCCGGCAGGGCCGTCGCAGGGCCCGCACTTCAGTCCACCATGACGACCATCGGTGACCCGAATCAGCTGCAAGTGCCTAGCCGAATAGACCCACAGCGATGGGAATCCTGCCGGAAGCGGGTTCATTGGCGACTCCGTGTTCACTCTGGGGTCTCCCGGGGCTGTCGCAAGGTCGCCACCGAACCCCTCCCGATGGTGGAGTCACCGTAGTGGACCACAGTGATTCAGGCAGTTGTGGCCAACGCGAACCGATGAACCGCGCAACGTCGGGTTGAGCCCCGGACGTTGCGATCGCCCTGTGAGGTCCTCGGCTGCATCGGTTTCGCGGCTTGCGGGGGGGATTCGAGAGCCGTACCGTAGCTGCGGAGTGCCGGAACCGACGTGACGAGAGCGAGGGAAGCAGCGTGAATTCGGAGCAAGAGGAGTTCGAGCGGTCGTACCTGGGCGAGACCGCCCCACGCAGCCCGTGGATGGCGGCCGGGCTGTCCCTCCTGTCACCGGGGCTGGGCTGGTTGTACGTCGGGCGACTGCCGGAGGCGCTCCTGCTCAACGGTGCGCTGGCTCTGGTGATCGTGGTCGCGTTCGTGCTCTGGAACATGCTGGAGTTCTTCCCGTTGCTGCCGTTCGGCCTTCTGGCGATAGGGCTCGCCGCGCTTGTGCTGATGACCCTGCTCGACGTCATGCGAACGGCCTGGTTGCGGGGCGACCGCTTTGTTCTCCGGGAGTACAACCATCCGCTCGCTTACGTGCTCTTCGCGGCAGGCACCTGGTTTCTGCCCATCGTGATCGTGTCCGGATGGACGTTCACGACGCAGTGGATGGTGGTGGAGGTGCAGGATGACGCGATGTACCCGTCGGTTCTGGAGGGTGAGCGCCTGCTGGTCCATCGCGGCCATGCCGAACTCGAGCGGGGAGACATGGTCGTGGTCGATCTGCCTCCTCAGGGTCGACGAATCGTCCGGGTCGTCGCGCTGGGCGGTGACGAGGTGGCCTTCTCCGACGACACGCTTTTCGTGAACGATCGCCCGTTTCCGAGGGCCACGCTCGATGAGGTGGGGCGACGGGAGCTGGCGGCCCTGACCGGGGACCTGCGCGAGGACATGGACTACTTCGTCGAACGCGACTCGAGGGTGGCGTGGCCGAGCGTCAGCCCCAGAGTGGCACACATGGCGGAGCTGGAGGCCACGCGACTGGCGGACGACGAGTTGTTCGTGCTGCACGATCATCGCGGCCGAACGAGCGACTCCCGCGACCTCGGTCCCGTGCCGCGTGAGACCGTGATCGGTCGACCCCTCTACGTGTGGTCGACGCCGGACGGCGGCGGCAGCGACGCACACCTGTCCCGCCGAGTCGGCCGGAGAATTCAGGCTGCCCCAATCGCACCGTAGCGGGGCGGGGACCAGGCTGTTCCGGAATGGCACGGCGATGTGAGCCAGCTCTTCCTTTGGAGCACGCCAGCGGCTACACTCGGGGCGGAGGGCACGGTCCCTCTGGTACGCCCGGCAGGACCATGGCCCGATCCTTCCTTCAGACGCTGGTGGTGCGTGGAGTGTTGTCGCCCGTTGACGCGGAACGGGTGGCGCATCTGGAGCAGGTTCGTCCGTCCCTGCCCCTCCTCGCCCTCTTCGCGGAAGGACGGCTGGAGGAGGATGCACTCGTGCGGGCTCTCGCAGAGCGGTGCGACCTGTCGGTCGTGGCCGGGGAAGAGGTGACCGCGCTCCAGGCGTCTGTGCTCGAGCCCTTCCATGCGTCCTGGCTCCACCGCTGGGGTGTCCTGCCGTTGCGGCGCTCGCGGCGCGGCGACCTGCTGCTGGGCATGGTCGATCCCGCGCTCCCGGGAGGCGCGGAAGCCGTCGCTGCCGTGAGCGGCCTGAGCGTTGCGCCCCTCGTGCTGCCGCCCGACCTCATGGATCAGGCCATGCGAGCGTTCGGTGTGGGCAGCTGGTCTCTGCGAAACTCTGCGCTGCTCGACCCCTCCATGGCATGTGACGCCAGAGGACTGCGCGTTCTGCCCCCGCGTGGATCCGGAGGACCGGCGACCTCCGAGTTGCCGGATGTGCCGTCCGCCGGGGTGCGCTCGGAGCGGGCGACCGAAGGTGCCACGCTGGACGAGCGCCCGGGAGGGGACGAGCGCCCGGGAGGATTCTCTACCCCGTCCAGGCGGCGCACCGATGCCCGGCCCGCGCAGACCGGCGATCAGTTCGCGGTGGCTCCGGTGACCGGGGTCGAACACCTCGGCGGTGCGGGAGCACCGGTTCATGACACCGGAGAGGTACACCTTCAGGGCCCGGGTCCGCTTCCAGCCACGCAGCCCGCCAGCCCGGGATCACCCTCGCCATCGAAGGCCGCTGCGGTACTGCAACTCGCCTACCGATCGCTTGGTGCGGAAGCGCGGCACGTTGCTGACCGCGAAGTCCAGGCGATCCTGCGACTGGCCGAACGCTCGCTCGCTGCCGTGGACGGACGCGATGCGCTCGTGGACGAGCTGGTTGACGCCCTCGGAGTTCTCTTTCCGAACGTGCTCTTTCTCTGGACGCGCGGCGCCGAAGTGCAGGTGGGCGCCGCAAGCACAAGAACCGTCGACTCGGCGAGGCTGTTGCGCCGTGAGTTCACGGTGCCTCCAGGCTCACCCTGGCAACCGCTGGTGGAGACCGAGGAACTCCTGACGGGCCTCTTCCTCCCGGGAGATCCGGTTCGCGACCTCCTGGGCGGGGATGCCGTGATCCCGCTGCTGGGCTGCGCGGTCCGACTCGGACCGCGGACGGTCGGCGTCCTCGTGATCGAGGGACTCGAGGATGGCAAGGTGCCCATTCTGGGCGAAGGGCTCGTGCAGCTCCAGACAGCGCTTTCCGCCAGTCTTCGGCGACTCATCCTCTCACGGCGCGAGCAGGTCTGACCGGCGTCAGTCCTGCGTGCTGACGCTCCGGTTGTAGCACATGCGGATGGAGCCATCGCTTTCGATCACGGCGAAGATGTGATCGTTGCCGGCGGCCTCGCGCTCGCCGAGCCCCGCGTCGCTGAACTCGGTGGAGAAGACGTGCGCCCGGGGCACGTAGTCCTGAAGGCGGAACACGGTTCCGACAGAGGGGTGCTGGACGCCCGAAAAGGACCGCCGTCCGGCCGGGATGACCGCGAAGCTGCGGGACGGGCTGGTGCGGGCAAAGACCCGGTTCAGGAAGACGTTCGTGCTGCTTGTCCGACTGCCGTGGTGCCCGACCTTGAGGATGTGCGCGTCCAGAGCCCCAAGGGCGTTGGCGATTTCGGACTCGACCTCCCAGTGGGCATCCCCCATGAACAGCACGCGACGACCTGCGTACTGCATCATGAGCACGATCGAGGAGTTGTTGACCACGTCTCCGGTGTGCCAGTCGACCCGGTCCGTCCGGCTGTTCAGGATCTGCGTGGGCAGCTCGGCACCGAAGCGATCCGTCGAGGCATAGCGTTCCGGGAAGAACTCGGGAATGGCGGGCCGATAGAGTCTGCCACCGTTCCGGCGTGTCTCCACATCCGCCCGGCCGAGAAAGTCCGCATAGCTGGGACTGTCGCTGGGAAAACCCGGGTCGAGGACGTTGCGCACCGTGAAGACGTCGAACACGCGCCCGAACCCTCCGTAGTGATCGGAGTGGGCGTGCGTGGCGATGGCGAAGTCGATCGTCTCCCCGGGCTGCAGCCCCATGGCCTGCATGTAGCGGACGACATGTGCGCCGCCATCCGTCCGGTTCTCGAAGCCCAGGTCGCCGGCGTCGATGAGGATGTTGTATCCCTCCGCGACCCCATTGCCCGGCACGCCGTCATCGGGGGTCTGAATCCAGATCGCGTCTCCCTGGCCGACGTCGATGAAGTGGATTCGGAGATCCATCGGCGAGGTCCGGAGATCCTGAGGGGTGCAGTCACGCCCCCTCCCGACCGGCCCTTCGAGGACCTCACGGTCGTCGGGGAGGGTGGGCTCGGCAAAGCTGTCGCAGGCCACCAGAGCGAGGAGCCCGACGAGCCAGACACTCAATGCCGCGACTCGCTGGAATGGCTGCATCCGTGCTGCTTCGTTGGGGCGCCGGATCATACGTCGCGGCGAGAGGCGATGGCCGTGGCCGTCAGTCCGAGGACGCCGTTGAGCGCGAGCCACAGCCGATCGGCGATGCCACCGAAACCGGGGATGCCGGTGACGTCATGGAGCGGGATGAGCGCCTCCGAGACGAGGAAGATGCTGACCCCGGCCATCGTTCCCAGGAGGAGACCACTGCGGACGGGGCCGCGTGTGCTTCCGAAGAGCCCGTACAGGAGGAGGACGGGGAGGGCGCTGAGCAGCAGGAGGTTCGTGGTGATCCAAGGGGTTCCGCCCAGGTTGTGCGCCCAGTGGAGCACCCCGGTCTCGAGCGCGGCAGGCGTCGGCGGTTGTATGCCGAGGGCGATCATCAGCAGGGCAGGGCCCGCGAGTCCCGTGGCCATCACCAGGCTGGAGGCGGTGAAGGCGACCGCGGAGAGGGGTCGAAGTCCCTGCCGGCCTCGGGCAAGCCCGAGCGCGAGGAGGGCGGCGAACAGGGCCAGAGGGATGCGCGGTGCGTGCCAGCTCGAGAGCGCTGCCGTGGTGGCGCGCCCGGCGTCCACGAGCCCGGCACCGTACCGGTCCTGCTCGAAGACGGGAACATCGCGCGAGGCGCTCGAGAGGAGGAGCTCTTCGATTCGATCCGGGTGGGTGACGCCCTGGGACCGGATGAGTGCGGCGACCGCCGCCACGTGCGGCGCGGCCATGGACGTGCCCATGTAGAGCGCGAACTCGTGGTCGGACGGGTTGCCGCGGGCAAGGGTCTCCTGAAGGATTCCGTCCGGCCGGCCATCGCCGACCTGGTCGACCCGCGTGTTGCCCCCCGGCGCGGCGATGTCGATGTACTGCCCATAGTTGGAGTAGAAGGTGGTGGTCCGGTCGTACTGGGTCGCCGCCACCGCGATGACGCCGCGGTAGGCCGCCGGGAACGAGGGCATGGACCAGCCGTTGTTCCCGGCCGCCGCGATCACCACCACGCCCTTTCGCCGGGCATGAGCCACGGCATCCGCCATGACGCGACTCGGCAGCGGGCCTCCAAGGCTCATGTTGATGATGTGCGCCCCGTTGTCGGCGGCGAAGCGGATCGCGTCGGCGATGTCCCCCGTGGCGCCCCGTCCCTGTTCATCGAGGACGCGAATGGGCATGATGGCGGCGCCTGGAGCAAGTCCCGCCACGCCGTAATCGTTGCCGGTCGTCTGGGCGATGGTGCCCGCAACATGGGTCCCGTGGCCGTGCAGGTCGAACGGCTCCGCATTCCGGTCGACGAAGTCGTAGCCGGGAACGAATCGGGTCCCCTCGAAGTCTCGGATGCGACGCACGCCGAGGGCGGGGTCATCCGCGTAGGCGACGCCGGTGTCGATCACGGCGACGATGACTCCGTCGCCGCGCGCACGCTGCCACGCGTCCTCCGCGTTCACCTGGCGGAAGTTCCACTGGAATGGATAGAGCGGATCGTTCGGGCCGGCGTCCGACGGCGCTGCAGTCTGCACGCGAGGTGAGGTCAGGGCACCGGCCGGTTCGAGCTCGACGGTCATCTCGGGCTCCACCGTGCGCACCCTTGGATCCCCCGCGAGACGGTCCGCAAGGGCCATCGCCTCCTCCACCGGGAGCTCGACCCGATAGAGGCCCCAGCCCTCGGCGTGGGCGCTGGTCGCCCTTGCCTCACGAGGCAGCAAAGCCCGCACTGCTTCTCGCTCCTCGGGGCGCAGGTCATCCCGAACGTCGATGAGCACGGCCACGCGCTCGCCATCGGGCCAGGCCGTCGCGAACGTGAGATCCTCGACTCCCCCCGCCCGTTCGCCGGGGGCGAGCTGGAAGAGAAGGGCCATCGACGCGACGACTCCGGCGAGCAGCCAGGTCAGGGGACGATTCCTGCGGGATGGAGTCAGCATGAGGTCCGGAGGGAAGCAGGGCGGGCGGTCGCCGGACTCGGGGCGACACGTGCGATGCGCGCGCACGCTGGGCACGCGCGCCTCACTCGAGGGCTAGCATGCGCATGGTCTTGCCCCTGTTCAACCGTTGTCGTGTCCGTGCGGGCCGAGAACGTGCCGGGCGAGAGCGCGCGGAGCGAGAACGCGCGGAGTGGGATGGCCGCATCGGGATCGAGAGGGGCCCATGTCGCGAGTGGGGCGGCATGGTCTTGCCCCTGTTCAACCGTTGTCGTGTCCGTGCGGGTCGGACGCGTCAGGGCGGGATGGAGCCATCGGGCATCAGGAGGACCACCGTCGTGGACTGGGCCACGAGGCAGCCTTCTCCCGCGGTGAGCCGATCGAGATAGGCGACCTTGCGAATCATGGCCCCGCTCGCGTCCTCCAGCCGGGCCTCTCCGCTGCAGAGAAGCGCCAGGCGCGACCCGAGCTGCGACAGCGGCAGCCTCGCGCCCTGCGCCAGGCGGATGGCCTCTGCATTCGTCACGGCTGCGCGGAGCCCCGCCGTGGTCCAGGTCGCGAGGTCCGAGAGATCGTGGAGGGCGGTGACGAGGCGACGGCGGTCGGCGAGCCGCTCGGCGGCAGCCTCGAAATCGCTCCGTGCGGCGAGCGCGCTCCAGTCCGTGGTGGCCAGGGCGAGAAGCCGGACTCGTCCGTCGGCGATGACGCGCGACCCCGCACGCCCAGGGCCGATCAGCGCTCCGCGGGACGCCTCGATCGGCACGGTCTCGCGGCGAACGGGCCCACTGACCAGCCACGCCGCCATGGCATCGGGCAACGCGAGGAGCCGCTCGCCGGGCTCGCGCGAGAGTGGATGCACCGAGCGCAACACGCGGACGACCGTCAGCGGATCCAGTTCCCGAAGCAGGGCGCACCGCTCCAGCGCCACGCCGAAGCGCAATCCGCCGCGCAGGCGCTCTGCCGCTGACGCCAGGTGGTTCTCCTCCACGGCCTGCAGAGCGTCCGTCCCCGCAACCCCGGCGGGCGCCGCCGGCCGCCGGGGCGTCGCCGGCACCTGCGGCGCCCAGCCGCTCGCGTTGAGTGTGACGGCCTCGAGCTGGCTCCACAGCGCATCCGTGGTCTCTCCGAGCTGATGAAGGGCCAGCAGCGCGTCCACCGCATGAAGCAGCCTGCCGGACGTCAGGGCGCCCAGCGCGGCACATTCCCAGGCGAGTGGGGCCCGGGCGTCCGACTCCTCCATCGATGCGCAGAAGGCGTGCAGGGCCTCCGACGAAGGAATCCGCCCCTCGGTCAGGGCAAGGGCCGTGTCCTCGATTGTCATCCCGGCACCCTCTCCTCGCCGATGCAGCGTCAGCCGTTCCGCGCCCCGCCGCACGACCGTCTCTCCGTTCAGTCGTGCGCCAACCTTTACGAAATGCACCTTGACACTCTACACTACCCGCGGTCAACCGGGCAACGCTCCGGGTCGCGAACGACGCTCCTCGAGCCCCCCCCCTCCAGATGCGTTCGCGGCCGTTCCGGGGGAGACGACTCGGAGGCAGATGAGCACTCCAGGACGAAAGGCGATAGCTGCATGAGTGATCGTGACGATCCCAAGAGCCGCGATCCGTTGGACTTCCTCGCGGAGGACCTCGATGACATCGAGAGCATCTTCGAGGACTACAGCGCCCGGAGCACCTCCCCCGCTTCCGGGCAGGCGGCGCCCGCGCCGCGCTCCGCCGATGACGCCATGGCCGAGATGCTGGAGCGCCGCGGGAAAGGATCCTCCGGGACCATGTACGGGGTGCAGGCCTTCGACGCCGCCGCCTCTCCCTTTGCAACCGCCGGCACGGCGGGACCCAACCCCGACCCGTCCGGCGATCCGCGAATGACGCGGGAGCACGTCGACTCGCCATCCGGAACGGCAGCGACCCACGGGCTCCCCGGGCCCGAGATCAGCGATGCCCGACCCCACGGACGGCCCGCGTCGCGAACCCTCGCCGGCGCAGGTTTCATCGATGCCGACTCTCCGGGCGGAACGTCCGTTTCCGGTGCCTCCCGCTCACCCGACCGTGGCAACGCGTCGCGCACGTCAAGGACCCTGTCCGGCCGCACCGCTGGCTGGAGCCAGGATCCCGACAGCGAGGAGCTGCGCTTTCCGCGAAGTCCGGGAGGGACCGTCGCAGGGTCCAGCAGCGCGCTCCACGCGGAACTCGATGCCGCCATCGAGGCCCAGGAGGCCCTCACTCGGGACAGCGCCCCGACCGCAGGGGACTGGGACGACGAGGTGTTCACCAATCCGCGCGTCGGGGCCGCCACAGAGCGCAGCACCGGCAAGTCCTCGGGAATCCTGAGAAGGCCCGGCAAACTGGGGCAGAAGGCCGTACCGGGTCGCACCGGTTCTCCCCGCGACGTCGCCGCCAGGGAGCCGATCTCGCGCGCTGCCGGCATCACGGCATCACCCGCTGAACCCACGCCGTCTCCGGCGACCTCGTCGAAGGTAACCTCCCGCCTGGAGGCGCTGGCGCCCCCAGGCGCACCGACGGAAACGACGCCAAACCCCACGGCAGCTCCGCCCCCCTCCCCCGAGACCGTACCGGCCATGCCCGCACTCGACGGAGGGCTGTTCCGGGGGGCGCCGCCCGACGACGATGACGCGCTGTTCGACGATGGCCTCGATCTGGCACCCGAGCCCGACTCCACCGAGGCGTCGCCCTCGTCCCTCCACGTCGAGGCCAGGCTCGATCTGGACGGCGACGAGGACGACAGCTGGCCCTCCGAGGATGAGGAGGGGATCGGCGAGCGAACCCGGGTCGGGACCTTCGACGAAGAACGGGGCGTGATGGCCGTCGACGCCCAGGAGGCGGGAGCCTCCGCCCCGCCGCAGGACGAGCGCACGCGCATCGCCTCCACGATCCAGCTCGCGGGCAACGCTTTCGACGACCTCGAGAGCCTTGGACTCGACACCTCCTCCGCCCGGGAAGAGAGCGCATCGCACACGCCTCGATCCAGTGTCGACACCGACGGCGTGGTCATCGAGAGCAACGCGCCACCGGTGACCGGCGAACATCCCGTCGCTGCGTCTGCTGGACCCCCGGCTGGCGCGTCTCTGGCGCTCGACCTCGCCGAGTCCTCTCCCGCGAGCCGTCCGTCCCGGCCACAGCTCGAGGAGCGCAAGCCCAACCGTCGCCCCAGGCGGACGACCTCGCCCGTCTCGAGAGAGTCGCGGCCCTCGTCCGGTGCAGGCCTCGGCGTGTGGATGGCCGAGCTGCTCCTCACCGCCGTGAAGCTCGGGGCCCTCGGCGCTCTCCTCTGGACAACCGGGTTTCTCGACGGCCTCGTCTAGCCGGCGTCCCCGGCTGCGTCCCCTCGAAGGGACAGAGCCTTCCAGCCGCCGTCCCGCGCGATCGATTCGGCCGCGCGAGCCGCGCTTCCGACCGCCCAGGCGACGGACTGGTGTTGGCGCCCGGTGACGTCGCCGGCCGCAAGCACTCCTGCCCAGCCCGTATGGCCGTCCAGGGACGTCCGCAGGTATCCATCGGTGTCCAGGCATCCGGGAGGAATCCCTGCGGGTACGCAAGGCGCCACACCGATGCGAACGAAGAGCGCGCCGGCCCGAATCGCTTCCCCGCGACGCAGCTGGACGGAGAGGCCCCCCGGGAAGGGATCGAGCGCGACGACCTCGTTCTCCATGTGCAGATGAATACGAGCGCTGGAGCGCACAGCGTCCACGAACCGCGCTTGCCCGCGGAAGGCATCCCGCCGGTGTACGACATGAACCTCCGGGCAGCGGGCCGCGAGAAGCAGCGCGCCCTCGAGCGCGGCGTCACCCCCTCCTGCGACGACTACCCGCTTGCCGGCATGACGTTCCAGGGTGCGTGTGACCGAGATCTCGACCCGGTCACCGAGCAGCTCGGACTCGTGCTCGATCCCGAGCAACCGAGGACGAGTGCCCGTGCACAGCAGCAGGTGTCCCGGCCTCAACACACGGCCTCCGTCGAGGCGCACCTCGGGAGGTGCATCGGGGGAGCCTCTCAGCTCGACGATGCTTCCGTCCTCCGGCCGCAGGCCCTCGGCATCGAGATCGCCGAGGAGCTTCTCCACGAGAGCCGGCCCATCAGCGACCCGGCAGCCGGGGTAGTTGGCGATCGGGTTGCCTACCCGCCGCAGCGTACCGCCGACGGCGGCCTCCGGGCCGATCCAGCGGAACGGCAGCCCGAGTCCGCGCAGCCAGAGAGCCGCGGACACCCCGGCCGCTCCGGCCCCTGCGACGAGGATGCCGGGCGGGACCGGACCATGGTCCGTCACGGGCGTCACCTCGTGTTCCGAAGGAGTTGCCGGGCGATCTCCCAGTCGCGCTCCGCGTTGCTTCCAACCCCTCGCCCCGCCACCGAGATGGTGGTTCCGGTCTTGCAGGCCCCCGTCAATTCCATGCACATCTGTCGCGCCTCGCTCGCGACCACCACATGACGTGGTGCGAGGTCGTCCATGATCGCCTGCGCGAGCTGATCGGTGAGACGCTCCTGGAGCTGCGGGCGGGCACACAGCGAGTCGACGAGGCGCCCCACGGCGCCGAAGCCCACGAGACTCCTCCCGGGCACGAAGTACAGATGAACATGGCCGAAGAACGGGACGACGTGGTGAACGCAGAGCGCATGAAACGGGAGATCGCGCAGCACCACCGGGCCTGTTGGTGGAGATTCCAGCGGGAGGGGTTCGAGCCTGTGGCGTGGCGCATCCGGGCGGAAGCGATGATGGAGCAGTCTGGCGAACCGCCGAGCCGTGTCCGCAAGCTCCGGGTCGCTTGCCTGGGTGGCCCCGAGCGCAGCCAGGGCACTGCCGAGGTGTTCGGTCACGCTGGTGAGGGGGTCGTCGTCACGCATCGTCATCTGCCTCGAAGAGCGGGAGTGGTGAGACTGGGGCGGCTCCCGGTGTGACACCGAGCAGGGACCAGGCGGCGGGGGTTGCGACCCGGCCCCGGGGAGTCCGGTGGATCAACGCCTGCTGGATGAGGAACGGCTCGATGACATCCTCGATCGAGTGGGAGGGTTCTCCGATGGCGGCCGCCAGCGTCTCCACGCCCACCGGGCCGCCGTCGAATTTCATGACCAGGGCGTCGAGGTAGCGTCGGTCCAGCCAGTCCAGGCCTCCTGAATCGATGCCCAGCTTCTCGAGCGCCCAGCAGGCGAGCTCGCGGTCGATCAGCTCGGCACCCTCGACGTCCATGTAGTCCCGCACGCGCCGCAGCAGCCGGTTCGCGATGCGGGGCGTTCCGCGGCTTCGTCCCGCGATCTCCTCGGCGGCGGCTTCGTCCACGGTGAGATCGAGCAGGCGAGCGGAGCGGAGGATGATCTCGGCGAGGTCGGCGGTGGCGTAGAACTCGAGCCGCTCGATGATCCCGAACCGCGCCCTCAACGGCGAGGTCAGCAGACCGGTGCGCGTGGTCGCGCCCACCAGCGTGAACCGCGGCAGCTCGAGTTTCAGGCTCCGCGCATGGGGGCCGTCCCCGAGGACGATGTCGAAGTGGAAGTCCTCCATCGCCGGATAGAGATTCTCCTCCACGACGGAGGACAGGCGGTGGATCTCGTCAATGAAGAGGACGTCGCCCTCCTCGAGTCCGGACACGATGCCGGCGAGGTCTCCCTTCTTCTCGATGGCGGGACCGCTGGTCGTATGAATGGCGACGCCCATCTCGCGGGCGATGATCGATGCGAGCGTCGTCTTGCCGAGGCCCGGAGGGCCCGAGAGGAGCACATGGTCGAGGGTCTCCCCGCGCTTTCGCGCCGCGGTGACGGCGACGCGGAGCTTCTCGCGCACGTCCCGCTGGCCGATGTAGTCGGCGAACCGCACCGGTCGCAAGGCCGGGTCGAAGCGGCGCTCGTCGTCGTGCGCGACGGTGGAAATCTCTGGGTTTCGATCGTTCATCGTGCGGTGCGCCGAGGTGGGATACGGTGGACAGGGTCCTCAGCCCTTCAGGATGCGAAGGGCTTCGCGAAGCAGGGTCCGGACATCCGTGTCCGGCTGGATGGAACCGGCGAGGCGCGCACAGGTGTCCTCGACCTGTCGGCCGGCGTAGCCAAGATTCTGCAGCGCAAGCGCGAGGTCATCGAGCACGTCGGCAGAGCCGGCTGCCGCTACTCCACCCGCAGGCGCGGGAGAGCCGCCGGTGTCGATGCCGGCGACCTTGTCCGCCAACTCGAGAACGAGGCGCTGCGCAGTCCGCTTGCCGATGCCGGGGGTTCGGGCGAGCTGCTTCTCATCGCCCTGGATCAGCATGTCCCGCAGCGCCGTGCCTCCCCAGGTGCCAAGGGCCTGCAGTGCGAGCCGAGGCCCGACTCCGGTCACGCCGAGAAGCCGCAGGAACAGGGTGCGTTCTCCAGGATGCGTGAAGCCGAAGAGCGTGATCGCATCCTCCCGGACGTGGGTGTGGACATGCAGCGTCACGGGCTCACCAAGGAGTGGCAAATCGTCGAGGGCCAGGGCGGGGACGTGCACCTCGTAGCCGACGCCGCCCACGTCGAGGACCGCGTGATCGGCTGCCTTGGCGACCAGTGGACCGTGCAGGCGTGCAATCATGGTACCTCCTGCTGTGCAGGCGAGGGCTCCATCAGAGGGGCCCGCGCCGGAGACGCGGATTCTGCTGCAGGTGGCACAGCCCGATCGCCACGGCGTCCGATGCATCCAGCGGACCCGGGATCGGTTCGCGCACGAGTCGCGACACCATCGCGTGCACCTGTTCCTTCGTCGCCCGACCCGTGCCGGTGACGCTCTTCTTCACGACACTGGGCTCGTACGCCGTGATGGACAATCCCCCATGGCGCATCGCGAGGAGGGCTGCCGCTCGTGCGTGCCCCAGCTTCAGCGCGGCGTCCGCATGTCGATGCACGTACAGGCCCTCGATAGCCCCTTCCGTGGGCGAGTGCGTCGCGATCAGCCCGGATATCTCCGTGTACAGCAGCTCGAGTCTACCGGTCAGCGACTGACGTCCCGCCCGGATCACCCCGGACGCCCGAAGCGTCACCCGGTTGCCCTGGGACTCGATGACGCTCCATCCGGTCACGACGGAGCCCGGGTCGATGGCGAGCACAATGCGCGGGGTTCGAGCGGTCATGAAGCGGAGAGTGAAGGGGAGCGTCCGGCCGGTCCGGGTGCCTGGAACGGGGCTACCACACGTCTTCGGGACTGAACAACTGTTGAGGGCTCGCTGCGCATCGTGTTCGGGCATGGCGGGACTGTGACGCGCATGTCGCGCTTTTTGTCGCTGGGTGCTGTCAGTCTGGCACACCGAACCGTGGGGTTTACTCATTGTGTCGTAGAAAGGATTGTACAACATAATGTTATGAGTTGTTATAGGCAAGTGGCACGATAGGTGCATAGCCATTCCGTCGGGTCGCTCCGGTCCTCGGTGGGGAGGGCAGGGGGACCGAACCAGACGACGGAGGTCGAGACCATGACAGCAGCCATCCAGACAACAGCGCGGAAGCCGGCCAGAGCGGGCGGGTCCCCGGGGTCCCGAACGGTGTCCGCCCGGGACGAAGCAACGGATGGGATGTGGGAAGGCGCCGATCCGGTGCGCCTCTACCTCCGCCGAATCGGCAAGGTCGAGCTGCTGGACCGCGACGGCGAGGTCGCCATCGCCCGGGAGATGGAGAACGGGCGCCGGACACTGTTCGAGACGCTGTTCCAGTCCCCGGCCGGATTGCGTGCCCTTCTCGGCATCGCCGACGCCGTCGACGAGGGAACCGTTCGGGCGAAGCACTACCTGCCGCCGGGTGATCTTCCGGCAAACCTCGATCCGGCGGTGCTTCGAGAGCGGCTCGAGGCGCGCCTCGGCCCCGTGCGTGAGGCGTTCGACGCGCTCGTCGCGGCTGGCGAAGGCGGCTGTAGCCGGGCGCTCGGCGCCGCACGGAAGCAAGCGCTGAGCGCCGTGAAGGAGATGGAGCTCGACGCGGACGCGGTGGCTTCGGTCGCCGGGATTGTTCGGGAGACCGTTGCGGCCGTCGATCGCTGCGAGTCGAGACTCTGCGGCTGTGCCTCCGAAGTGGGACGGACGCCGGAGGAAGTGCACGCGTTTCTGTCCAGCCCGGACTGTCGCCCATGCGGTGGTGTCGACGTCGAGCGATTCAACGCATGGCGAAATCGCTTTCTCTGCGCGTGGCGCACGCGTGCGTCGCTCGCGCGAAACTGCGGCTGCACCGTCGAGGAACTCCGGGCCTTCGCGGCTTCCGTGCAGGAGGCGGAACGATTGGTCGAGGACGCGCGCTCCGAGCTCATTCAGGCGAACCTGCGGCTTGTGGTCGCCATTGCCAAGAAGTACGCCAACCGGGGAATGCCGTTCCTGGATCTCGTGCAGGAAGGAAACATCGGGTTGATGAGAGCCGTCGAGAAGTTCGAGTATCAGCGCGGACACAAGTTCTCGACCTACGCCACATGGTGGATTCGTCAGGCCATCACGCGAGCCCTCGCCGACCAGGGAAGGACCATCCGGATCCCGGTCCACCTCGTCGAGACGATCAACCGCATCTCGAGGTGCGCGCGGGCGCTGGAGCAGGAGCTCGGGCGGGAGGCCTCGGACGAGGAGGTTGCCCTTCGGCTCGAGATGGACGTCGACGCCGTTCGCAAGAGCCGGAAGCTGGCGCGGGCGCCCATCAGCCTGGAGGCGCCCGTGGGAGATGACGATGCCCAGCTGGGTGACTTCATCCCCGACGAGTCGGCTCCCTGCCCGTCCGCGAGATGTGGCGACAGCGAACTCGAGGATCAGGCCCGGCGTCTGCTCTCCGGTCTCACGGCTCGTGAGGAGCGAATTCTGCGGCTGCGCTTCGGCATCGGCGAGGAAGCCGATCGCACGCTCGAGGAAGTGGGCCGAGACTTTTCGCTCACCCGGGAGCGAATCCGTCAGATCGAGGCCAAGGCGCTCCAGAAGCTGCGCGCGCCGAATCGTTGCGAGCATCTTCGGGCGTTCATCGACGGCTGAAGCGAGCGGCACGAGAGGCCGTTCGCTCACCCGGGAGCGAATCCGTCAGATCGAGGCCAAGGCGCTCCAGAAGCTGCGCGCGCCGAATCGTTGCGAGCATCTTCGGGCGTTCATCGACGGCTGAAGCGAGCGGCACGAGAGGCCGTTCGCTCACCCGGGAGCGAATCCGTCAGATCGAGGCCAAGGCGCTCCAGAAGCTGCGCGCGCCGAATCGTTGCGAGCATCTTCGGGCGTTCATCGACGGCTGAAGCGAGCGGCACGAGAGGCCGTCGGGTGGTCGCATCGCGGACGAAGAAGTGGATCGGATGTTTCGGTGCCGGGCCCGGCCGTGGGCCTGCTGTCCGAGCGTTCACTGGCTTCGGGCAGGCGTTGCGAGCGCCGTGTTCTGCCCTTGCGAGCGGTGCCCTCGGGCGACCCGCCGCTGTCGCTGGCTGCCCGTGACCATCGGCGGCCAGCACCCGCTCCCGGCGCATTCGACGGCGAGTCTACGCCATGGCGGGTGAGCCTCCCCCCGGTTCGGTAGACCGCCTGCGCCGCGGCCACGGTACGCCGATGACCTGCACAGCCAGGCAGCATGCTTGTCGATGCGGCTGCGTGCACGACGGTCTCCAGGCCGACTCGGTCCTCTCGATTCCCTCAGCGGTGCGCCCGATGGCAGACGGAGGACGCGGGCCCGGCCACGCCGCTGCTCCCGAATGCTGATTCGTTGTTCCTACCGGCCCGTCGAAGCGCACGAGTAGGACAGCGGGGTGCACTGTCGCTCGTCCATGCCCTCGAGTTCGGCGCAGAAGAAGCCGCCAGGGCAGTCGTCGTCGAACTCGCAGGGCCGGCCACAGGAGCCCAGGGCGGCGGGGTCGTCGTCGAGTTGGAGGCAGAGCGCGTGGTCTTCGTAGCAGTCGGCGGATGTGTCGCAGTCCTGGCAGAGCCCGGCTCCGGCGGGTGGGGCTGGCGGCTCCGTAGGGCAGACGCGGGGGTCGTGGCACGGGTGGTCCGGTGCGCACACGGGGTTGCCCAGGCAGGAGACCGGCCGGCTCGGCGCGCGTTCGATGCAGACGGGTTCGCAGTAGGTTCGAACCTCCGTCCACACGCCGTAGTAGGGGTCACTCCAGGTGTGGTAGACGTCGGTGCAACGGGTCTCGGTTCGGACGCACTGCCGGCTGTCGGTCACACAGGAGGCGGCGGCCAGGAGAAGGGCGAGAGGAAGTCCGAGGAGGAGTCGGGGACTGGCCATGTTCGCGCTCGGGTTCACGGGTGTGTGGGGGGGGTAGCCCGCGTACCGTCGGACGGGCAGGCAGATCCGTTCCGATGGACGCGAACGGGGGAGCGCGTATTCAAGACGATGGTCAACCGGCCCGGCGACGACAGGGTGTGGCAGGCAGGGGGATCGCAACGTCCGGAGTTCAACCCGGCATGGTACCGTGCGCTGGCCCGCATCCGCAGCAGGGACCGGAGTCCCGTGGGGCGCAAGGAGGTGTCTCCCTCCGGGCGGGGCGCAGTGGCGACTTTGCGACAGGCCTGGCGAGGCAGGGGTCGGGCGTTCCGCTCGGCGACGGCAGAACTCCGATCGAGTGGCTGGCGGGTTCGGGGCATACGGACGCGGGGTATCGTGTCCTTGGGAGGGGCCAGTAGGCACGAAGCGACCCGACGGGCGGGCAGGGCAGGACAGGAACCAGGCGCTGTCCGGCGCTGTCCGGAGACCTTGTTGACCGCTGGGGTGCCATCTTCTACACTGCTGCGGTCGCGGCCGCCGACCCGGCTCGGATAGCGGGCGGTGAGCCGACCTGGAACAGGTCAACCACTGGAGCAGAATCCATGAAGCATGTCCGCAACGCGCACCCCCCGCTCGTGCTGGCCGTTCTGGTCATTGCGCTGGCGTCTACAACGACGGCCTGCCGGACCACGGATGACACGGCGATTGCCGAGATTGCGGTGAACTTCAACCCGCTGGTGTTCCCGGCCATCCCGCTGGATGACGTGGAGCCTCGTACGCTGGAGATCAGCAGTGTCGGCAACGGCACGCTGCGTCTCGACACGATACGGATTCAGTCGGGCGGAGAAGCCTTCTCGATCGCCGAGCAGGATCTGCCGATCACGCTCGAACCCGGGGAGTCGCACCGGTTGACCGTCACCCATACGCGGACCGCGACGACCGCCCAGAACGGGGTACTCCGGGTCGAGTCGAACGGCGGAAACCTCAACGTCCAGCTCGAGGCTCCCGCGCTGCTGGCGACCCTGGTGGCATCCCCGAACCCCCTGTCGTTCGGTCGCGTGCCGATCGGAACGCACCGGGTTCGGACCCTCACGGTCCAGAACGCGGGCAATGCCGGTGTGGGCATCCGGAGCATCCGGTTCGACGCCGGTGCCGGCATCGAGATGGCAACGGCCGGAGCCGCCAACATCGAAGGGGCGGAGTTCGAGAACTTCGTGCCCGAAACACCGTTCGAGCTCGGAACGACGGAGGTCTTCGAGATCGACTTCCGCTGCAGCCCCGTCGACGACCGACAGCTCTTCGGCGACCTCATCATCACGACGGAACTCGAGACGCAGGTGAACGTGCAGATTTCCTGCAATGGTCCCCAGCCGTGCCTCGAGGTTCAGGACCCCACCGGCCGAGTGAACGAGCGGAGCATCGACTTCGGAGAGGTGGCGATCGGAGTCGACAACGCCCGCCCGATCACGATCACCAACTGCGGCCTCGCGTCCGGTGAGGAACTGCAGGTGACGAGCATCACCATCGAGGGTGGGGATGAGGATGTCATGGGCATCGCCAATCTCGACCCCGCCCGGTTGCCGTTCCAGCTTGCGCCCGCCGAGGCGGACGGGTTCGTGCTCACCTGCAACCCGAACGATCTCGACGCCTACACCGCGTCGCTTGTGGTGCGCTCCAATGATGAGGAGCAGGACCCGCTGGAGATCCCGGTGGTCTGCATCGGCAGCGACAACACGCCGCCCATCGCCTCGGCCCAGTGTCGGGTGTCCACCGCCACCGCCCAGACCGGTTTCCAGGACGACCTCGATACGGTGCCCTTCGTGACCGTGGAGTGCACCTGCGCCGGATCGTCCGATCCCGACGGAGACCTCATCGAGAGCTGCCTCTGGGATGTCACCAAGCCGTCGGGGGCCACCACCGGCGGTGAGGGCACTCCCAATCAGACCTACAGCTTCTTCCTCGACGAAATCAGCGGGAGCAGCGACGCGGGCGATGCCTATCAGGTCTGCCTGACCGTGGTTGACGACCGCGGAGCATCGTCCACGAACGAGGAGTGCGTCAGCATCACCGCGACCCCCGAAGGGGAGCTGACCTGCCGGCTCGTCTGGGCGCACGCCTTCGGCGGTTCGACCGATCCGCTCTTCCCGGACGCGGACCCCAACCAGTCCCGCGGTTGTGGCGCCGATCTGGACATTCACGCTCTCTCCTCGACGCAGGGATCGTGGTTCGACGTCAACAATGCGGTGTTCTTCTCGCAGCAGGCGCGGACCCAGAACTGGCCGGCCGGCGAGAGAGGCAGCCTGGATGTCGATGTGCGGCTTGGTGTAGGCCCGGAGGTCATCACCGTTCGCGACCCGTCGCCGGGTGTCACCTACACCTGCGCCGTGCACTACTGGGACGACTACGGATGGCAGCAGTACCCGCAGGCGGGCGGTTGGGCGGACGCTACCCTGGAGGTGTACGCGGGAGGAGCGCTGATCGCCGAGTACACGCGGCGAATGAACCAGAAGGCGGAGTTCTGGGAAGCCGTGCAGATCACCTGGCGGGATCCGATTCCGACCAGCAGCGACATCACCAGCAGCAACACGGTGCTGTCCACCCACTGCGATTCGCCACGAGCCCCCAGCCCGTGTCCGGCCCGCGGTGGCTCGCGCAGCGTGGCGCCCTGCTGGAACTGAGGTCCCGCGGTCGAGTTGCATGGCGCCCCCGTCCCGGGGGCGTTTCGCGCTCTTGGGCCTGCCCCGGACGTCTGGAGTCGGGCCCGCTGATGGAAGGAGTACGCATGGAAGGCCTCACCGCCCTGATTCGCCTGCGGATGTCCGCGCACGACGCCCACTACGCCGGCGGTCTCGTTGACGGTGCGAGAATGCTCGCCCTCTTTGGCGACGTGGCCACGGAGGTGCTCATCCGGCTGGATGGGGACGAAGGGCTCTTTCGGGCATACTCGGAGGTCGAGTTCCTCGCGCCCGTTCACGCGGGCGACTACATCGAGGTGGAGGGGAAGCTCGTGCGCGTGGGCCGGACGTCGCGGGAGATCGCCTTCGAGGCCCGCAAGGTCATCCGCCCCGCGCCGGATCTGGGCCACGAGAGCTCCGCGGAGGTGCTCGACGAGCCCGTCGTCGTGTGCCGCGCGGTCGGCACGTGCGTCACTCCCCTGGAGCGGCAGCGGGGTGGAGCGCGACAGGAGGGGTAGTGCCACACCCGGTATACCTTGTGTGCCCGAGCTGTGCGGCGTCGAGGGGGCTTGACACGCTGGTTGGCGCGGTGTTGTGCTCCTCGCCGACTGAAGCCCAGCAGGAGTCCGTCCAATGAACGCCCCGCTCACGCCACTGATGATCACCGCTGCCATCAACGGGGCGGAGGTCACGCGGCACGACAACCCGACGTTGCCGATCACCCCCGAGGAAGTGGGAGAGGAAGCGCGTCGGTGTGCGGAGGAAGGAGCGTGCATCGTTCACCTGCACGGGCGAAACCCGGATGGAACGCCATCGCAGGATGTGGACGTGTTCCGGGACTACTTCGAGGCGATTCGGGATCGTACGGACATCATCGTGCAGTTCTCGACGGGGGGCGCCGTCGGAATGGACCTCGAGGAGCGGATCGCGGCGCTTGCGCTGCGCCCGGAGATGGCCACGCTCACGACGGGCAGCGTCAATTTCGGCGACGGGGTTTTCGTGAACCGAGTGCCGGAGATTCGCGAGATCGCATCCCGGCTCACCCAATTCGAGGTCCGCGCCGAGATCGAGGTGTTCGATCTGGGGATGCTCGACACGGCGTTCCGGCTGGTGGACGAGGGTGCGTTGCGCGGGCCGCAGCACGTGAACCTCGTTCTTGGGGTTCCCGGGGCGATGTCGGCCAGGACGTCTCACGTGGACTACCTCGTGTCGTTGCTGCCCGCGGGCTGGACCTGGAGCGTCGCTGGCATCGGTCGCCACGAACTCGCGATGGCGCGCCACGCCATCGAGCAGGGTGGGCACGTGCGGGTGGGACTCGAGGACAATATCTTCCTGCGGCGTGGGGAGCTTGCAGATGGGTCGCATTCGCTGGTCCGTGAGGTGGCACGCATGGCTTCCGAAGCGGGCAGGCCCCTGATGGTTGTTCACGACGCACGAATTCTCCTGCGGGTGCAGGAGACGAGGTTCCCTGCCGGATGAGCCGGCAGGGAGGCAGTCCGCCCGGGGGCTGCCTCCCTACGAGGATGAAGAAGAAACCGGGATTTCAAGGCTCTTGACACCTCGCTTCGCGAATCAATACGGTGCGCGCTGTCAGGATCCTGACCGATGAAACGTCCGCAACGGCCACTCTCGTGGCCCCCCACCCTTCCGGAGGAAGACAATGACCAAGGCTGAGCTTATCGATCTCGTGCAGGACAAGGCAGACGGCGACTTCAGCAAGAAGGACGTCGCCGCGCTCGTGGACGCCACCTTCGACGCCCTCGGAGACGCGATCCGTGGGGGTCGCTTCTCCTACCCGGGCTTCGGAACCTTCACCGTGAAGGACGTGGCAGCCCGCGCCGGCCGCAACCCCAAGACGAACGAGCCGATCCAGATCCCCGCATCGCGGACGGTGAAGTTCAAGCCGTCTCCGAAGTTCAAGGACTCTCTCTGAGTCGAATCGCGGTGTGCCGGAGAGGCGTCCATTCGGGCGCCTCTCGACGTTTTTGCACCGAAGAAGAGGGCCGGCAACGGCCTCCGAACGGAGGCCTGCGCGCGAGGCCGGGGTCGGGATGAACCCTCCATGGAGGGGCTGGGGGCGACGGTGTCATGCCGCGAGGCATGGGGCCGGCCACGGTGGCGGGAACACCGCGCTGACCAGCGCTCACTCGTCGGCGGGTTCGCCGGTGGAGCGCCTTTTGGAGTCGTCGAGGAGGTGTCGATAGCGGCGGGGGAGTGCGCCGATGAGGGCCGATCGCGCAGCGCCGCCGCGGACGACGAGGATGGCCACGGCCACCGGGGTGAACGCAGTTGCCGCGATGACGATGCGGAGCAGCGCATCGGTCGGGCCTGCGGGCAGGCTGGAGAGTTCTGCCCACAGGCGGACAGCCAGCCAACCGGCGATCATGCCAGGCCCCGTCGCGGCCGCGCCGTCGAGGAGTCCCCTGATGGTCGTGCCGAGCAGAGGGGTTCCGTGCCGGACCCGGTACAGCCAGAGGGTTCCCACGGCGCTGGCACCCATTCCGATGACGGTGGCGAGGGCCAGCCCGCGGATCTCGGCCAATCCGCCGAGCCATGCGTAGAGCGGTGCGCTCGCAACGACGATCGCCGTTCCGAGCCACATCGGGCGCCACGTGTCTTCGCGGGCGTAGAAGCCGCGCACGGCCACGGTCTGAATGGACCAGGCCACGACGGCGAAGGAGAGGATGGAGAGCGCTTCCGCGGTTCGTCTGCTGTCCTCGGCGGTGAAGGCGCCCCGTTCGTAGACGAAGACGGTGAAGGGCAGGGCGACGAGGAAGAGCGCGCCACCGGCCACGGTCGCGAGGGTTGCGGTCGCACGCAACGTGCCACGGAGCTGATCGGCGAGGCGGTCCCACTCCTCCCGTGCGGCGAGGTGGGAGAGGAAGGGGAGGGCGGCCTGGGCGACGGCGGTGCCGACGAGGGCCACGGGTACCAGCATGAGGCGGCGTGCGTTGTTGAGCCAGGTGATGGAACCTGCCGCGTACTGGGAGCCGAAGTACCGGCCGAACCACTCGTCGACTGTGAGCAGCGAGACGCCGACCATCAGGGGGAAGGCGAGGTGGAGGTAGCGGCGCAGATCCGGGTCCGCGGTGTCCACCCGCGGGCGATAGCGCAGGTGACGCCGTGCCATGAGGAGGGGCAGCACGACGGGGCCGGCGAGGGCGCCGGCGAGGACACCCCAGGAGAAGCCTTCCACACCGATGGCGGGACCGAGCAGGACTCCGCCGAGAATGATGCATAGGTTGTAGAGCAGAGGACTGAGGGCCGCGGCGAGGAACCGCTGCCGGGCGAGCTCGGTGGCGATGATCAGGCCCCCGGCGAAGAAGAGCAGCGGGCCGGGGAGAATGAGTCGGGTGAGGCGGGTCGTGAGGGCGAGCTGCTCGGGGTCGAATCCCGGAAAGAGGAGGGGGACGATGCGGGGGGCCATGAACCATGCGGTGATGACGGCCAGGACGAGCACGCCACCGAGGGTGGTGAGCACGTTCGAGAAGAGCCGCCAGCCCCTGTCTTCGTGTCCCCGGAGGACGGCCTTGCTGAAGAGGGGGATGAAGGTGATGCTGAGCGCTCCTCCGGAGAGGAAGTAGTGCAGCATGTCGGGTAGCAGGAACGCTGCGTGGTAGGCGTCGGTCTCGGGTCCGGCTCCGAGCTGCCACGCGATGACCGCGTCCCGGGCATAGGCGAGCAGGCGGCTGAGCAATCCCGAAACGGCGAGCAGCAGCGCGGCGAGGGTGAGTCTGCGTTGTTCCGCGGGTGGCAAGGAGTGCTCGCGTTGACACGGGAACGTGCGGATGCTTACCCGGCGCGCCGCGGTGGGCGGGCGATGTGGTCACCGGGCTGGTCCCGGGGGCAGGAAACCCGCAGGGAGAGTGGGATGTCAATGAATCAGCAGCCGCCAGGAGTCCGGGTCATTCGATGCACCCCCGGAGAGTCGCTCGACTCGGCGTTGGAGCGCGTGCGCTCCGAGGCGGGTGCGGAGGCGGTCCATGCCCGTGCGTTCGGGACGATTTCCGGGGTCGAGGTGCTTCTTCCGGATGGCGAGGGGGTGCTGTCGGTGTTGCGTCATGACGCGACGGCAGAGCTCGTGCAGTGCGATGCGCTGGCGAGCGAGGACGGGGTTCACTGTAGCGGGGTCGTGTCGCTGGTGGTGGGCGGGGTTCCGTTGACCATCGGCGGTCGGCTTCGCATCGCAGCGGCGCTGGACGTTACCCTCGTGATTCACGTGGTGGGCGCGTCGGACGTGCTGGCCGCGTCCGTGTCGATGCCGGAATCTCCATCGCGGGGGCCCGTTGTGGTGGAGCGGGGCGGGTCGGCTGCAGGTGCACGGGAGCCAGCAGCGGCTGCGCCGCGGGCTTCGTCGGGCGGTCGGGCATCCGGGGCTGCGGCGGTGGAGTCATCGTTGGGTGTTTCGGGGGGGCGTGCTGCCGGCGGAGGTCATGTCGGGGGCGGATCGGGTGTGGCGTCGGGCCAGGGCGCCTGGGCGCGGGTGGCGGCGGTCAGCGCGACGGTGCAGGGTGCGGAGGACGATGACGATGACGAGGTGGATGCCGACGATCTGGAGCGCGGGGACGTGCTCTTGCACCCGAAGCTGGGCCGTTGTCGGGTTCTGGGACAGTCGGGCGTGGACGCGGTGCGGGTGCAGGTGCCTTCGGGATCGCCGCGGAAACTGATGATGCGCCCCTTCCGGATCTTCCGTTGCGGCGATACCCGCGAGTTCGAGTTGCGGCGGCGGGAGGACTGAATGCCGCGACACGGGAGGCAGTGGTCGTGAGTGGTCCGTTGAGTCATCGGGATGCGCCCGGGGTGTTCGTGCACCGGGTTCGTCCGCGGGTGGAGGAGACGTTGGCGTCGCTGGTGCCGGAGCGGATACCTGCGGCCGAGGTGCCTGCGGGGTTTCGTCCGGCCTCGGTGTTGATCCCGTTGTATCCGCATGCGGGGGAGGTGCGCGTGCTGTTGACGCGTCGCACGCACGCGCTGCCGACGCACGCGGGGGAGATCAGCTTTCCCGGAGGGAGGCGGGAGCCGGGTGAGGGGGCGCGGTCCGCGGCGCTGCGGGAGGCTCGCGAAGAGGTCGGCCTGGATCCGGGTCTCGTGTCGGTGCTGGGCGAGATGGACGAGGTCTGGAGTGTCGGCGGCTATCTGGTGCGTCCCTTCGTCGGATGGCTGGACGAGCGTCCGCTGATCCGTCCGGATGCGGGGGAAATCGCGGCGGTGCTGGAGCCTTCGTTGCGCGAGCTGATGGATCCCGTGGTGCACCGCGTGGAGCGCATGGAGGCTCGCGGCCGTGCGTATCCGGTCCACTTCTTTGACTGGGAGGGCCAGGTGATCTGGGGTCTGACCGGAGGGCTCCTGTACCGGTTGATCCTGCTGTTGCGGGGTGAGGTGCCGGCCGAGCCCATGAACCATCTGGAAGCGTTGCGGACGTTTCGTGCGCACCGGGGAGGGGGAGGATGAGCAGGCTGGATGGACGGCGCGTGCTGCTGGGCGTTGGGGGCGGAATCGCGGCCTACAAGGCTGCGGAGCTGGTCCGTGCGTTGCGTCGCGCGGGCGCGGAGGTGCGGGTGGTGATGACCGCCTCGGCGGAGGAGTTCGTCCAGCCGCTGACGTTTCAGGCGCTGAGCGGGCATCGGGTGGGGACGGACCTGTTCGATCCATCCTTCGAGGAGGATATCGGTCACATCGAGCTGGCGCGCTGGGCGGAGCTTGTGCTTGTGGCGCCGTGCACGGCGAATCTGCTGGCGCGTGCGCGGGCAGGGATGGCGGATGATCTTCTGACCACCATTCTGCTGGCGACGACGGCGCCCGTGCTGTTCTGCCCGGCGATGAATACCCAGATGTGGAAGCATCCGGCGGTGCAGGAGAACATCGTGGTTCTGGAGCGGCGTCCCCGGAGCCTGGTGCTTCATCCGGACGAGGGGGAGCTGGCGTGCCGGGAGACGGGTCCCGGGCGGCTCCCGGATCCGGACGTGGTGCTGGCGACGGCCGAGCGTGCGCTTGCGGGCGGGCAGCTCCGCGGCAAGCACGTGGTGGTCACGGCGGGCCCGACCCGGGAGTTCTTCGACCCGGTTCGGTTCCTCAGCAACCCCTCGAGCGGCAAGATGGGGTACTCGCTTGCGGCGGCGGCCTGGTCGGCCGGCGCGGACGTGACGCTCGTCTCCGGTCCGACCTCGCTGCCCGCGCCCTGGGGGTGTCGCGTGGTGCGCGTGGTGTCGGCATCCGACATGCGCGACGCGGTGCTGGCCGAGCGGGCGGACGTCCTCATCATGGCGGCCGCCGTCGCCGACTACACGCCGGTGGAGCGGTCGGAGCACAAGCGCAAGAAGTCGGATGCGCCGTGGGATCCTGCGCTGACGCGCACGCCGGACATCCTTTCGGAGCTCGCGCAGTCTCCGCGACGGGCGCCGGTGGTGATCGGGTTTGCGGCGGAGACGGACGACATCATCGGCAACGCGGTGCGAAAGCTCGAGTCGAAGAGGCTGGATGGCATCGTGGCCAACTCGGTCTATGGTCCGACCGGGGCGTTCGGGAGCGACGCGAGCACGGTGACGCTCATCCGTAGAGGTGGGCATCGGCACGAGTTCGGACCGCACCCCAAGCGTGAGGTGGCCGAGCACATCATCGAGTGGGTGGCGTCGTCGGACTTCCAGTGACCGTCGATCCTGACCCATCCCATTCCCCGCGGGGTGTCATGCAGCGTGTTCCTTCCCTCGACGATCTCGGCGTTCATCGTGTCCTCACGCCGTCCGGTGCGCTACCGCAGGCGGCGGACCGGCTGGATGCCTCGTTGCCGTTGCGGGACAACGAGGTTCGGATCGACGTCGACACGCTGAACATCGACTCGGCCTCGTTCGCGCAGATCGTGGGGGAGGTGGGTCGCGACGAGGCGCGGGTGGGCGAGCGGATCGCTGCCATCGTGGCGGAGCGTGGCAAGATGCAGAATCCGGTGACGGGTTCGGGGGGGATGCTGCTGGGTACGGTTGGGGCGATGGGTGCCGCGTACGGGGCCAGGAGCGCGCTTGCGGTGGGGGATCGGGTGGCGACGCTGGTTTCGTTGACGCTCACGCCGCTGCATCTGGAGGCGGTTCGTCGCGTTTGTCTGGACACGGATCAGGTGGAGGTCCGGGGGCACGCGATCCTCTGGCCGAGCTCGCCGGTGGTGCGGATGCCCGCGGACCTGCCCGAGCCTCTGGCGCTGGCGTGCCTGGATGTGTGTGGTGCGCCGGCCCAGGTGGCGCGGATGGTCCGGCCGGGCATGCGGGTGCTGGTGATCGGCGCCGGGAAGAGCGGCCTGCTGTGCATGGCGGAGGCGCGGCGACAGCTCGGGGGCTCGGGACGGCTGGTGGGGGTGGACCTTCGTCCCGGCTGGCTGCCGGCCGCCGAGCAGGAGGGTGTGGTCGACGCGTGGGGTGTGGCCAGTGCGACGGAGCCCTGTTCCCTGCTGGACGCGGTGGTCCCGCTGCTCGGGGGACAGCCCGCGGATCTCGTGATCAACACGGCCAATGTCGCAGGTACGGAGATGGCTTCGATCCTTGCTGTTCGGGACGGGGGGACGGTCTATTTCTTCAACATGGCGACGAGCTTCTCCCGGGCCACCCTCGGTGCGGAAGGTATCGGGAGGGATGCGACCCTGATCATGGGGAACGGTTTCGCCCCGGGGCACGCGGAGCTGGCGCTGGAGCTGGTGCGGGAGGTGCCGTTCGTTCGTGCGCGGTTCGGCGAGATGGCGGGGGTGGCACCCGCACCGGCCTCGTCATGAGCGGGGCTGGGGACGTCTCGGGGACCGCGGGCCGTCAGTCCCTCGGGACGCTGGGGGAAGTCGAGGCGATCATCGCCGGGGAACCGACCCGCGCGCTGGCGGCGCTGGCGCCGGATACGGCCGTGCGGCGGGTGGTGACGGATACCCGGGCGGGCATTGCGCGGGGCGACCTCTTCGTGGCGTTGCCGGGGCCGAGCTTCGACGGCGCGGACTTCGTCGAGCGGGCCCTCGCCGATGGCGCGGCGGCGGCGATCGTGGCCCGGGACTCCGTCGTGGACGAGGGGTGGCCCGTGTGGCGAGTGGACGATCCCCTGGCGGCGCTGCAGCGACTCGCGGGTGCGCGGCGGGCGCGCTACGGTGGCACGGTGGTGGCGGTCACCGGGAGCAACGGCAAGACCACGGTCAAGGAGATGCTCGCGTCGGTCTTCTCCCCGACGCGGCGGGTGTCGTCTTCTCCGATGTCGTGGAATTCCCAGCTTGGTGTGGCCCGTTCGTTGCTCGAAGCGGACCTGTCCGCGGAGGTCTGGTTCATCGAGTGCGGGATCAGCCAGCCGGGCGAGATGGTGCGTCTGGCGGAGATGGTGCGTCCCGACCTTGGCGTCCTCGTGGGGATCGGGGACGTGCATCTCGAGGGTCTCGGGAGCCGGGAGGGGGTGGCACGCGAGAAGGTGAAGCTCTTCGAGGCCGGGTGCCGTCGTGTGTGGATGCCCGAGGGCGTCGGAGGGGGGCTGCCCGCGCGGCTGCTGGAGGAGGCGGGGGTCGAGGTCCGGGGGGTGTCGGTGGGTGCGTTGCCGGAGGGCGCCGGGGATGTGGCGGACTGGCTGGAGGCGCCTCATCGCGACGTGCCGTTCTTTCGGGAGGATGCGCGGTTGGTGGCGGCCGTGGCGTCGGCGCTGGGGATCGGGGTCGAGGCCATCGAGGAAGGGCTGCGGGCCTGGGTTCCGGCGGAGATGCGCCTCGAGTGGGTCACGACGCCTCGCGGGGTGTTGGTGATCAACGACGCGTACACGTCGGATCCGGGGAGTCTGGAGGGGGCGTTGCAGCTGCTGGTCCGGGAGCGGACGTCGGGGCGAGCGGTCGCGGTGCTCGGGGGGCTTGCGGAGCAGGGCGAGGCCATGGCGGCCGGGCTTGCGCGGGTTGGGGTGCGGCTCGCTGCGACGGCGGTGGACGTGGTCGCGGTGGGCGAGGGGGGGGCACGAATTGCGGATGCCGCAGTCGCTGCGGGGCTGCCGTCGGAGCGGGTGGTCCGCTGTGCCGGGCACGAGGATGCGGCCCGGTGGCTCGACGCGCACTGCGGGCCCGGGGATCGCGTGCTCCTCAAGGGGGCTCGTCCGGAGCGTCTGGAGCATCTTCTGGGGACGTTCTTCGAGAGCCTCGCGCCGGCGCGCATGGTGGTGGACCTGCGCAGGCTGCAGGAGAACTATCGCGAGGTGAAGCGGCGCCTTGCACCCGGGGTCGAGTTGCTCGCGGTGCTGAAGGCGTTCGGCTACGGGATCGATGCCGTGCGCCTTGCGCTGGCGCTCGAGGCGATCGGGGCCGACTGCTTCGGGGTGGCCTATCCGGACGAGGGCGTGCTCCTTCGCGAGCGGGGGATCACGACCCCGATCCTGGTGCAGAACATCAGTCGCGACGAGATTGCGAAGGTCGTTCGTCACGGTCTGATCGCGCAGGTCTCGACAGCGGATCAGGTGCTTGCGCTGGAGCGCGAAGCCGCGCGCCACGGGGTGCAGGTGCGCGTCCATCTCAAGGTGGACACGGGGATGGGGCGGTCCGGGGTTCGTCCCGACGGCCTGGGCGGCGTGCTGGATTCGCTCGCCGCGTGCTCGTGGCTGCTCCTGGACGGCGTCATGACCCATCTGGCGTCATCCGAGGACGCCGGGCAGGACGAGGCGACGGTGCGGCAGCTCGCCGCGTTCGAGTCGGCCGTGCAGGAGGTGCGCGACCGGGGGTTCGACCCTCGGAGGATTCACGCCTGCAACTCGTCGGGCATCGCTCGCTTTCCGGACGGGCACGGGACCATGGTTCGTCTCGGTCTCGGGTTGCTGGGATGTGCGGATCCCCGGACGCAGGCGGGTCTCGGCACGCGGCCCGTGGTGCGACTCGAGACACGCGTCCTGTCGGTTCGGGACCTGCCAGCGGGTGCGCCCGTGGGATACGGGCGGAGCTGGACGGCGGCGCGTGACTCGCGGATCGCGGTGGTGGCCATCGGGTACGCCGACGGGCTTCCGTGGTCGCTGAGCAACGCGGGCTGGATGTGGGTCCGCGACCGGCGCGCGCCGATCGTGGGCAGGGTGTGCATGGACGTGACGATGCTCGATGTCACGGACATCGACGGCGTGGTGGAGGGCGACCGGGTGATCGTGCATGGCGAGGCACCCGCTCCCACCGTGCCCGAGGTGGCGGAGCAGGCCGGGACGATTCCCTACGAAATCCTGACCCGGATCGCTCCCCGGGTCAGGCGGATCTTCCTGACGGACCAGGGCGGGTAGGGCACGAGGTGCTTGTCGCCGGTCGGCGGTCATGGCAGGCGATGCCTCGGGTCCTCGGGGGGGGGAGCCCCCGAACGGTCCGCCCCGGGGTCCTCGTGACGCGGGTCCCGCGTACCAGTCATGGAGGTTGTGGTGAGCGACAGGCCCCCTCTGCATCCCGACACGCTGGCGATTCATGGTCGTTCGGACGACGAGGGTCGTCCTCGTGACATCGCGCCGGCGCTGTACCCGGCGACGACCTGGCGATTCGAGTCTTCCGCCGAGCTCGAGCGTCATCTTCGTGGCGAGGAGGTCCGGCTCGAGTATGCCCGGTACGGGAGTCCCACCGTGCGGGAGGCGGAGCTTCGGCTGGCGGCGCTCGAAGGGGCCGAGGATGCGATCCTCCTTGGCAGCGGGATGGCTGCGCTGTCCACGGCGCTGCTGTCCCTGCTGGGCCAGGGGCGTCATGTCGTGTTCACCGATGACGGCTACCGCCCTTCTCGCGTGCTGGTCGAAAAGGTCCTGTCCCGGTTCGGCGTGACGTGGGACGTCCTTCCCGTGGATGCCCCGCACCGGTTGATGGAGGTTGCGCGTCCGGGGGAGACGCGCGTGGTCTTCACGGAGTTCCCGACGAACCCTCATCTGCGGCTGCCGGATCTCGGGGCATGGCGTGAGGCGATGCGGCCACTGAAGGGAGCCCGTCTCCTGGTGGACTCCACCCTGGCGACGCCCTGGAACGCGCGTCCACTCGAGCGCGGCGCGCATCTGGTGATGCACTCCGTCACGAAGTACCTCGCCGGACACAACGACCTGACGGCGGGGGTCCTGGCGGGGGCTTCGCCGCTGGTCGAGGCCATCCGGGAGGTTCGCGGGCTCATCGGCGCCACGGCGGATCCACACGCGGCGTGGCTGCTGCTTCGGGGGCTGAAGACCTTTCCGACGCGCATGGCCCGGCACAATGCTTCGGCGCGATGGATCGCCGAGCGCCTGCTGGCCCACCGGACCGTGGAGCGGGTGCATTGCCCGGGGTTGCCCGGGCAGCCGCTGCCGGAGGGAATGTCGGGAGTCGGAGGGCTGGTTTCCTTCGTCGTGCGCGGTGGTCGCCTGGCGGCCTCAAGGGTGATCGACGAATGCCGTCTGATCCAGCACGCGGCGAGTCTGGGAGGACCCGAGACCCTGATTCAGCAGCCCGCCGTGTTCTCGTGGTCCGACCTCGACGACGAGGCCCTGCGGGCACGGGGTCTGGAGCCGGGACTGCTGAGGCTGTCCGTGGGACTGGAGCATCCGGAGGATTTGTGGGCCGATCTGGACAGAGCGCTGAACGCGTCGGCAGGCTGACCCGACACGGTCGCATCGCGCTCGTGTTGTGGCCCGTGCTGGCGTGGGCCGTGGTGGGCCCCCCGCCCGCTGCTGCGCAGGAGCTTCGCGCCCCCCGGGCGGAGCGGGCTGCGGTGCCGGCCGTGGAACGATTGTCCTCCGAGGAGTTGCGGGCCTTCTGGGCGGAGGTTGACGACCGGGATCCCTGGCGACTCGATGCGGATGTCTTCTCCCTTCGCGCGCCTGTCTCCGGTGCGCTCGAGCGGGGGGACGAGGTGCGCGAGCGGCCCTTTCCGCTGCTTCCCGGGGAGAGCGCGACGCGATCGCGGTCCATCGGGACGGTGACGACCGGGTACGTGGTGCGCGCACGCACCCTGGAGGCCCCTGGGCCCCACCACGATATCCTGCCCCGTCAGCGGTTGCGCAACCTCAATCACGGCACCGATGAGCTGGTCGCGATGATCGAGCAGGGGGCTGCCGACGTGGCACGCGCGTTCCCGGGGAGCACCCTGTGGGTGGGCAACATCGGCCGCCGGGCCGGGGGAGACATTCCGTACTCGGTCAGCCACAACGCCGGCCGCGACGCGGATCTCGCCTTCTACAGCACGGACCCCTCGGGGCGGCTGGTGGACCCGCCCGGCCTGATGCGCTTCGACGACCGCGGCCGCAGCCTCTCGTGGCAGGGGTACTACCGGTTCGATGTGGCGCGGAACTGGGTGCTGGTTCGTTCGCTCGTGACCTCGCCACACGCCCAGGTCCAGTTTCTGTTCATCTCGAACGGTCTCCGTGCTCTCCTGCTCGATCATGCGCGCGCCCTGGGCGAGGACCCGTCGATCATCGATCGCGCCGCGCTCGTCCTCCGGCAGCCGGGCGCGGAGATCCCGCACGACGACCACTTGCACCTCCGGATCTATTGCGGCCCCGATGACGTGGCTTCGGGCTGCATCAATACCGGGCGAGTCCATCCCGGCATCGACCGGTTCGAGGCGGCGCGTCGCGGAGCGATCGGTCGGGCGCGTTCTGCCCTCCGAGACGCCGATGCAGGCGTGCGCGCACGTGCGATCGAGCGGCTCGTGGTCCTTCGCGCGGTGGGGGAGCGCGAGAACATCGCGCTGCGCCTTGGTGATCCGTCGCCGGGTGTGCGCCGGGCCGCGGCGGTGGCCATCGGTGCGCTGGGTGACGAGCGCCACGCGAGCTGGCTTGCTGCGCGACTGGACGAGGAGACCAGCGCGCAGGTGCGGGACGCGCTGATCCGGTCCCTGGGGGCCGTGGGGGGGGCGGGGGCGCGTGCGGCACTGGTCCGACGGCTGCCGTCGGAGCAGGCGGTGGTGTTCGGTCGCAAGGGCTGGGACGAGCGCATGGTGGTGCTCAGCGCGCTCGATGACCTGGACGATGTGGCCGTCATCCCGGAGGTCGCGGCGCTGCTCGGAGTGTCCGACGCGTTCCTGGTGGCCCGCGCGCGCGACGTGCTGGCCCGTCTGGCGAACCACGATCCGGCGTGGATCGAGCGGTCGGGTACACCGGCTGTGGATGCATGGATCGGCTGGTGGGCGGAGCAGGGCGGGGCCGGACCCGGTGTGCGACTGGCGGGCTTCCAGCGGGCGGGCGTCGATCTCTCCGGCGGGGTGGCCGATCGCGCGGCGGAGTTGGCGCGCGCGGCCGGCGATGAGCGGCCGTGGCTGCGGATCAATGCGCAGCGCCGTCTGATGGAGAAGACGGGGAACACCCCGGCCAGCCTGTCCTGGCCGGCGAGGGACGCTCGTACCTACTGGACCCGTTGGGTGCGGCGGAACCCGGGCAGGTTGAGCGCTCTGGCCCGGTGACGCGTCGCGAAGAGGAGCGAGCTGCCTGCCCGGGTGCAACCGACGTCTCCCACGGACGATGTCGGGGGTCGGGCCGCCCGGTGCTGTTCCTGCGCCGAGCGGAGCCTTCACTTCTTCGAAGGCGCACGCGGCGATGGTCCAGTGGATCGGGAGGAGACGGAGCTGTGCCGACTGTCGTGACGACACGGGTGTGTGCGCGTCAGGTGTTTCTCGCGCTGGCGCTCTGTTCCGTGCCCGCTCTGGAGTGCGGGCGTGCACAGGACCGCCGGGTAGCCGAGCTGTCCGTGGACCCGTGGTTCTGCGTGGTGAGCGAACCGGTCGGGCTGGTGGCGCGCAGTTGTGGGGCTCCGGTGGCGTGGGCGCGTGTCGCACCCCGTCGCAAGGCCCTCGCCCTGGGTCTTCCCCCGTGCTGGGAGACGTCGGGACCGGAGGATTTCGTCCGGATCCGTGGGGTCGGTCCGCGCGCTGCCGAGCGGCTGGTGGTGTTTCGCGATGGCGGTGGTGCGCCGGAACCGGAGGAACTGGAGCACGTGCGTGGTCTGGGTCCGGCGACAGCCCGGATCGTCGCGGAGGGGGTGCGGACGGGTTGTCGTCCGTCGCCGTGACGCGGCCGCTTCAGGGGGTTCGTCGCGAGCGCTCGAGTGCATCGCTGCCGAAGAGCCGCTCGACATCGGATTGTGCGGCGCCGACCCTGCCGAAGCGGCTGACGGCGGTCTCGACGCTTCCGCGGTTGGCATTGATGCGCTGGATCCGCTCGGCGAAGGCCTCGTGCACGGGTGAACGGACACGCCACATGCCATCGTCGTAGCGGAGCATCTCGAAGTCCTGACCTCCGCGGGTGGAGACGATGGCCAGGTCCTCGTTCACGGTCTCGACACCGGTCACGCGGAGCCCGACCACGAATCCGCGTTCGTCGGGGACGAGATCCTGATGGAAGAGGTGCCGGAAGAGTTCGTAGGGGGAGTCGATCCGATTGAGCAGCACGACGCCGGAGTTGGCGAGCGCGGTCTCGCGGTCATGGGGGCCGAGCCGTCTGGCGAGGTCCCTCATCAGTCGGAGGCTTTCGAGGGCCTCGGCGAAGAGGTCCCTGGTGTCGTCACTGAGGGCTTCCCAGATGCCGTCTCCGTCCTTGTCGAGGAGCGCTTGCTGGAAGATCTCGAAGGCGCCGTCGGGGGTGGTGGCATCCGGTTCTCGGTCGCACCCGGCGAGAGCACACCCCAGGAGGGAGACGAGGAGCGATGCGGACAGGAGGAGTCGTGGGTTCATGGTCGTGTGGCTTCGGGCGGGATGGCCGGCACCGGTCTCCCGGTACGGAGGCAGGGGGGAGGGTCGCCGCGCTGGCGGAAGGCGTCAAGCGCCATCGACGCGGGGACAGTGCATCGATGGGTCCTTCGGCGGACCGGTCTTGACCGGATGGGTGTGGGGGCCCACGATGCCGAGTGGCCGGAGGGTGTTCACCTTCGTGGCTGTGGCTGTCCACTGTCGTTGCGAGGACGCGTGAGAGCCGACGTGAAGGTCGAAGAGAGCAGGGTGAGCGTTCGGCTGCTGCATCCCGGGGCAGGGCGGGCAGGGGGGAGCACCTTCCTGGTGCTGTCCCTTCTTCTTCTGCTGGTTGGCGCGAGCTGTCAGGGTCCGGAGCCGAACACGCAGTCCGCGCCGGAGTCCGCACTTCGTGCGTTTCACGATGCGGTTCGCAGTGGGGACTCCGCACGCGTCGAGGCCTTTCTCACCGATGGTGCACGACATGCCCTGGGCCTTCGCGCCGCTCGGTGGGCCGAGCTGACGGGAGACGAGCGGCCGCCGTCATCCTTCCTGCTGGCGTCCTGGGCTCCCGGGGAGGCGTACATCGAGTCCGTGGAGCGCCTCTCCACATCGGACGACGAAACCCACTTGCGCGTCAGGACCTATCTGGGGGAAGAAGTGGAGGTGGTGATGTTGCGTGCGCCGGAGGGATGGCGCGTGCGCTTGCCGGAACTCGAGGAACCGCTGCGGTGAGCGACTGGTTGCCGCACAGGAGAGGCGTACATGACTGAGGAGTCGGACGTTCGTCCACCGCGTCCGCCGGAGATGCCCATGAAGCCGGGTACCCGGCTGGGCGAAGGGATCGAGATCGAGCGCTATCTCGGGCGATCCGAGGGAGGGTTGTCGTATCTGGGCCGTCATCCGTCGGGGATGTCCGTGGTGGTCAAGTCCCTTGCGCCTGCGCTCGAGGAGCTGGTGCCGGCCCTGCAGGATGAGCTCGTATCGCTGTGTGCGCTGGATCATCCTTCCCTGCAGCGCGTCTTTCCCGTGGTCGAGCAGGATGGGCGCCCGCTGTTCGTGTCCGAGTACGTGGAGGGGACAACCCTGCGCGGCGCGGTCGCGCAGGTGGCGGAACGGGGGGGGGACTTCGGGTTTCGTCCGGCCTACAACGTGCTCGGGCACATCGCAGCGGCGCTTGACGAGCTCCATACGGTGAGCCCGCACGGCGTGCTGACCGCCAACAACGTCTTCGTGGAAGCGAACGGCCGGGTGCGGATCGCGAACATCGGCTTCGGGCGCCTGATGCTGGCGGGGCTCGGCGGTGACAGTGACGCCTTCCGGGACACGGCGTCGATCGCGCCCGAGGTGCGTGCGGACCCGTGGGACATCAGCGAGGTGAGCGACTTCTACTCCCTCGGGGTGCTGGCCGTGCACCTGTGGACAGGCCAGGAGCCCACGGCGGCCTCTCTTCCCCACTTGATCGAGGCACTCGAGGAGAAGTACGTTCCGGAAATCGGTCAGTTGCTGCGAAGTCTCGTGGCGGATGAGAGCGTGATGCGGATCGCCACGAGCGCCGAACTCCATGCGGAGCTGGCTGCGCTGCTGCGCGCCGTGCGTCTCGCCGGCCGGTCCGGAGAGCCCATCCCCGGTCCGGAGAGTGTGGAGCGAGGTGCCGCGCAGCGGGCGACCGATGACGATCTCGGCTCGCTCTTCGACGGGATCGAGCTTCCGGACGCGCCGGGCGGGGGAGAGGGGGGCGGCGGCGGCGATCGCTGGATCGTGCAGCGGGCGGGTCGGGACTATGGTCCGTACGGAAGCGAGCAAGTTCTTCGGCAGTTGCACGCGGACGAGATCGACGAGTACACGGCCATTCTCGACACGCACACCCGGGAGGTTCAGGATCTCATCGACATCCCGGAGTTCTCGGATGCCGTGAAGGCGTACATCCCGCAACGCGAGGCGCGCCTCGAAGCGGAGCGCGAACGCCGCGAGGAACTCCAGCGGACCGCCAAGCGCGCCGGGGTGACGACCTTCGTGTCCCTCTTCGTGCTCGCTCCCCTGCTGCTCCTCGGCCTGGTCGCCTTTCTCGTCTTCGGGCTCGGTCAGGGCGCGTACCTCTTCGTCCAGCCCGATCCCTATCCCTTCGCGAGCGTGATGCGCCCGTTCCCCTATACCTTCGAGGTCGAGGCGCCGGAGTACGAGACCATCGCCGCCGATCCCGATCTGCTCGCCAGCCTCCGCGACTTCTCGGAGCCCGAACCCACGCGCCGAAGGGGACGCACACGCTCGGGCGCCGCCGCTGGCACCGCCGGTCCGGAAGAGGAGAGCGTGGAGGACTTCGTGCTCGACTTCGACTCGAGTCGTCCAGCACGACGCCTGAGCCAGGACGAGATCAACGGAACCCTCCGCGCGTCGCTGGGGAGCTTCCAGCGCTGCTTCGAGCCCGAGTTGCGGGCCAATCCCGGTTTCCGCGGGGCGACCCTCAACTTCTCCATCCACCCGAACGGTCGGCCCTTCAACGTCTCCGTGGAAGGTGCCCGGGTTTCCGCTTCGTTGAACACCTGCCTCACGAGCGCCGTACGCCGCCTTCGGTTCCCTCAGTACAACGACGTGCCAATGAGCGTCCGATACCCGTTCGTGCTCCAATGAGGCTGCGCGCAGGCATCCCGACGCCGATCGTGTCGCTCGCGTGGGCGGTCGTCCTCGGTATGCTCGCCGGGTGCTCCGGGTCGCCCGGCGATGCGGATGCGGGATCCGATGCCACGGATCCCCCGGGCTGCACGGGTGCCGAGTGCCCGCCGGATACAGGAGGACCATCCGGGACGGCACCGGCGATCGGCTGCACCACGGCGGACGACTGCCCGTCGCCCGATCAGGCCTGCGACGTCGCGCGGCAGCGATGTGTGCCGCGCTGCACGTCCGACGATGGCTGCGATCCCCGCGCCAGCTGTGACTTGAGCCAGGGCATCTGCACCCCTCGCCCGCCCTGTGGTTTCGATGACCGCGCGTGCCCCGACGGACTCGCCTGTGACGCCTGCCTGGGCGCCTGCCTGCCCGATCCCGGGGGCACCGCATGTCTCGACGACGCCAACTGCGGATTCGACGAATTCTGCGAGCCCTGCATGAACCTCTGCGAGCCACGCCGTCCTCCCTGTGCGCCCTGCCGGGACGACCTGCAGTGCGGAGAGTCGGGCGATCTCTGCCTCGATTTCGCCGAAGGCGGACGGTACTGCGGCCGAGCGTGCGGGTCGTGTCCGGTGGGCTATGACTGTGATCCGGGGCTCGGACAGTGCGTGCCGCTGAGCGGGTCCTGCGAGGTCGTGCGCGAGTGCAGTCGGGATGCCGACTGCCTCGGCGCGCTGATCTGCGGCGCTGCAGGCCTCTGCGTGCCCGGTTGCACGGACGACAGTGCCTGCGAGGGGAGCCTCGTGTGCTCGGCCGGTCGATGCACCGAGCCGTGCGCCACCGACGGGGACTGCGCGGCGGGACAGGAGTGTCGCGACGATCAGCGTTGCTGGGTGCCGGGAGGGTGCTTCACCTCGGTCGATTGCCCGGAGGCGGAGACCTACTGTGACCGGGAGGCGGGCCTCTGCGTATCCGGGTGTCAGGTGGACGTGGACTGCCTCGATGCGTCGCAGGAGTGCGTGTCCGGCGTGTGCGTGCGGCGCCGGTGCGCCGGCAACTACGCCTGCGCCTTCCAGGAGGTGTGCGATCTGGACAGCGGACAGTGTCGCCCCGATGAGCGGCCGCATTGCAGCGGCTGCGATGCGGGAGATGTGGACAGCTGCGGTAGCGAGAACATCTGCGTGGAGCTGGAGGACGAGCCGACCGGATCCTGCTTTCTCCGATGTGACGACGACCCGCTGAACGACTGTCCGCAGGGTTACCGGTGCACCGAGGTGGAGGTGAACGAGCAGCCCCGGCGAGTCTGTTTTCGCCCTCGGTGCGATGACCCGGTCTGATCCGGCCATGAAGTCCCTCAGGGTCGACGGCCTGGACCGGACCATGGCCGTGGCGGGGCTCCTGGGCACGATTCTCGAAGCCCCGCTGGTGATCGGGCTGGAGGGGGACATCGGTGCGGGCAAGACGACCTTCGTTCGCGGCCTCGTCGACGCCCTCCCCGGCGGTGAACGGGCGCGAGTAAGCTCGCCGACCTGGGCCGTGCTGCAGCGCTACGATACCGTTCCGGTGGTGCACCACCTGGACCTCTATCGCCTGGCGGACGACGACGACCTCGAGGGGATCGCCTTCCGGGAGTTGCTGAGCGAAGTGGTGCTCCTCGAGTGGCCCGAGCGGGTCGAACGGGCGGCGTCGGTCATCGATGTGCGGATTCGCATGTCCACCCCGGACGGCCCCCTGAGCGAGCTGCGGAACCTGGCTGTCGCCGGCCGGAGCGAGCGAGGCGGGTTGCTGGTCGAGCGCTGGCTGGCGCTGATCGAGGAGTTGGATGCCGCTCCTTCGTCCACGGGACGGTGCGATCAGGCCTGAACGTACTCGTCTGCGAAGGCCTCGAGTCGTTGCAGCTCGACGGCGAGGTGGAGGATCGTGTAGCGCGCCCGGATGTCCGGGCAGTGGAGAATCGCCCGTCGGGCCCGATCGCGGTGGACGCCGATCTCCCCGAAGCGGGTCGGGCACCCTGCACTTCGCAGCTCCTGCTCGAGGTCGTCCGGTGCGCGCAGGGTGCGCTGCACGGCCTCGGTGATGTGATCCCATCGGGCCACGAGCGACTTGATGCGTGCGCGCAGGTCGTCGCGGCTGCACCATGAACGTCGAGCGTGCTCGATCACCGCCGGAGCGAGCGGACCGAAGCGTGCCTCGATCAGGGCCTGCTTCGCGGGCCAGTCCAGGTGTGCCTCCACGAGCGGGTCGATCGAGATCCGGCTGGGGTCGATGGCCAGGAGTTCGTGGTACAGGGTCGAGGTGACCACCGTGCCCACGGCCACCTGGCAGCCGTGGAAGTCGTGCGTCTCGCCGAAGGCGTGTGCGGTCATGTCGATGTAGTGGCTGATCAGGTGTTCGCCGCCGCTGGCCGGGCCACTGGAGCCCGCCGCCTGCATGCCGAGTCCGCTGAGCATCAGCGCCGCGGTCAGGCGGGCGACCGCGTCGGGATCGCGGCTCGGCAGGCGGGGGGCGACGCCGTCGAGGAGCGCTGCTCCGGCGTTCACGATCTCCATCACGATGTCGGAATGCAGGGTCCCGAGAAGCGCCGCGCTCAGGTTCCAGTCCGCGTTGCTGACCGGCTTCGAGTAGAGATCGCCGAGGCCGCTGGCGATCATGCGGTAGGGGGACTCGGCGAGGATCACCGGGTCGGCGAACACGGCCGCCGGGGCCGCGGAGGTCCGGGTGGTCTTCACTCCCTTGCTGAGCACGGCGGCGATGCCGGAGGTGAAGCCGTTCATGCTGGGGGCGGTGGCCAGCACGCTGCACTGGATCCCGAGCTCGTGGGCTGCAGCCTTGGCGGCATCGTTCAGGGTTCCCGAACCGACGGCGAGGAGGTGTCCTGCGCCGCGTTGTTGGGTCGCCTGGGCGAGCCGGGAGACAAGATCATCATCGCACAGGAGGTCGACGTGTCCCTCGCGCGGCTGGAGTTCGACGAGCGTTGCGGCCACGTTCGCCTCGTTGAAGCGCGCCAGCAGATCCTCGGCGGCGACGGCGCGGGTGTTGGCGTCGCAGACCAGCAGCACGGGTGCGCTTCCCGTCAGACCGAGGTCCCGGAGTGCTCCGGGAATGCGCCGGATGATTCCGGTCTCGATGCGGACGAGTCGGGTGTGGGTGCGGTAGCGGCGGCCATCGTCGCCGAGGCGATCGAGGTTGCAGTAGCGGTCGAGCAGGGCGTGAAGATGATCCGTGGTCATGTCCTGGCCTGGGCTGGTTGCGCCGGAGGGTACGGGATGCGGAGCGTTCCGCGTGGGAGGAGGGGGCGCAGGGCAATGGGGGAACGCGGGTTCCGGCGGACGACGGGGGGTGCCCGGAGGCGGTTGTCCTGCGTACTCGGGGGGCTGGGTGGGGGGGGGCGAGCGGCGGGGAAAACTTGTCAGCCGGGGGGGGATGGGGTACTTCCCCGGCGTGTGGTCGCGGCTGGTCCATTGAGGGGCCCGCCGGAACTCCACGGAGGACGACTTGAGCACGAAGAGCCGCAATCTACAATCGACGGTCCGGACCTGTCTGGAGCCGGCACGTCAGCAGGGCCGCCTGACCTGGTTGGAGGAGATGGTGGTACGAATGACGAGGGGCGTGTCGGAGACGGGGGACTTCGCGCTGGAGTTTCGCGGCGACGTTCATGCGGATGCCCGTGCCCGGCTGGCCCTGATGGAAGGGGACGCGCTGGTGGCGCTCGGGCTGGCCAGCATGGAGGCCGAGCCCGAGTCGGGCGAGGACGGGATCGAGGTGGATGGGGAGCTGAAGGCACGCATTCTGGCTTGTCTGTCGGGTCAGAAGGACGGCTGAACCCGGTTTCGGGTTCATGCAAGGGCAGGGAGCGGCGCCGCGCTGGTCCCTCGTTGCGTTCTTAGCCGTCTATTCTTCGCCTGTCGTTCTTGCGGTGCGAGGTGCCTCGTCCGCGGAGAGCCAGGGGAGCCATGTGTCCGGGATGTCGTGTTCCGGGTTGCGTCCGAGAAATCGGGCGACGGCGCGGCGCAGGGTGGATCCGTCGGGGAGGCGAGGAGCCACCTGCTGGATCATGAGGTCGATGAAGAATGGGTCGTCCGGGTTTCGTTCCGCGCATCGCAGGAGGGTTCGTCCGGCCTGCTCGGGATCCTGGAGGTATTCGAGTTCGAGCTGAGCGCGTTGCAGGAGAAGGTCGTCGAGATCGAGTGTTCCCTGTCCGTACTCCTCGATGTGCTGGATGGCGATGTCGATCACGCCGAGGAGGTCCTTCGGCCTTCCGGCGCGTCGGTAGAGTCGGGCGAGGTTTGCGAAGCTCTGCTGGTTTCCGGAGTCGCAGATGAAGCTGACGAGGTACTGTTCGAGCGCGAGGGTGGGTCTGTCGAGGCGGTGCTCGTAGAGCTCTCCGAGGCGGGCGTAGACGGTGGCGCGCTGTCCGGGTTCGGCGATGTTCCTTGCGGCGTTCTCGAGGGCTTCTGCGGCATTTTCGAAGGCTTCCTCGGCCTCGGCGATGTCTGCGGCGAGGAGATGAAGGCGGGGTGAGCGGGGCGCACGGGTGAGGGCATGGTGGAGGAGCGGAGCTGCGTCGGCCGGTCGCCGGGCCGGGCCCAGCATGAGCTGGACGGCACAGGAGGCGATGGCCGCGACGTGCTCGGGAGACTCGATGCCGGGCAGGGCACCGAGGAGGAGGTCAACGGTCTGGCGCGCGGTATCCTTTCCGTCGAGGAGTGCGATGACGTCGTCGATCCGCTCCGGCCGCACCCGGTCGCTGGCGAGAAAGTCGAGCAGAGGGTCGACGGACAGCGGGGCTCCACGGGCGAGGAGGGTGCGCAGCGCATGGTGCAGCGCGGGTTGCTGGCCGGCAGGTGCCCGCATCCAGTGAATCAGCAATCGGTCGGACGTGTTTCGGTCGAGGAGCCCGTCGGGCCTGCGTCCTGCGATCGCCTTGATCCTGGCCGGGATCTCGTCCTCGGGGAGGTCCACGACGATCCGGGCGAGGATTCGGGCGGCGGTGCCTTCGTCGGCGTTGTCGATTGCCTCCTCGAGCTGGACGAGCAGCGCGTCGTCCAGGGGGTGTGGGCGGGATTCGAGGATGGTGAGGATCTCGGCGAGTCGTCCCGTGGAGCGGCCAAGTTCGAGGAGATCCTCCGGGAGGTCGGCGTGTGTGCCCTCGATCCGGAGCATGGCCTGGTAGAGATCGAGTGCCTGATCGAAGTCGCCGGCGAGGGAGCGCGCTTCACCGGCGAGCCTGAGCAGGCGAACTCTGGCCGAGTCGTTGGGGGCTTCTGCGGTGAGATCGATGAATCGCTCGGCGGCCTCACTCCAGCGCTCCTGCTGCAGATGCTCGAGGCCTTCGTCGAGGGCGCGCAGGAAGGGGGAGTCCTCGGGTTCCGGGGCGCTGTCGAGCGGGAAGCGGGCGAGGTCGGCTCGTGCGGTCGACCGCTGCAGTTCGGGGCCGGCCTCGAGCGCGGCGGCCTGGGGGGTCGCTCCTGCGGTTGCGGCGAGGCAACGGGCGGCGGCGACGAACTCGATGCGTGCGGCCGGGTCTGCGGGTTCGTTTCGTGCAAGCGCGAGGGCGCTGTGTGCGGCTGAGGGGCCTCGCGCTGATGCTTCGGCGTAGAGCCAGATCCGGTGTGTACGGTCCTCGGGTCCGGGCGGAGGGACATGCGGGTGCTCGGCATGGTCGAGCTCGAGGGCGGCGTGGAGGTCGTGCAGGGGGTCGGGGAGGTCGGGGTGTGTGCGGAGGTCCCCGAGGAGCGTTGGTGCGGATCGGTTGACGGCGAGTGCGGCGAGCAGAGGCAGGCCGAGGTCGGCGTGGTCGCGGAGGAGGGTGGCGACGGGATCGAGTGGAGTGGCCGTGGACGCGAGCGTGCTGGTGGCTTCGAGGAGGCGGCGGATCAGGGGATCGACGTGGGGGTGGGAGGAGAGGGCGATGGCGTCGTCGTCGTCGCCGATGGCGAGGGATGCGGCGAGGCAGACCTCGGTGGTGAAGGCCTGCATCGCGGGCATGGGGGCGGGGCAGCGTTCGACGGCGTGCTGGAGCTCGCGTGCGGCGCCGCGGATGGCTTCGTCGGGGGCAGCGGCCTGGCGCAGAAGGATGAGGTGTCGGAAGACCCAGGCGACGCGCAGCGTGGGGTCGTTGCAGGCGCGTGCCTGTTCGCGTGCGGTTCGGGCTGCGCTGGCGGGGCGGTGGTCGCGCAGGGCGAGCTGGTGGAGGTGGTCGAGGCGGACTCGGGCGAGGGTGCTGGCGTCGGTGGCGGGGTCGAGTTCGAGAGCCAGGGCGTCGTCGAGGGTGTCCCTTCGTGCGATGGCGCAGGCGAGGCGCATATGGAGCAATGCGCGTTCGTTCGGGTCCGCTGTGGAGTTGACGAGGTGCCTGAGGTGCTGGACGAGTGCGGCGTCGCCTGGCCCCGGCGCTGGGGCGATGCGGTCCGCGTGGTGGAGGAGCAGCGGGACGAGCGCTCCGCCCGCGTCGTCGAGGGCGCGGTCGACGAGGTTTGTGCTTCGCTGGAACTCGGGGATGTTGACGGAGGCACAGAGGAACTGGAGGCGGAGCAGCAGGAGGCCCTGTTCCCGCGGGTCGCTGGAGCGCGTCGAGGTGCGGAGGAGCGAGGAGATGGTGTCGAGGAGGCGTCGGGCGTGGACGTAGCCTCCGGTGGTGGCGAGGATGGGCAGGGTCCGTCCCGGCTGAAGGGACTCGGCGTCGAGAATGATCCGTCGTGCGGCGGAGGCATCGAGCGAGGTGTGTCGCGCGACGGCCCACAGCAGGAGCAGGAGGGGCCGGCCTTCGTTGGGGTGGAGTTCGGCGGAGGTGCAGCGTTCGACGACGGCGTCGGCGGCGCGGATGAGGATTCGGGCGGCGCCGGCCGGGTCGGCGACGGCGGTGGCGAGGGCGGCGCTGACGATGGCCGGTGCGGAGGAGCGGGTCTCGAGGATGCGCTCCTGCCAGTGATCGGCGAGCTCGTCGGCTCGGGCGATGCGCATGGCGAGCAGCGCCTCGGCGAAGTGCTGGTTGCGGGCGAGAGCGAGGAATCGTTGCGCCCGGAGGGGATCGACCGGGCTGGAGCAGCGGTCGAGGGCGTGGTGAAGCGGCGCTGTGGTTGCGGGATCCACGATGTGCAGTTCCGGTGGGCCGGGTGGAGTCGAGCGCGGAGGATAGGCTGAAGCCGTGCACGACCACAAGTGTTGGGAACATTGCCGGGCGCATGGCGTCGGGTCTGTCTGCGGAGGCCCGTCGGTGCTGCCGGCCATGGGGCAGGGCGGACACATTGACGTGAAATGATGGGCTCTGCTACTCTAACGCGCCGTTCGTCCCGTGCACCGAGGGTGGCACGGGGGGGACGGCATCACCAGAGCCAGCGGGAATGCGATGAAGATGGTCAGTACAGGGCGGCAGCTCGTTCCAGTGGCGGTGGCGGCGGTCGCGATGTTCGCGACGTTGGCGGAGGGGCCCGCGCTCGGTGGTACACCGGCCGCGGCGCAGTCTTCCGCGGAGGTCTTCCTGCTGCCGTTCGAGCCGCTCGGCCCCGGGGTCAGCTCGACCGTGGTCAACCGCATCAACGAGAACGTGCAGCGTCGGTTGCAGATGGAGCGGGTGAACTTCACGACGGAGGTGTCGCGTGAGGCCGCGGCCAGCGGGGGCGCGGCTGCGGTCCGCGAGGCGCAGCAGGAGTACCAGCGCGGCATCGGGCTCTATGTCGTCCAGGACTACCAGGGAGCGCTGACCGCGTTCGAGTCCTCGGTGGCGGCGTTCGGTCGTGGCGTGAGTGACATTCAGGACTTCCGCGCCGTGCCCGATGCGCTGTTCAAGTTGGCCGAGAGCTACTACCGCACCGGGAATGAGGACATGGCGCGCATCACGCTCATGCGTGCGCTCGTCATCCGTCCGGAAGCGCCGCCTGCGGAGGAAGCCGGACAGGCCTTCGGGCGCTTCTACGAGTCGGTGCGCGAGAGCATGGCTCGCCTCGGGCGGGGCAGCATCGTCGTCGAGTCGAACCCGCCGGGGCTGGTGGTTGTGGTCAACGGGGAGGAGCGTGGCTCGGCGCCCGTGACCGTGACCGATCTTCCCGTGGGTGAGCACTACGTGCAGGTGCGGGGGGGAGACCAGCTCCGTGCGGGGCAGATGGTCGGGGTTCAGCGCAACCGCGAGATGGAGGTGCGCCTTGACGCCCAGCGCTCGGCGGCCACGCAGGCCGCGGCCACCGCCGACCCGAGGTACCTCCGGTCCCTGCGGGAGTCGGTGCAGCGGGGCACCATCTCCGATTCGCTGATCCCGTTCATGAGAGAGCTGAGCGCCCGTCAGGGGGTGCAGTACGTCGTCGTCGGTGTCATCGTGCGCCGGGATCGGACCTTCGAGGCTCTCCCCTTTGTCTACCGGGCGTCCGACAGCCTCTTCGCCGAGATCCCGCCACAGGAGTATGACGACGAGCTTGCCAACCTGTCGGCGCACAGCATGAGCCAGGCGCAGCTGATCCGGGCGGCCCTTCGCCGGTTCCCGGAGGATCGGCTTGTCACCGGCGCGCCGATCATCGAGGTCGAGGAAGAGCCGCTTCCCGGCATGGCCGCCGTGCCGACTCAGGAGGAAGACGACCGGCGCACCATGGTGGCCCCGGTGGTTGTGGCGACGCCGGCCCGCGAGAGGCCTCGGACCGGCGCCGAACCTGCTCCCCCGGTACAGCAGCAGCCTCCTGTGCAGCCGGCTCCCGTGCAACAGCAGCCTGCGCAGCAGCAGCCTGCGTGGGGCCAGCAGCCCGCGCAGCAGCCCGCGCAGCAGCAGCCTGCGT
>REDH01000111.1 GCA_007693585.1 Deltaproteobacteria bacterium
CAGCCCGCTCCGGAGCGGGCTGGAGGGGGGTGCGGGGGAACGGTGTTCCGGGCGGGGAGTGTGCCGTGTCGGTGGCGGAGGGCAAGGAAGTGAAGCGGGTCGGGGTTGCGCGGGGGGGAGGCTGGGGGCATGGTGCGACGAGGGCGGGGGGTGACCGCAGGGCGTGGATGGCACGGGTACGATTGCGATACGAGGGTGGCACGCTGCTGCTGGACGCGGAGCCGGCGGGGCTGCTGGACGGTGCTGCGCTGCCTGCGGGGTGCGTTCACGACCCGCGTGTGGGTCGGTGGCGGGCGATGGGTCAGGCGTACCGGGAGCTGTACGCCTGGCTGCATCGGCGCAGTCGGGAGGGGTGCTTCGAGGTGGTGGACGAGGCGCGGGGGTACGCGGAGCTGGAGTTGGGCCTTCGGCGGGAGCGGGTTGCGCGTCCGTATCAGGCCGAGGCGGTGGAAGCGTGGCAGGAGGCGGGGCGGCGGGGGCTGGTGGTGTTGCCGACGGGGGCGGGGAAGAGCCACGTGGCGGAGCGGATCATCGGGGGGGGGGGTCGGAGCGCGCTGGTGGTGGTTCCGACGATCGATCTGATGAACCAGTGGTACGACCCCCCGCCCCCCCCCCCCCCCCCGCCGGCCCCGCCCCCCCCCCCCGCCGCCCGGGTGCGGAGCGCGCTGGTGGTGGTTCCGACGATCGATCTGATGAACCAGTGGTACGACGGGTTGATGTCGGCGTTCGAGGTGGAGGAGGTGGGGTTGCTCGGGGGGGGGTATCACGATGTACGGCCGCTGACGGTGACGACGTATGACAGCGCGGCGATCCATCTGCCGCGGTACGGGGATCGGTTTGCGCTGCTGGTGTTCGACGAGGTGCATCATCTGCCGGGGCCGTCGTGGAGCGAGGCGGCGCGGGCGGCGATCGCGCCGTTTCGGCTGGGGTTGACGGCGACGCCGGAGCGTCAGGACGGGCGGGAGGGGGTGCTGGAGGAGCTGGTGGGTCCCATCGTGTATCGTCGGGAGATCAAGGAGTTGGCGGGCGATTTTCTGGCGGACTATCGGGTGGAGCAGGTGACGGTGCGGCTGACGGAGGAGGAGCGGGAGGCGTACGAGGAGGCGCGGGGGGTGTATCTGGGGTTCGTGCGTAGCGCGGGGGTGAACTTCAGTCGTGGGGGGTGGGGGGCGTTCGTGCAGGCGACGAGTCGTTCGGCGGAGGGTCGTCGGGCGATGCGTGCGTACCGGGAGCAGCGCCGGATCGCGCTGACGTGTGCGCGCAAGTTGTCGTTCGTGGAGCGGACGTTGTCGCGTCATGCGGGGGATCGGGTGATCGTGTTCACCAACGACAACGACACGGTCTACGCGCTGAGTCGGGCGTTGCTGTTGCCGGCGATCACGCACCAGACGCCGACCCGGGAGCGTCGTGAGATTCTGCAGCGGTTCAACACGGGGGTGTATCCGGCGGTGGTGACGGCGCGGGTGCTCAACGAGGGGGTGGACGTGCCGGAGGCGAACGTGGCGATCGTGCTCAGCGGTACGGGGAGCGTTCGGGAGCATGTGCAGCGGCTGGGCCGGATCCTTCGGAAGCGGGAGGGGAAGACGGCGCTGCTGTACGAGGTGACGACGGCGGACACGGTGGAGCAGCAGGTCTCGGAGCGGCGGAGGGAGCACGATGCTTACCGGTGATCTGGTGCGGGCGACGGTGCGGAGCGGGCGGGTGTATCCGGGGTTCGTGGATCCGGAGGACGGGGGTTTGCTGGGGGACGCGGGGGAGGTGCTGGCGATTTTCGGGGAGCATGTGGGGGAGCGCCGGGAGGTGCTGGAGGAGTCGTTGCGGGGGTGGGTGGGGGATGCCCGCGGGTTCCAGACGTTGCGTGGGCTGGCGAAGCTGGTGGAGGATCGGAGCACGTTCGAGACACGTGCGGCGATGGATCCGGTGGCGCTGCGGCGGGCGCTGTTCGAGGCGGCGGCGGAGGTGCATCCGGTGCGTCGCGAGCGGGACGCGCTGCACGAGGTGACGCGGGAGGACGTGGTGCGGCGGGTGGGTGCGGCGCACGGTCTTGCGGTGGAGGAGGTGGAGGAGACGCTGTATGCGGATCTTCGGGGGGAGGAGCGGTTGACGGGGGTGCGTTCGGTGTCGCCGGAGGAGCTGCTTCGTCGGTACAACGCGGGTCTGGTGCAGGCGCTGCTTCTTCGTTCGGCGGGACTGGAGGCGACGGTGCGCGCGGGTTCTCCCGGGGCGCTGCGGGGGGTGTTCCGGGCGTTGAAGTTCCGGCAGCTGATGTTCCGTGCGTGGCCGATGGACGGGGAGGGGTCGTGGCGTCTGGTGGTGGACGGTCCGATGAGCCTGTTTCAGCAGACGCAGCGCTACGGGCTGCAGCTGGCGCTGTTCTTTCCGGTGCTGCTGCACATGGAGTCGTGGTCCCTGGAGGCGGACGTGACGTGGGGTCGGCGGCGGGAGTCGCGTCGGCTGTCGTTGTCGGGGGAGACGCGTCTGCGTCCGTGGGGTCGGATGAAGGGGACGTGGCGGAGCCGGGAGCAGGCGCTGCTGGAGGAGCGTCTGGCGGGTCATGCGTCGGGGTGGCTTGCGCGGCCGGGGGCGACGGTCGTGGATCTGGGTGGGGAAGACGTGCTGGTGCCGGATCTGGAGTTGGAGTGTCCGTCGACGGGGCGGGTGGCCCTGGTGGACATCTTCGGGTTCTGGCGTCGGGACTATCTGGCGCGTCGGATGGCGTCCCTGTCGCGTCATGGTCCGGCGAACCTTGTGCTGTGTGTGTCGCGGCGTCTGGCGGGGGCACGGGAGTCCCTGGGTGCGCTGGGGGAGAACGTGGTGGAGTTTGCGGAGGTGATTCCGCTCGGTGCGTTGCTGAAGGTCGTGGAGCGGGTGGCGGTGGTCCCGGCGGGGGCGTCGCAGGGTTCCTGACGCATTGCGGCAACATGCATGGTGGGAACCGGGCGGATGACCATGGACCCATCCCGTGTCACGGAGTAGGATCGTCGTGACACGGACGTGGATTCGGCCACCTCGGGTGCGGGGCAGGGTGGGGCAGGGCGGGTGGCAGTCACAGGCAGCACGAGGAGCCGGACATGAGCAGTGCAGAGGCGACGGGAGCGGTGGTGAGGAGGATGGGGTGGTCGTGGGCGTTCTGGATGGTGGTGCCGCTGGCGCTGGTGCTGTCGTGCGGAGGGGACACGGCCCCGTCGAGCACGGATGGTCGTCCGTGCGTGGATGACGGCGACTGCGTGGCGGGCTACTGCGAAGGGGCGCTCTGCGTGCCTGGGGAGCGTCCGGAGACGTCGGGCGGTGCGACGGGGACAAGCGGCGGGGTGAGCGGGGTGCCGGTGCCGGACGCGACGGACCCGGACGCGACCACCGGTTCGGGCGATGATGTGATGCCGACGGACCCGGACGCGAGCGTGCCGGAGACGGAGGTCCCCGATGGCGGTTTCGGGTCACCGTGCATCGACGACGTGGACTGCATCGAGCAGGTGTGTCTGCGGGGTCCGGACGGCCCCTTCTGCACGACGGTCTGCGACGACGAGTGTCCGGAGGGGTACGAGTGCCGGCTGTTCGCGGGTTCGGGTTCGGACTTCCTGCAGTACTGCATTCCGGTGGCGCCGGTGCTGTGCGCGGAGTGCGCGACGGACTTTGACTGCGGGGGCCGGGACGACCTGTGCCTGGAACGGCTGGACGGCCGGTTCTGCGGCATCGTGTGTGCGCCTTCGGATCCGGCGAGCTGTCCGTCGGGTTTCGTGTGCGATCCGGAGATTCGGGAGGGGCGTGACGGGGAGATCGAGGAGTTCTTCCAGTGCCGTCCGGAGGTGGACATCTGCGGGGACTGTCTGGATCTCGATGGCGACGGGTACGGCATCGGTCCGGGGTGCATCGACTTCGACTGCGACGACACGGATCCGGATGTGAACCCGGGTGTTCCGGAGGTCTGCGATGGGCGGGACACGAACTGTTCCGGGGTGGTGGACGAGGGGTTCGACCTCATGAACGACGTGTCTCACTGCGGCGGGTGCGACCTGGTGTGCGAGGCTCCGTTCGCGACGCCGCGGTGCGCGCTCGGCGTCTGCGGGATCGCGGCGTGCGAGCCGGAGCGCGCGGACTGTGACGGTCGTTTCGAGACGGGGTGCGAGGTGAACATCGCGCAGGACGTGGAGCACTGCGGGGCGTGCGGGAACGTCTGTGATCTCCCGTTTGCCGACACCGCGTGCGTGGAGGGCGCGTGCACGGTGGCGCGTTGTCTGGGCACCCGGGCGAGTTGCGACGAGGACGACGCGACGGGCTGCGAGACGGACCTGAGCACGGCGGTGGAGCACTGCGGGGACTGCGGTTCGGTGTGCGCACCGCCGAACGCGATCCCGCGCTGCCTCGGCGGGGAGTGCGAGATCCAGCAGTGCGAGTCGGGCTTCCGGAACTGCAACGGGGAGCAGGAGGACGGTTGCGAGGTGAACATCCGCACGGACGACGAGAACTGCGGGCAGTGCGGCCGGGTATGTGATGGGGGCCGGTTCTGCGACGACGAGGTGTGTCGCTGCCCGGGTGATCTCATCTTCTTCGACGGCCAGTGCCGGGAGGGCCAGCGTCCCGAGGTGCGGACGGACGAGGCGGACGATGTCACGACGACGGGGGTACGACTTCGGGGCGCGGTGGTGACGCCCGGGGTGCCGAGCCTGACGCGGCACGGGTTCTGCTGGTCGCGGGGCCCGTTCTACGATGACACGCAGGAGGATGCGGACTGCGTGGATCTCGGCGCGGCGCCGGAGGCTGTGGCCTTCACCCATCGGCTGACGGAGCGCGATCCGGGAAGCACGTGGACGTACCGCGCGGTGGGGGAGGTCGCGGGCGGAGAGGAGGTGCGCGGGGCGGACGTGACGGTTCGGCTGCTGCAGGCGCCGGCGGTGCGGACGGAGGCACCAGCGGACGTGACGACGTCGTCGGCCCTGTTGCGCGGGGTGCTGGAGACGGCTGGAGAGCCGTCGGTGGTAGCGGGCGACTGGGGGTTCTGCTGGGGCACGATGGCGGCCCCGTCTCTCGACCAGAATCTGGGCTGCGTGGCCCTGGACGAGGACGGGGAGGAGGGTGCCTTCTCCGCGGCGATCGACGAGCTGGCGGCGGGCGCGACCCTGAACGTCCGTGCGTGGGCCCGCAACGCCGTGGCGACGGTGTATGGCGAGCCGATGACGTTCACGGTGCGGCAGGTGCCCTCGGTCCAGACGCGGCCGGCCTCGGGGGTGACGACATCTGCGGCGGTGCTCAACGGGCGGCTGGCGGTGGCGGGCGTTCCGGCGGCCCAGGACGTGGGCTTCTGCTTCGGGACGTCTCCGACGATCGTCCCCGGTCCCCTGAACTGCACGTCGGTGTCGGAGGTGTCCGGCGACGGGGAGTTCTCGCTGACGCTGTCGGCCGGGCTGATCCCCGGGCAGCGGTACTACTTTCTGGCCTACGCGAACAACGCGGCAGGGCAGGCGACCGGCGACACGCTGGACTTCACGATCCAGCAGGAGCCGCGGGTGGAGACGGACTCCCCGGTGAGCGTGGCCGCGACCGAGGCTACGCTGCGGGGTCGGATCACGGTGCTGGGCGTGCCCGATCCGACGGAGCACGGGTTCTGCATCTCCACGAGCGACGCATTTCCTCCGGCCGCGGCGGACTGCAGCGTCCGGCTGGGTGCCGCGTCGGAGACGGGTCCGTTCGAGCGAACGGTCTCGGCGCTGCAGACGAACACGACGTACCATGTGTGGGCGTTCGCCGAGAACGCGGCCGTTCGGGCATGGGGAAGTCGGGTGACGTTCACGACGCTGGCGATGCCGCAGGTGGAGACGACCACGGTGTCGGCGACGGGACCGCAGACGGTGCAGGCTTCGGGAGCGCTCGTGGCCACGGGCAACCCGTCCCCCACCGCTCACGGGTTCTGTCATGGGTCCATGCCCGAGCCGAGCCTGACCAACGGCGCGAACTGCCCGAGCCTGGGCGGCATCGGGAGTCCGGGTTCGTTCTCGGCGACGATCGGCGGGCTGTCTGCGGGCCAGCAGGTCAACGTGCGGGCCTACGCGACCAACCCGGTGGGGACGGCCTACGGCGCCGTTCTGTCGGTGCGAACGTACCAGCCCGCCGACGTGACGACGGTGGGATCGCGCTCGATCACGGCGACCGGGGCGATCCTGGACGGCCGGGTCAACGCGGTCGGCAACCCTGCGGTGACCGAGCACGGCTTCTGCCATGGACCGAGCGCCAGCGGGCTCTCTCCCGGGCAGGCGACGTGCTCGTCTCTCGGCGCCCTGACGGAGCCGGAGGAGTTCTCGGCGACCCTGAGCGGGCTTGCGCCGGGGAGCACCGTGTTCTTCCGGGCGTATGCCATCAACGAGGCGGGGACATCGTTCGGGAGCACCCGGGAGTTTTCGACCCCGCGCCCGCCGGCGGTGCGCACCCTCGAACCGGGGACGGTCGGCACGACGTCGGCCGCGCTCAACGGCGCGCTCGATGACCTCGGCGTGCCGACGTCGACGGATCACGGTTTCTGCGTGGACACGAACCCGACGCCGTCGGTGGGTCCGTCCGAGTGTGTGGCACGCGGTGCCCCGACGGCCACGGGAACGTTCAGCTCGACGGTCGGTTCGCTGACCCCGGGGACGGAGTACTGGGTCCGCGCGTTCGTGCAGCACGCGTCGGGCACGGTGTACGGCGACGCGGTGTCCTTCACCACCCGCCGCGAGCCGGTGGTGGTGACGGGCGCCCCGGCCGTGCAGTCGGAGACCAGCGCAGCGCTTTCGGGCGAGGTGACCGTGGTCGGGGTCCCGGCCGCGACGGATCGCGGGGTGTGCTGGGCGACGTTCGTCGACCCGGATCAGGGAACGGCGACCTGCCCGTCTGCGCCCGGCGGGCCCGGCGGGACGTTCTCCATCCCGGTGGGTGGTCTGACCCCCGGCCAGCAGTACTTTGCGCGGGCGTGGGTGCGCAACGCCGATGGGTTCTTCTACGGTGCGAGCCGCTCGTTCACGATGCTGGAGCAGTCGCAGGTGGTCACGAACGGGGTGACCGAGCGCCAGCCCACGAGTGCCACGCTCAACGGCAACGTGGTGCAGGTGGGCAACCCGGCACCGACCGATTACGGGTTCTGCTGGGGGACATCGGCGAATCCGGGCACGGGCGCGAGCTGTCACGCCTTCGGGTCCGCACCGTCCACTGGCGCCTTCGACCACGAGGTCTCGGGTCTGGGCGCGTCCACCACATACCATGTTCGGGCGTGGATCCTCGTCGATGGGGAGCGGGTGTGGGGCGAGAACGTGACGTTCTCGACCTGTGACATCACGGAGGTTCCGGGCGACGATCTGTCGGCGGATCTCAACTGCGACGGTATCCCGGGTGCGGACATCGAGCGGGCGATCTTCGTGCGTTCGGGTTCGAGCGCTCCCTCGGGGAGCTGCGGAACGCTCACGTCCCCGTGCGGCACCATCGCCCAGGGGATCAGCCGAGCGCAGAGCACTGGGCGGGATCAGGTGCTCGTGGCGAGCGGAACGTACACCGCCAACACCCTGGAGCTTCGCGGCGGGATCTCGCTCTACGGTGGGTACAACGACTCGTTCACCGCGCGGAGCAATGCCCGGGCCAACTTCGTGAGCAACCAGCCTGTGGCGTTGCGCGCGGTCGGCCTGTCGGGCGACGTGACCGTGGACCGCATCAACTTCGAGACGCGCCCCCAGACCGGGGCGGGGAGCAGCGCGTTCGGCGCGGTGGTGAGCGGATCTTCGGATCGTCTCACGCTGCGCAACGTGTTCCTGCTCGTCGGACGCGGCGGAAACGGCCAGAACGGATCGAACGGCTCGGCAGGCAGCGCGGGTCCGGTGGGGACCCGGGGGTCCGACGGCAGCGATTGTGGTGGAGGCGCGGGCGGCCCGGGCGGAGGCAACGGTGGGAACGGGGGCGCCGGAGGCCGCAACGACGCACAGGCCGGCAGCCCGGGGGGCGGCCACAGCCAGGGTGGCAGCACCTGCGGCCAGGGCGGAGCGGCCGGGGCGCGGGGCAGCGACAGCGGCTTCCCGTGCACCAGTGGTACGCCGGGCAGCCCGGGCGGTCCGGGCCAGGCCGGTTGCCCCGGTTCGAACGGCAGCCATGGTACCCGGGCCAACGGCACGGGGAGCCTGTCGGGTGTGAACTGGACCCCCTCCACAGCGACGGGTGGAACGGTCGGCACCATTGGTGGTGGCGGCGGTGGCGGCGGCGGTGGCGGCGGTCACCGCTGCTGGGAGCGCCGGAGCTGGGGCGGCGGCGGTGGTGGTGGCGGCGGCGGCGGCGGCGGTGGGGCCGGTGCTGCGGGCACGAGCGGCGGTGCGTCCATCGGCATGATCGTCCACAACAGCGACGTGACCCTGCGCAACGTGTCCATCGAGACCGAGGGTGGAGGCAACGGGGGCCGGGGTGGCGCAGGCGGGACGGGGGGCCTGGGCGGCTCTCCCGGAGCCGGCGGAAACGGCGTGGGATGCGGAACCGGCAGCGTCGTCGGAGCCACCGGGGGCGACGGTGGCCCGGGCGGTCTCGGCGGACGCGGCGGCTGCGGCGGGGGCGGTGGAGGAGGCCCCTCCGTCGGTATCTGGGGCTCGGGCTCCGCCACCGTGAACATCTCGCAGGTGGCCTTCAACGTCGGCAGCGGCGGGGACGGTGGTGCGGCCGGTCCGCAGGGGTTCTGCCCGGCCCAGACCGCAGGGCTCGACGGGATCACCCAGAACACCCGCAACGTCACGGTGGTCAGTGCCGACTGATCCCGACCGCGGGCGACGCTCGGCCCAGGACGTTGCCAAGGCACGCGCCGACTGACCCCGACCGCGCCCGACCCTTGCGGGCGGTCCTTCGGTTCCTCCCCGCTCGCGGGCCGGAGGTCTGCTCTTGACCGACCGGCGCCGGAGACTCAAGCTTCGGTGCGGGTCCGGTCAATGCTCTTCTCACGCCACGGCAGCGCCATGAACGGCAACGGCATCGTCAACGTTCTCCTTCGGGAGAGCTGGAACACCACCCGCGATCACTGGCGCGCGCTGCTCGTCGCCACGGCCGTCGCGAGTGTGGTCTCCCTGGTCGCGTTCCTCCCGGCGCTGGGGCTCCTGATGACCCCGGAGTCGGAGTGGACGGCTGGCGATGCCGCGTGGCGATTCGGTCTGGCCTTCGTGCTCACCACCGCGGCCGCGCTGGTGTTCGAGACGTGGATCGCCGGCCTCGCCGAAGCGCGCCGCCTTGGCGAAGCGGTGTCGCATGCTCGCATCCTCCGGCGCAGCCTGACGGTCCTCCCGTCGATCACCGGCGCCTCCCTGCTGTTCATGGCGGCCTGGTGGCTGCTGCTGGGCGGGACCTTCGGGCTCGTGGTGGGCGGTGCGATGGTCCATCCCCTGCTCGCGGTTCCCGGAACGATCCTGTTCGTGCTCATGCTCCTCGTGCTGTCGACAGTGAGCATGGCCTTCCCCGTGTTCTACTCGGTGCTCTGCGCCGTGGGGTACACGAAGGGGAGAGGCCCCCTCGCGAGCCTTGGCGAGACGGTTCGGCTGTTCCGGGCCCACCCCCGCGAGGCCCTGGTGCTGACCGGCGTGTGCATCGGTGCCGCGTTCGTGGTCAGCATTCCCTCCATGGTCCTGTTGTTCCCGGTGTTCCTTCTCCTCGGCGTGTCGCAGGGTCTCGACGCTCCCGGCCTTCTTCTGCTGCTCGTCAGCGGATCCCTGCTGGCGGTGGCCATCCACACGGCCCACACCGTCGAGTCGATCGTCACGAGTCATGTGTACCCGGTGATGCGGCACTTCGGGCTGGCGGACTGAGTCCCCCTTTCGCCCGGGGCGGGGCGATGCTAACCGGGAGCGGGCACCATGCCTGCCCCGCCCCGCCCCTCGCACACGGTCCCTGTGGAACCGCTTCACCTCCCCGATGACGGCGACGCTCCCCTGCCCGAGGAGCACCGGCCCCTCTCGGAGCTCACCACGCTCGAGGTCGGGGGTCCTGCGCGGTACGTCTTCACCGTGCTCGGCCCGGCCGATGTGCTTCATGCGCTGCAGTTTGCCCGCGACCGGGGCCTGCCGCACCTCGTCCTGGGTGGGGGGAGCAACCTGCTGGTCGCCGATCGGGGTTTCCCGGGGGTGGTGCTGCAGATGGCGGACTATCGCCTCGAGGTCGAGGAGGGCGAGGACGACGCGGTGATCCTGACCGCCGGGGCTGGTGTGCCCTGGGACGAGCTCGTGGCGTTCGCGGTGACGGAGGAGCTGGCGGGGATCGAGTGCCTGAGCGGTATCCCCGGAACGGCGGGCGCTGCGCCGATTCAGAACATCGGGGCCTATGGCCAGGAGCTGTCGGACACCCTACTCGCCGTCGACGCGCTCGACGTCGCGACGCACGAGATCGTGCGGTTGTCGGCGGAGGACTGTGGACTGGGCTACCGGAGCAGCCACTTCAAGGGAGCGTGGCGGGATCGCTGGGTGGTGCTCGCCATTCACCTGCGGCTGCGGGCGCGGGGCGCGGCGACGGTGCGGTATCCGGAGCTCGCGCGAGCCGTGGGCAGCGACCGCCCTTCCCTGGCGGACGTTCGACGGACGGTGCTCGCGATCCGCCGTCGAAAGGCGATGGTGCTCGACCCGCGCTCCCCTGATCGGCGCTCTGCGGGCTCGTTCTTCGTCAACCCGATCGTTCCTCCGGCACAGGTCGAGGACCTCGAGGCGGCTCTGGGCGAAGAGGCTGCGACCCTGCCGCGGTACCCGCAGCCCGACGGGCGCGTGAAGCTCTCGGCTGCGTGGCTGATCGAGCGGGCCGGGTTCGAGCGGGGCTTCGCGCTGGGACGCGCCGGCCTGTCGTCCCGGCACACGCTGGCGCTGATCAACCGCGGCGCGGCGCGCGCCGAGGACCTCATCGCCCTGGCGGCCCTGATCCGCCGTTCCGTGCACGGGCATTTCGGCATCATCCTGCAGCCGGAGCCGGTCTTCGTCGGGTTCGACGACGGACTCGATCGGCTGCTCCCCCTGCCCGGCGTGCACGCCCTCGCGCTGACGCCCCCCCAGGAGCACCGATGAAGCGTGCGGAGAAGGCCGACCGAATCCGAATGCAGCTCGAGGAGCTGTACCCGGAGACGCCCATCCCTCTCGATCACGTCGACCCGTTCACGCTGCTCGTCGCCGTTCTCCTCTCCGCGCAGACCACGGATCGGAAGGTCAACGAGGTCACCCCTCGCCTCTTCGCGGTGGCGCCGACCCCGGAGCGCATGATGGCGCTCGAGATGGAGGACATCCGGGAGCTGATCCGGGAGCTGGGGCTGGCCCCGCAGAAGGCGAAGGCCCTGTACGGGCTGTGTCGTCAGCTCGTGGAGACGCACGGCGGCGAGGTTCCGGTCTCGTTCGAGGCGCTGGAGGCGCTGCCCGGTGTCGGGCACAAGACCGCTTCCGTGGTGATGGCGCAGGCCTTCGGCGTGCCGGCGTTTCCGGTGGACACGCACATCCACCGGCTCGCCGCGCGATGGGGGTTGAGCGATGGCCGCTCCGTGGAGAAGACCGAGCGGGATCTCAAGCGGGTGTTTCCTCGCGAGAGCTGGAACCGACTTCACCTTCAGATCATCTTCTTTGGTCGGGAGCACTGCCCGGCCCGGTACCATGACCTCTCGGCCTGCCCCATCTGCTCGTGGGCGGCCACGCGCAAGCGCATCCGGGAGGAAGCTGCCCTCAACGCCGCTCCCCGCCGCCGCTCGCGCTGATCCTCCTCTCTTCCTCCTGCCCGGTTCGACCATGTCCGACACCCCCCGCTGGATGATCTACGGCGCCAACGGGTACACCGGCCGCCTCTGTGCCGAGCACGCTGTCGCCCGGGGCGACCGGCCCGTGCTCGCCGGCCGGAACGAGTCCGCGGTGCGTCCGCTCGCAGAGGCGCTGGGTTTCTCCTGGCGTGTCTTCTCGCTGGACGACCCTGCAGGCGTCCGTGCGGGCATCGACGGCATGGCGGCGGTCCTGCACACGGCCGGGCCCTTCTCGGCCACCTCGCGACCGATGGTCGACGCGTGTCTGGATTCAGGCGCCCACTATCTGGACATCACCGGAGAGATCGCGGTCTTCGAAGCGCTCTTCGCGCGACATGACGAGGCCTGTTCCGCCGGTATCGCGGTCGTCCCTGGCGTGGGGTTCGACGTCGTCCCCACGGACTGCATGGCTGCCCTTCTCCATCGCTGGATGCCGACCGCCACCGCCCTGGATCTGGCGTTCTTCGGGCTTGGCTCCCTGTCGGCCGGGACGGCGCGATCGATGGTGGAGAGTCTCGGTACCGGCGGTCTGGTTCGTCGCGCTGGCGCGTTGACGTCGGTGCCGAGCGGCTGGAAGACACGGGAGGTCCCGTTCCCGAGTGGTCCAAGGCGCTGCACGACGATTCCGTGGGGAGATGTGTCGACGGCGTTCCACTCGACCGCCATCCCCGACATCGCGGTCTACACGCACGTGCCGGACGGAGCGCGCAGGGCGATGCCTGTGCTCGACCGGCTTCGCCCTGCCCTGCAGGCGGGGGTGGTCCAGCGTGGCCTGAAGTGGGTGGTGAACCGCACGGTCCGGGGCCCGGACGCCGAGCTTCGGCAGAAGGCGTTCTCCGATGTCTGGGGCGAGGTGCGGAACGCTTCGGGCGATGTCCTGCGCGGTGCCGTGACGGTGGGCGAGGGGTACGCGTTCACCGCCGTGGCAGCCGTAGCCGCGGTTCGGCGGCTGCTGGAGATGTCCGAGCCCTGCACGGGTGCGCTGACGCCCTCCCGGGCGTTCGGCGCGGAGTTCGTGCTCGAGCTTCCGGACGTGAAGCTCCATCCGTTCGAGCTCAACGGCGAGCGTGTGACCACCGCGGAGCTGGAGGCGTTTCGCGGGGAACCGGCGATGCAGTAAGGGGGGCGGGTTACGGATGCTCGGCATGGTTCGCGCGCGGGCGGTGTTGGCCGAGGCGGGCACGCGCGGGCCCAGCTCGGCTCAGAACAGGTTTTCGAACGTCGCGCTGATGGCCCCCCAGATCGTGTTCTCGACATTCCGCATGTAGTTGGACGTGACGAGCCCTACCCGTTTCTGCATCGACTGGATCTCCTGACTGCTCCATCCGTTGGCACGCCCGTAGTCCTCCACTTCCCGGTCGATCATCCCCTGGACTGCGGAGGTCATGGGATTGGACCAGTCGAAGTTGACGATGGCGCTGATCAGACTGGCCACCCTGCCGATCCCCCGGGCGTTGATCTCGACGCTCGCCGACACGCCGCCCTTCCAGCCGGTGATCGAGGCCTGGCCCGATCCGATGTCGACGTAGAGCTCGATGCTGGCCTTGCCCTTGAGCATGGGGATGCCCGTGGGGAACGGGATCTCGAGACCGAGCGCGATGACACCGGGACCCGTGCTGGTGCTTCCCTGGCCGAGGGCCAGCTCTGCCTTGACGTTTGCGCCGCGGAGGTAGTCTCTCCAGCTGCCGGAGCGTCCTGCGTTGAAGTCAGCCGACCATCCGGAGCCGCGGGTGAACTGGACCCATCCCTTGGCCTCGAAGCCCGAGATGTAGCCGGTGATGGTGCCCCGGCCCCACAGCGGCCCCAGGCTGAGCCCGGTCAGGTCGATGCGGAACGAGAACTGGAAGGCGACGAATGACATGCCCTGCCACTCGCCTGCGTTGAGTTCGAACTCGGCGCTGCCTTCCCACAGGACGAAGGGGTCGGGGCTGAGCCAGGTCCCGAGTTCGGGATCGTAGAAGCGGGCGCCGAAGCGGACGTAGCCGGTGACGTCGTCGACGGGGCTTCCGTGGAAGCGAACGTCGTGGTCGCCGCGGTCACCCTCGACATGGGTGACGATGCCCTCGGGGGTTTGCGCCACGCGCGCGACGACGCGCCCGTCCTCGTCGGTCCGGAGCTGGGCGGTCAGTCCCGGGGCGACGTGGTCGAAGAGAAGCCGGGCACCCTCGACGGCATCGGGTGCTCCGGACATCTCGATGTCGGAGCCGGTGTCGGTGGGGGGAGTGGCGTCATCGCTTCCGCACTGCAGGGCGCCTCCCGCGAGGAGAAGCACGGTCGCGGCGATGGCGGGGCGGAGCACGGAGGGGCGGAAGGAGCGGACGGGTCGCTGGGTCGGGGTGCGGCCGTTGCGTCGGCTGCCGATCCACGCGAGGAGGAGAAGTCCCAGGCCGAGCAGCCATGCGGCGGACGGCGGGAGTGGGGGTGGGGGCCGTGCGAATGCGACCGGCGTGAATCCTTCCGCCCACGGAGCGACCTCGGACTCCGTCATGCTGGCGAGCGGCGCGAAGAGGGGACCTGTACCGGTGGCGGTGCCGATGGCCTCGCCCTCGACCTCGAAGGTCTTGTGGACGGTCCACTCCCCGTTTCGCCATCGCAGCTCGTGCAGGGGGCCGAGGTGCCGGTCTTCGGCGATGCGCTCGCCATGCTCGTCGCGGACGATCCGCTGCAGCAGGCCGCCGATCCCGTCCCAGGCGTAGTGGACGGAGCGTCCGTCGGGCAGCTCCACCGAGCGGATTTGCCCTCGCGGGTCCCAGGTGATCGTGCGCTCGCCGTCGGCCCGCTGGTCCACGGCCAGTCGGCCGTTTCGGTCCCAGCCGAGGCGGCGTTCCCCGACACGGCTGACCTGGTGGGGGCCGGCCGGCAGTCCGGCCACGGTCTCGGTTCCGTGGGTGAACCGGCCCGCATCGAGCACCCGGACGTCGGCGCCCGGCGGGCGGTCGCCGCGGACCTCGCGGCGGTCGAGGGTTCCCCCCGGCCCGTAGGCGTACTGCACGGTCCCCACGCCGGGTCCGGAGATCTCCACGGGTCGATGGAGCGCGTCATGCCGGAAGGTCCGGGAGAGGGATCGGGCGCCGTCGGTGTGCAGCCGGTCCTCGATGTCGAGCGGCGCGCCGACCGCGTCGAGGGTCATCCGCAGGTCCTGCAACGTGTCGCCGTCCGGCCCGACGAGGGTGTGGGCGGCGGGACGGCCACGCTCATCCCACCGGCGATCGAGCCGGACCCCGTTTGGCCACTGCACGGCTTCCACCAGCCCGTCCGGGCGGAGGGTGACCTCGTCGACCATGCCGGGAATGGAAGCGATTCGTCCGTACCGGTCCCAGTTGGGGCGCAGCACGGTCCCGTCGGCGTACCGGTACGCGATGACGCGGCCATCGGGGGCATACCCGAAACCTTCCACGACGTAGTCGTCCTCGACGGCCACGAACCGGCGAACCACCCGGCCGAGGGCGTCGTAGTCGAGCCACTGGCGCAGCCCGTCCTCCTCGCGCCGCACGAGTTGTCCGGGGGCGAAGTTCGCGGGGAATCCGTCTTGGGCGCCGTCGTAGTCGTAGCGGGCCACCTCCTCCAGTGGGGAATCGGCGCCGGCGCGCACCTGCAGGCTCACCAGGCGTCCTGCGGCGTCGGTGCGTCGCTCCACGCGGGACCCGTCGGCGAGCTCGATGGCGACGAGGCGGTCATCGTCGTCGAAGTGTCGCCGCTGTTCGCCGGCGTTGGGGTCGAGGACGCGGGTCAGCCGACCCAGGCTGTCCCAGCCGTGCGTCCGTTCGGTGCCGTCCGGAAGCACCGTCGCGATCAGGCGGTCCTGCGGATCGTGCTGGAAGCGGAGCTCGGTCGGCGGACCGCCGTCGGCGCCTGGCGGATCGATGCGCCTCAGCACGTTTCCGCGGGCGTCGATCCACTCCTCGACGGCGACACGGTGCGGGTCGCGTTCGTGCTGCAGTTCGTTCCACTTGCGCACGAGACCGGGCCGGTAGCCGAACTGGCTGAGGGTGCCGTCCTCGTTGACCACCTGAAGGGGTCGACCGATGGCGTCGTGAAGGTGTGTGACGTGCGGGCGCTCGAGGTCGAGCGTCAGCGCCGACGCCGCGTCTTCCGCCTCGAATGCGCGGAAGCGCCGTCGCTCCAGACCTCGCACGCCGTATTCGATGCGGTCGAGCACGAGCCACGGTCCCTCGGTGGTGCAGGTGGCGCATGCTGCTTCTCCGTGGAGGTGCATGGTCTCGCGGAGCATGCCGTCGAAGACGGTGCGCCGGACCTGCACCGCGTCTCCGGTCGGGCCGGAGGCGAAGCGCTCCTCGACCCAGGACCAGGGTTCGCCGAGGTGCCAGGACCAGGTCACGAAGGGCTCGTCGCCATGGATGCCCTGGGTGGTGCGGGAGAGCGGGCGACCGAGGCCGTCGAGTTCCATGCGGGTCCAGACGCCGGCCGGATCCTGCATGCCGGTGGCCTGTCCCAGGTCGGGATCGATCTCGGAGCGCCAGGTCAGACGCTCGAGCGGGCTGTGGCGGTGCTCGGCATCGCGTCCCTGGTCGAGGAGGATGTGCTCGGCCGAGACGAGGCGTCCATGCCACGGGTCATACTCGAGCTCCAGGACGTGTCCGTGGGCATCCTCGATGCGGGTTACCCTTCCGTCGGCGTCGCGGGTGTTGCGCATTCGCCGCACCCAGCGGTCCTCTGTGTCGAGCCAGCGCTCCTCGAGGGTCACCTCTCCGTGGTCGGCCTGTCCGAGGGACAGCGGTTCCGTCTCGCCATCGTAACGGAATCGCACGGCGGTGAGCAGGGCGCCTTCGTGGTCAAGGACCCTCTCCTCGGCGATGCGGTCGAGGCGCAGGGCGCCTCCGTCCCGGGCGTAGGTCGTCTCGGTGGTGCGTGCTCCCGGGGTGAGAGGGCGCCGACGGGAGTCGATGAAACCCAGTTCGACGAGGCGGGTGACCATGCCGAGGTCGTCGTGTTCGCGCTCGGTGAGGTCGAGGAGAGCCTGTTCCTCCCACGGGGAGACCGGGTCGGTGGCTCCGGGGTTCGGCAACAGCGGCTCGGCGTGTCCGATCGGTGGGGCCAGCCAGCGGGACTCCGCGTGGAGGGTGAGGGTGGCCGATTCCACGACGTGGTCCCGGCCGTCGGCGGTGGTCGCGGGGGTCCACTGGTGGATGACCTGACGGAGCACGGCGCCGCGGAGATCCCGGAAGACCACGCTTCGGAGGCGTCCGGCGGCGGGGGTGAAGTCTTCGGGCAGGTGACGGGGCTCGTCGTCGACCCAGGGGCCGAGGTCGATGCGTTCGGCCTCGCGGCCGGTGTGGAAGAGGTATTCCTCGGCGAAGCCGTCCTCCTTCTCGGACGACTCGTGGATCACGCGGCTTGCGCGGAAGGTGGCGAAGCGGCCGGTGTGGGCGTCGGCCACGGGGTCGAGATACTGCCAGTGCTGCACTTCGCTGGCGGCGCCGGCGACGTCGAGGGAGAAGGTGCGGGTGATGACGAAGGCCTGGGGGATGAATCGGGTCCAGGGTTCGTCGCGGTCGCGGGAGGCGCGGGCTTCCTGTCCGGTGGAGGTGTAGACGAGGTCGCGCACGGCGCCCATGCCGTTCTCGACGCGGACGAGGAGGCCGTGGTCGTGTCTTGCGATGGGGTCGACCCAGCTCCAGCGGCCGTCTTCGGGGGAGATCCAGGCGAAGGCGAGGGAGCCTTCGCCGGCGAGGTCGGCCACGGTCCACCGGCCGTTGGGGGACGCACCTTCGGGTCTGGGGATGAAGGTCTCGCGGTCGAAGTGATCGCCACCGCGGTTGAGGAACAGGCGCACGCCTTCGTTCTCGAGGACGACGAGATCGGCGAGTCCGTCGCGGTCGACGTCGATGAGCTGAACGGATCGTGGTGCGCGGCTGGCGAGGGTGGGGGGCAGTTCGAGGTGGCGGGCGGGGCCGAAGCCTCCGCGGACGCGCTGTTCGTGGACGAGGATGGAGGAGACCCCGCCGGCGTCGCCGAGGATGCGGACGAGATCGTCGATGCCGTCGCCATTGAGATCGGCGAACCGGACGTCGGTGCCGAGTCGAATCCGGTCGAGTCCCTCGACCCCGGAGGGTTCGCCACCGAGCCGATCGGCGAGGGGGGCGAGGCTGTCCCATGCGGGGGCATCCTCGCGCGAGATGCGTCCGTCCTCGCCCGGGGCGGTGCGGGACAGGAGCAGATGGAGCGTGCCGTCGAGTTCGACGAGGAAGTCCATCCGGCCGTTTCGGTTGATGTCGGTGGCGTGCAGTTCTGCGGACCGGAGGGGCAGCGGCAGGGCGAGGTCGAGGCTCTCGGAGGGAGCGAAGGCGGGCTCTCCGGGTCGGGAGATGTTGCGGTACCAGCGGGTCTCTCCGCGCGCGGGCCCGGTCCGGACGAGAACGTCGCGCAGGCCGTTTCCGTTGACGTCGAGCAGGAGCCAGTCTGCGGTGGCGCCGTCGAGCGAGGGACTTCCCGCGACGGGGATGGCGGTGCCGAAGCGCTCTCCGAGCAGATTGGGGATCAGTTCCCATCCTTCGGGTCGTGCACGCAGGATGTCGGGGAATCCGTCACCGTCGAGGTCGACGAGTCGCAGGTCCCCGTTCTCCGGGTCGAGGCGCGGTGCGTCCTCGATGCTGCCGGTTGCGGGGTCGTTTCCGTCGGCGACGAACCAGTGCAGCCGCTGTGGGGGGAGGCGGGTGCCGTCGCGCCCTTCGCGGGTGATCGTCGCGAGGCGGCTGGCGTTGCCGAGCTCGATGTAGGTGAAGCGGTAGCCACCGAGGGGCGCCTCGCCGTCCTCGCCGGTCGCCACGCCCTCGATCGCTGCGAGCCGGAGGCCGGTGCGGCGGGGGAACCCGAAGCGGGCGTCGGTGTGCGCGTCGAACCGGGGTTCCCACCGGAAGTGGTAGGCGAAGGGTCGTGCGCTGCCTTCGGCGAGGCGGATGCGGTCCGGGTAGAGCCGCTCTCCATCGCGGATCCAGTCCACGCGCACCTCGCGGTCACGGGTGTCGGCGATGCCGTCGAGCATCCAGCACGCGGTGCCGCCGAGGGCGTCGGGGGAAGGTCCTTCGCGGTGTTCGGGGGTGCGGCCGAAGCGGTAGCGGGTGCCGGTGCGGGCGTCGTGGAGTTCGAGGCCGTGGTCGACGACGGTGAGGACGTGCGGGCTGCTGCCTTCCCGCGGGGTGTACCGGCCGTCGTTGCGGAGCACGAAGGTGCCGCCGCCGTGTGGCGTGCGGACGTCCAGCACGGCGGGGAGGTCCGGGACGGTATCGTCGGGCCCCCAGTCCGGGACGCCCCCCTCGGTGTTCCGGCAGGTCTCCCCGATCGGGAGGTCCACGGCCAGCCCGAGGGGCCCATTGCCCTCCATGGGTCGATAGGCGACGGCGAGTTCGAGGGAGACGTCCTCGGGCCCTTCGAGGAGGGCGAGGGGCACCGTGTAGTGCACCTGGCCGGTGGACGGGGAGACGGAGAGGCTCTCACCCATGCCCTCGATGGAGCCTGGTCCGTCGGGGAGGGAGATGCTGGACGGGGACACCTCGAAGTCCGCGAGCGCGGTGGAGGTGATGCCGAGCGCGACCAGCAGGGCGCAGAAGGGGGCGAGCGGACGTCGAGCGCGCATGACCTGACCGGGGAGTCCGGGGGGAGGGTGCCGGGGGGAGGCCCCGGTCACCCCGGGGAGGAGGGGTGCGTCGTTCCGCGCGTGTCACGCGGTGCTGTCGTCAGTTGCTGCAGCGGTCGCTGGCGGGATAGAAGTTCTGGTAGGTGTAGTTGACGTGGAGGACGATGTCCTCGATTCGCGACCAGTCGAATTCGCGGTTTCCGCCTCGGCCCTGCTCGATGAACAGGGTGTAGCGGCCGGCCACGGGGAGGCCGTTGAGGCTGCGGTTTCCGAAGCCGGGCTGGGGCGGCTCGTTGACGGTGACGGACGCGGTGCTGTTGACGGGCCGGCTGACGATCATGGTGCGTGGGCCGAACTGGGTGCTCTCCCAGTCGGACATGATGCCCTCGTCGTGGCAGGACTCGAGGATGCCGTGTCCGTCGTAGACGAGGGTGACGGCGGGGTTGCCGGTGCCGATGTCGCCGATGAGCTGTGCGGAGACGGATTCGATGCGCGCGTTGCAGACGGTGAACAGGTTGCTGAACTCGTCGAGCTTGAGCTCGAACCGCAGGGCCATGAGCTGGCTGTCGCGCAGGGACTGGAAGATTCCCCGGGAGAAGCGGGCGTCCTGGTCCACCACGGTGTCGCGGGCGAAGTGGGCGCGCTCGAGGGCGTTGCGGAACTGCGCGGCGACGCCGACGGCCTCCCCGGTCAGCGGGTCGCGGACGGGTGAGGTGATGCGCAGGACGTCCCGCCGCAGGCTGAGTCGGTCGGATGCGGTGCTGGTCTGTCCACCGCAGAACTGGCGCGCGTCGTCGAGTTCGTCCATGACCTGCCGCAGCTCGGACCATGAGCGGGCGCGGATGAGCCGATCGCGAATGGTGAAGAAGGGTCGAACGGAGACGTACTCGACGGCCACCAGGTAGTCGAAGATCGCGAGCCGTGCGGCCTCGAAGAGCTCTTCGGCTTCGTAGAGCAGTCCGATCCGGTCGAAGTATCGGTAGGGAGCGTACCGGAGCGCGTCCCGTGCACGCAGATCCGCCTCGAGCTGGTCGATGTTGAACGCCATCAGCTCGGCGCGCCGTTGCATCGCGAGCACCTCGTCCACGAGCCGGTCCACCTCGTTCTCGGCCTGCTGGATGCGGATGAGGTAGCTCGCGGAGTCTTCGAGCATCTGCTTGAGGGTGATCTGCCGATCGGCGATCTGCTGCTCGTTCTGGAGGTTCTGGAGCTGGGCATCGCGCAGCATCCGCTCGTAGTCGCGGCGCATGGCCACTTCGCGCGCCTGGGCTTCCTTTTCCGCGGCGCGCTTCTCCCGCTTCGCTCTCGCCCGTCGCCCGAAGATGCCGGCGACGGTGCTCACCACCTGCAGACCTGCGGTGACCTTGCCCAGGAACTTTTCCTGTTCCCCGGGCGCAAGGTGCTCGACGTCGATCGCCGGGCGCAGTCGCATGTAGCCCGACTGGGCTGCAGCCGTCTGGAGCCGGTCGAACTGGTCGTGATCGAGCCGGCTCATCTCATGCCATGCGAGGTGCGTGGTCTCGGGAAGCGCCGCGATGAACTCGTTGCCGTCGCCCTCGCCCGCTTCGGACCTGCCGGCATCCGCCTCGTCGACATCGGCCCAGCCACGAAGCCGATCGGCAAATCGCTCGGAGGTCACGGAGGTGAGGATGCTGCGTGCGGTGCTCTCCGGCTTCGTGAGCGATCCCACCCCCGTTTGCACACCCCCGATGATGGACGACGCCGTGTCGGCGAAGCTCTGGACACGGTCCCAGAAGCCGCGCTGCGAGCGGATCTGTCCGGCCTCGGCGAGGAGGGCCTGCTCCTCCCGGATGGAGTCCATCCATGCTTCGGCGTTGCCCTCCGCCATGCGCAGCCAGTCCTCGGTGAACTGTTCGAAGGTCCGCACGCGCTCTTCCTCGAGCGCGACCTTGGCGTGGAAGGCGCGATGCTCCTCGATGGCGAGCTCCACGCCAAGTGCCGCGCGCACGATGGCGTTCATGGCACGGGCGACCTCGGAGACGTTCTCCACCCCGGTGCTCAGCTCCCCGTCGAGGATGGGGAAGCCACAACGTTCGGGCCCGACGAGGGGCTCGCAGCGCAGTTCGACGGGCTCGTTGCCTTCGTTGCATCGCGCAAGGTCCACCCCGCACATCAGGGCGAGCTGCTCGCGGAGGTTGCGAACGTTTGCAGCATCGCGCTGCTGGAGCTGCAGGTCATCGAGGGTGTTGTTGCGCTCGGCCTGCAGCCGCGCCTGCATGCCGTCGAGTCTGCCGACGAGCTGTTGCGCCCGCTGGGCGCGCTGGGCCACGACCCCCATCTGTTCCCCGTCGACCCCGGTGAACCGGGCCACCTCCCCATCGCGCTGGTTGCGCAGCTCGGCGACCGTGAGCCCGAGCAGGCTGACGGCGTTCTCGAACTCGCCGAAGCCGCGGGCGACCATCGCCCTGATCAGGTCAGCATCGCTTCGGGGCAGGGTACGCGCCGCGCGGCGGAGAATGTGGGCGGCGAGGTAGAGTTCCATGCCGTGGCGGCGCATGTCGGTGAGGGCGGCCGCCCGCGCCGAGTCGCTGTCCAGGGTGAGGCTCTGCCGCTGGGCGGCGTACTGAAGCTCGTCGAGGGCGAGCTGCCACGCGCCGAGCATGCCGCGGACCGCCTCGACGAGGGATTCGTTGTCGCCGAGCACGTCGCGAAGCTGGCTGAGAACCGCGACGCTGTGGCGACCGATGGACAGGCGGAGGGCGCTCATGCGCAGGTCGACGAGGTCATCCACCTCGTCGAGGAGGGCGTTTCGGGCGCTGTCGAACGCTCCCCAGCCGAGCCGGTTCGCGCCCGGGGGGCTGAGATCGAACCACCGGAATCGCAGTTCGGCGCCTCGCTCGGCGGCGATCAGCTCGAGCGGCAGTGCGGACTCGCGCACGGCATCCACCCACGCGGCGAGGGCGTCGGCGGGGGCGAGGGCGAGGTCTCGCCGGACGGCAGCTCCGGCGGCCCCCCCGATGAGTTCGGCGGCGCAGGCGTGTCTCGCGATGCGCGCCGGGGCGCAGAGCGTGGCCGGCCCGCTCTCGTCGACGGCGAAGCCCGGGGGGGCGAAGTCGCTGCGGCTTCGACCGGTGTAGCTGGCGGCGCACTCGATGGCGAGGGCCTGCATGTTGCTTACGGAGCACGCCTCGCCATCGCCGTCCCCGAGGAAGCCGTCGATGCACGAGACGACGGAGGGCTCGTCGCGCAGGGCGATCACGGCATCGCGCCCGCATTCGGCCGCGGCGCGGATGTCCGGCGCGGTGGTCGGCAGGCCTCCTGCTGCGACATCGGCACACGCGGGATCGAAGACGGGATCCGCAAGCACCTCGGCGGTGCAGGCCGGGAAGGCGCTGCCGTCCTCGCTGCCGAAGGTCCAGGACCGATTCGCCCCGACCTCGGTCGGGCCTGGTGGCGCGAGGGTCACCTCCCCGAAACGCTCGGCCAGAATGGGTCCGACGAAACCCGACTCGTCATCGGTGCCGTCGATGCCGACCCAGCGGTCCTGAAGCTCTCCCTCGACGATGCCCCCGAAGGCCTGCCGGATCGTCACCCTGAGGCTGCGTCCGTAGGTTCCTCCCACCGGGGACGGATCCAGAAGGCCAACTGCCTGACCACCCGGGGCCCATGAGCCGACAAAGGTCGCGACCCACGATCCGTCGTCCTGCAGCACGAGCCGCCGAAGGTGGTTCGGTGACACGCCCTGGGGCCCGTCCGGGGCGACGGCGGCGTGCCCATTGAACGACAGCAGGGCATCGGGATCCGGGAACAGGCGCACCCACACGTTCTCCGCGAGGGCGAGGGAGGCCCCCACGGGTTCGGTCACGAGCTCGAAGACGAGGTCCAGCGGTGCTCCTTCGAGCTGGTTGAACTCGACGGCGGCCGCGTAGAGTCCTTCAGCAGGCACCACGGGCTCCATGCGTCCGGACAGGGTTCCGATTCCGGTGTGGATCCGCAGTTCCACCGGCTGCGGATTCTCGGCGTTGGGTGAGGCAGCGCCCACCGGAACCTGGATCACGTTTCGGCCGGTCATGAGTCGGCCGAGCTCCGGAACGATGCTGCCGCCCTGCAAGCCCTCGTCGCTGCGTTCGATCCAGTAGGGCACACCTCCGGGGCCGGCATCCAGGACGTCGATGATGATGTCGTACGAGGTGTCCGACGGAAGGACGCGCGCGACCTTGCTCAGATCGGTTTCCACGTCGAGGCTCGCCTGGTTACCCGTGGGATGTGCAGCGGGGCGGCCATTGGAGCGGACGCAGCGGCCACGCTCGGAGCACGTCTCCCCTTCCGCGCACTGTTCGTCCCGCTCGCACTCGAAGAGACACCGACCGCCGAAGCAGACGAGGCCGCTGTCACAGTCGAAGTCGGTGGCGCATCCGCTGCGCGAGGCCATGTCGATCGCCGGCTGTTCATCCTCGCTCGCGGGCGAGTCACCGGACGAAGGCTGCGATGACCTTTCGCCCGACGGCACGGTCGCGTCGCTCGACGGCGATGCTTCGGGAGAGTCTCCCGAGGCGCATCCCCACCCGGTGACGAGGAGGCATGCGGCGGCAGCGGTGATGACCCCGCCGAGGAGAGGTCGTGATCTTCGTCGCGTGAGGTTCATGGTCGTCCTGTCCACACGGGTTGCGGCCGGTGCCGGCCGTCGGCGAGGCTCGAGTCAGCGTCGTTCGAAGCAGGGGGGGCAGATCTCGCCCGGGGGGCAGGGATCGCAGTCGGGCTGACAGAACCCGTTGCTGCAGTTCCAGTAGTCATCGCCGAAGCCATCCCACCCGCGGCAGGCGTTGTTGCACGAGCCGCAGTGCCGCGGATCGGTGCTGGTGTTCACGCAGGTGCCCCCGCAGTCGGTCTGACCGCTCGGGCATCGGCACTGTCCGTTCTGGCAGGTTTTCCCGCCGGAGCAGCGGTTGCCGCAGCTTCCGCAGTTGTTGTTGTCGGTGTTGAGGTTGAAGCACCCACCCCCCGTTCCGGGCCCTCCGCCAATGAGGCTGCGCCCGGGGCAGTAGGTCTGCTGGAATCCGGTACAGGTGCAGGTCCCGTCGGAGCAGGTCGCGGTTCCGGCGCAGGCGGCGCCACACTGTCCGCAGTGTGCGGCGGTCGTGAGCAGGTTGGTCTCGCAACCATCGCCGGTGTTGCCGTTGCAATTGCCCCAGCCCTCGGCGCACTGCTCGACGACGCACTGGCGGTCATCGCACGACGTGCCGTCGGTGTTGGCGAGCGCGTCGCAGTTGTTGTCGCACGCGCCGCAGTGGGCGACGGTGGAGGTGATGTCGGTCTCGCACAGGTTCGCTCCCGGGTTGTCGCAACTGGCCGTTCCGCCCGGGCAGTTCGAGAACCGGCACGTGCCCTGATCGCAGAACACGTCCTGGCTTCCGAGTTCGTCGATGCAGTCGATGCACTCCTCACCGCACGCCGAGGGATCGATCCGGGTGTTGAACGCGCAGACCGGTGCATCCTCCGGATCCGGCGAGAGCGGGGCACCACAGGTGCTGTATCCGGTTGCGCAGCTCGGCACGCATGCGAAGGTGTTGCCGAGGGGTTCGCATGCGTACGTGGTGTTGTTGATCCGTGTGGGGCAGGGCTGATCGCAGGCGCCGCAGGCGAGCAGAGAGTCGTAGATCGCCGCTCCTTCCGCATCGGCTCCGCTGGAGAACCCGGTGTCGACGGTGCCGTCGCAGTTGCTGTCGAGACCGTTGCATACCTCGGTGTTGCCTTCGTACCGCAGGGGGTTGGCATCATCGCAGTCGCGGCCGTCGCAGGCGCCGATGCCATGTCCGTCCCCGTCCCGATCCACACAGCTCGTGCAGGTGCCCGTCACGGGTACACAGACATCGGCCGTACTGCCCGACGCACCGGTTCGGCTCTCGCAGGCGAAGCCGACGCCACAGGGATCTTCCGCGGACGGGTCGCAGAATCCGGCGCACCGGCGGTCGACATGTCCGCCGAGCCCCAGATCGACGCAGAGGCCGTCGGCGCAGTTCGCGTCGTCGGAGCAGCCGAAGCAGGTTCCGGTGCGATCGTCCGCGGCCCGGATCTCCGGTCTGCACACGCTGGCGGCACGCGCGGTCCGCCAGTCCTCGCCCACGACGGCGACCACCTGGCACTGCCAGTCGACGATTTCTCCGCCGACCTCGATCTGGTCGCAGACCGCGTCCCGTCCGATCACCTCGTCGTTCTCGCCGAGGATCGGCGAGCAGTTGCGGGTGCAGATGCCGAGGGAGGGATCCTCCGGAAAGAGGACGACGCCTCCGCTCTCGTCACCCGGTTCGTCGAGCAGCCTGGTGACACAGTTGGCTCCCTCCACGGGGCAGTCCGCGCTCGTCCGGCAGGGGCTGAAGACCCCGACGACGGGGGGGAGGTCGGTGGGGGGCGGAGGGTCGGTCCCTTCGCCGGTCCCCGGTCCGGGCCCGGTCCCGGGCCCGATGGACGTGGCGCCTTCTCCGGACGGGTCCGGTCGGCCGGTGGTTCCGGGCTCGTCACTGGAGGTGTCTCGGGGGTCCGGGGTTCCCGAGACGTCCGGGCCCGTGCCGGGGCCGGGCGTGGAGCCGTCCCCGGTCTGCTCTCCCGGTGCGACGCATCGACCGTTGATGCAGTCCCCGCTCAGGCAGTCCTCGGCGAAGATGCACTCGGGGGTCGGTCGGGTGTCGCTGTCCGAGGGGACGCCGTCGGGGGAGTCCGCCGCGCAGCCTGCGAGGAAACCGATGAGCGCGATGGCGAAGAGACCCGTCGGGAGTCTCGGGGACGTTCGGGAGCGGGACAAGGGTGACTCCGGGTTGAAAGCGCGGGCCGCCCGCATCGGCGCGGGGGCCGGGGCGGGGGGAAGCTCGGTGACCTCTCGGTGCACGGTACTGTTCCGGCTGGGGGGACTGCGGTCCGGCGTGGCCTCGGTGGGCCGGCCTGCGGGGGCGGGGGTGGGGCACCCCGGGTGTGCAAGGACGCTCCCGTTGCGAATCCGTGGATGCCGTTCGACGCAGGCATCGCTGCCAGACCGAGGTGGATGATGGCGGTTGCGCCCGGGCGCCGTCAACCGAAAACGCCGCCATCGGCCCGTCATCGCCGTGTCTAGGGAATGATGCAGCCGCAGTTGGGATCCCACGAAGGGCATGGCAGGCAAAAGGATTCGCAGGTTCCGCTGGTGCAGAAGGCGTTCTGTCCGCACGCGAAGTTGCATCTCCCACAGTGCTGCATGCTGCTGTCGGTGTTCACGCACTGCCCACCGCACTCGGTGAGGCCGGATCGGCAGACGCAGGAGCCGTTTCGGCACTCGCGTCCCGGTCCGCACTGGCGACCGCACTGGCCGCAGTTGTTGTCGTCGGTGGCGAGCTGCTGGCAGCCGGGGGTACCGAGGCCGCCGGGGGGGCAGTAGGTCTCGCCACTTCCGGCGCAGGTGCAGGATCCACCGCTGCAGGTGGCGCTTCCGGCGCACTGCTGGCCGCAGCCGCCGCAGTGCTCGCGGGAGGTTCGGATGTCGGTTTCGCATCCGTCGGCGGTGGTGCCGTTGCAGTCGGCCCAGCCGGTGTCGCAGCTCACGATGGCGCAGTTGAGGCTCTCGCAGGCGGTGGTGGCGGTGTTCGCCAGCGTCGTGCAGTCGTTGCCGCACAGGCCGCAGTGCTGGACGCTCCGGGTGATGTCGGTCTCGCAGAGGTTGGCTTCGGGCGGGTCGCAGCTCGCCTGACCGCTCGGGCAGCTGCTGAACTGGCAGACTCCCTGATTGCAGAAGACCTGTTCGGAGCCGAGCTCGGCGGCGCAGTCGAGGCAGTCCTCGCCGCAGGAATCGGGATCATTTCGGGTGTTGAAGTCGCAGGACGGTGCCTCCTGCGGGTCGGGGGTCAGCGGGGCACCGCAGGTGCTGTAGCCGGTGGCGCACGAGGGCACGCAGGCGAAGGTGTCGCCGAGGCTCTCGCACGCGTAGGAGGTGTTGTTGCGGCCGCGGGGGCAGGGCTGATCGCAGGCTCCGCACGCATCGAGGGAGGCGTAGATCGGGTCTCCGTCGGGGGAGGCTCCGGAGGCGAAGCCGGAGTCGACCTGCCCATCGCAGTTGCTGTCCACGCCGTTGCAGATCTCCGTGTTTCCTTCGAACCGGAGGGGGTTGGTGTCGTCGCAGTCGCGGCCGGCGCAGGCGCCGATGCCGTGGCCGTCACCGTCCCGGTCGACGCAGTCCCCGCAGGTGCCTGCGACGGGGAGGCAGACGGTCTCCCCGTCGGGAGCGCCGGGGGCGGCGGTGCAGGTGAAGCCGGGGCCGCAGGATCCTTCGCCGTCGCATCGGGTGGCGCAGCGGCGGTCGACGTGTCCGCCGAGCCCGAGGTCGACGCAGCGACCATCGGCGCAGTTCGCGTCGTCGGTGCAGGCGAAGCAGGTTCCGGTTCGTCCGTCGTCGGAGCGGACCTCAGGTCGGCAGAGGCTGGCGGCCCGTGCGGTCTGCCAGTCGTCTCCCACCACGCCCACGACCTGGCACTGCCAGTCCACGATGGTCCCGTCGATGTCGATCTGTTCGCACTGGGAAGAGCGGGAGATCAGGCCCCCCTCCTCGGAGAGCAGGGGCGAGCATTCGCGGGAGCAGACCCCGAGCGTGGGATCTTCGGGGAAGACGGGCACGCCGGAGTCCGGGTCGCCGGGTTCGCGCAGGAGCCTCTGGATGCAGACGGTGCCTTCGATGGAGCAGTCGGCGGACGAGCCGCGGCAGGTCTCGAGCGGCACGATGAAGGACGCGGTCCCGTTGGGCGGCGGCTGGCTGGAGTCCCCGGGGACGGTCGGGGACGGATCCGTGCCGGGGGTTTCGGAGGACGAGCCGGTTCCGGCGCCGGTCCCGTGTCCGCTGCCGGAATCCGATGCATCGGGTCCGGTCGGGGACGGATCCGTCGCGTCGGACTCCGGATCGGAGGGGGAAGAACGCGTATTCCCGGGTTCGCTGGTGTGCTCGTGGACGCAGCGACCGTTCAGGCAGTCGGCGCCGCCGCAGTCGGCGGCCACGAAGCACTCGATGCCGAGGGAACCCGATGTCGAGGGCTCCGTTCCCGGCGTTCCGCTCTCGGCGCATCCGGAGAGGGCCGCGAGCGCGAGGGCGGTCGCGAGCAGTGCGGGCACGGGGAGGCGCGTGCCCGGGCCGGCGAAGCGTGGGCACCCGGGAGCGAGGGGAGGGGCAGATGACGTCACTGGCGTTCCCTGGGAGGAGGCTCTGGAGGGGCCGATGCGGGACTCACCCGGAATATAGCGGCGGGGGCGGAGGTGGCGTCAACCGCAAACGGGATCGCATTCCTCCGGGGGTTCTGGGCCGTCGGGCGGCCGGGCGCATCGTGGCTTGTCGCGTCGCTGCGGCTCGGGTAAGGTTGCGGGCTTCCACCCTCCGACCGGACCCGTCGGGGGGATGGACGTCTCCCCGCCCGGGTCAGGAGTCCACGGTCGCCGCCATGGTCCCCGAGTCCATCGAGCACATCGCCGACGTCTTCGTGCTGTGGGGCACGGAAGCGGATCGGACGGAGCCGCCCGGCCTCCTGATCGAGGTTCCGCATGGGGCGACCTCGCCTGCGGACTTCAGGGAGCTCGCGGAGCGGCTGGCGAGTCCGTTGCCGGACGGTCTGGACGGGTTCTTCCACGTGAATACGGATGTGGGTGCGCCGGAGCTGGCGGAGGCGGTGGGTCGGGCGTGGGTGGAGCGACGACCGCGGTCGTCGGCGGTGGTGGTGCGTTCGCGGATTCCGCGCACGTTCATCGACTGCAATCGCCGGGTTGACGTGGACGAGGCGGTGCTGCGTGCGGGGGGTGTGACCCCCGGGATCGGACCATGGGTGAGGGCGGACGCGGATCGGCGGCTGCTGCTGGAGCGTCACGCGGCGTACATGGCGCTGATGGATCGGGTGCTGGAGGCTGTGGCGCCGGATGCTGCGGTGCTGCTGCTGCACACGTTCGCGCCGCGGTCGGTGGGGGTGCAGGTGACGGAGCGCGTGGTCGAGGACCTGCGGGCGGCGTGGCATCCGGATCGGGTGGAGGCGTGGCCGCTGCGTCCGGACGTGGAGGTGCTCAGCCGCACGCCCGCGGGTGACGTTCACGCGCCTGCGGGGGCGGTGGCCGCGTTGCAGGCGTGCGTGGGGGCGACGGGGTTGCGCGTCGCGGACAGCGAGACGTGGCTGCTCCCGGCCGGGACAGTGGCGCTGGATCGTGCGCTCGCGCGGCCGGGGCGCGTCCTGTGCGTGGAGGTGAGGCGGGACCATCTGGTGGAGGAGTGGCTGCCGATGGAGCCGCTGACCGTGGATCCGGGGCGGGTGGCGCGGCTGGCGCCGGCCATCGCGGACGCGCTGCTGGTGTGGAGCTGACGCATGCGGATCCTGAGCATCAGTGCGGAGATGGTTCCGTGGGCGAAGACCGGTGGGCTCGCGGACGTGGCGGGCGCGCTGCCGGGCGCGCTGGAGGCGCTCGGGCACGAGGTGCGGGCCTTCGTGCCCCTGTACGAGCGGCATGTGCCTGCGGGGCTTCGGCTTCATGCGGAGGGCGAGCCGCTGGACGTGCCGGTGGGCGCGCATCGGGTGCGGGTGCGGATCGTCCGCGATCCGGAGCGGCCGTGGGCGCGGCTGGTGCGTTGCCCGGGTTTGTTCGGCCGGGCGTCCATCTACGGGAACGGCCCCGACGAGCACATCCGCTTCCTCGCCTTTTCGCGGGCGGCGCTGATGGCTGCGCGGCGGGAGGGGTTCGTGGCCGACATCGTCCACTGCCACGACTGGCAGGCGGCGATGGTGCCGCTCGACCTGCGGGTCCACCTGCGGGGCGATCCCGTGCTCGGGGGTGCGCGCACGCTGCTCACGATTCACAACATGCAGTATCAGGGTCGCTTCCCGGCCGGGATCCTGCCGGATCTGGGTCTGGGCGCGGCGCGGGGGCTGCTCCATCAGGACCAGTTGCGGGCCGGGGTCGTGAACTTCCTGTTGCACGGCATCCTGTATGCCGACGGGATCTCGACGGTGAGCCCCACCTATGCGCGTGAGATCCAGGAACCGGTGCACGGGGCCGGCCTCGATCCCTTCCTGCGTGCGCGGTCATCGACGGTGGTGGGGGTTCTGAACGGGATCGACGACGCGATCTGGTCCCCCGAGGCGGATGCGCTGATCCCGCATCGCTACAGCGCGGCGGACCTGTCGGGGAAGGCGCTCAACCGATCTGCGCTGCGCAAGGCGATGGGCCTGGGGGAGCAGGACGTGCCGCTGTTCGGCATCGTCTCCCGCCTCGCGGCGCAGAAGGGGTTCGACCTGATCCCGGAGGCGCTCGGGGGGATGCTCGATCGGGGGGAGCTTCAGCTCGTGGTGCTGGGGAGCGGCGGCCGGTTGCTCGAGCAGATGTTCCGGGCGCTCGCCCGGGCGTTTCCGCGGCAGGTGGCGTTCCATCACGGGTTCTCGAACCCGCTGGCGCATCTCATCGAGGCCGGCGCCGACGCCTTCCTGATGCCCTCGCGCTACGAGCCCTGCGGCCTGAACCAGCTCTACAGCCTGCGCTACGGCACGCCGCCGGTGGTATACCGGACCGGCGGGCTGGCCGACAGCGTCGAGCCGTGGCACCCCGGGCGCCGCACGGGCACGGGGTTCGTGTTCGAGCATCATGACGCGATCGGGCTGCGCTGGGCGGTGGGGCAGGCCATTCGCACGTGGCGCGACCCGGAGGCGTGGGAGGCGCTGGTGCACAACGGCATGGCGAAGGACTTCTCCTGGCGTCGCCAGGCCCGGATCTACGATACCCTCTACACCCGCCTGAGGAGCTGAACCGATGCATGTTGTCCTCGTGGAGCCCCGGTTTCCCGCGAACCAGCGGCAGTTCGTGCGCGCGCTCAAGGAGGTTGGGGCGACGGTGACCGCGATCGGCGAGGGGTCGAAGGGTTCCCTCGATGCCGAGCTGCGGCATCTGCTGACGCACTACGAGGAGGTCGCGAACGTGTGCAGCGAGCGGGCAATGCTCGCGGCGGTCGCCCGCATCCAGCGCCACGCGGGGATCGACCGGCTCGAGGCGACGGTCGAGGCCCACATGATGACCGCGGCGAAGGTGCGGGAGCGGGCGGGGATCCCCGGCACGAGCGTGCGGACCACCTGGTTGTGCCGCGACAAGCCGGCGATGAAGGAGGCGCTGCGCGAGGGGGGCATCCCGTGCGCGGCATCCACGGGGGCGGACGACGGGGATGCGGTGCGTGCGTTCGCGGAGCGGGTGGGCTACCCGCTGATCGTGAAGCCTCGCGATGGCGCCGGGGCCTCGGGGACGTTCCGGGTGGACGGGGCCGCGGAGCTCGAGCGCGCCATTGCGCTGAGCGGGGTGGACCGCCCCGGGGTGTCGGTTGCGGTGGAGGAGTTCATCGAGGGGCACGAGGGGTTCTGGGACACGCTGACCTGTCGGGGCGAGGTGGTCCACGAGTTCGCCTGCCACTACTACCCGAACGTGCTCGAGGCGATGCGGACGCGCTGGATCTCGCCGTGCTTCATCCAGACCAACCGCATCGACGCGGCGGACGGATACACCGAGCTGAAGGCCATGGGGCGCAAGGTCATCGAGGTGCTCGGCATCGAGACGTCCGCGACGCACATGGAGTGGTTCTTCGGACCGAAGGGGCTTCGGTTCAGCGAGATCGGCTGTCGGCCGCCGGGGGTTCGCGCGTGGGACCTCTACAACGTCGGCAACGACATGGATCTGTACCGCGAGTGGGCGATGCTGCTGGTCCATGGTCGACCCTCGCAGCAGGCGAGTCGGCGCCTGGCGACGGGGATCATCGCCCTGCGCCCGGAGTGCGACGGTCGCATCGTGGGCTACGAGGGTCTGGACGCGGTCCGCCACCACTTCGGCCACTGCCTGATCGACTGGCACCTTCCGACGCCCGGAACCCGGACCCAGCCGGTCGAGGCCGGCTACATGGCGAACGCGTGGGTGCGTCTGAAGCACCCGGACTACGACGCCCTCCGTCGCATCATGACCGCGGTCGGCGAGATGACCCGCGTCCGGGCGCGCCCATGACGGAACCCGTGACGAAGCGCCAGGGGCCCGCGGGCCCCGTCGTGCTGCTCGGCCCCCAGCGGGACGGGTACGGGGAGATCCGTGAGGTGCTCGACCGGCTTGAGGTGGACGGTCCCGTTGCACTGCTGACGGCGGGCTGGCAGGAGAACGAGCACGAGGACGGCGCGCTCTCCGACGCGGTGGCCCGGCCGACGGTGAACCTGCGGCTGCACGCGCGCTCCGAGCAGGTGTACACGGAGGACGATGCCCTGCTCCTGGCGACGCGCGAGCGTCAGCGGCATCTGCGGCACCTGCAGGAGTTCTACCGGATCCGGCTCGACGCGATCGACGACGCCGCGCGCGCCATCACGGTGCGCCATGTGCCGCTCGAGCTCCTCGACGAGCAGCGCCAGATCTCGGTGGCCGAGATGCGACACCTCGACCGGGATCACCTCGAGCGCTGTCGCGCCGTGCACGCGCGCTTCGAGGCGCAGTGGAATCCCGGCCGACGACCGTCGGTTGCGCCGCACCGGGAGGAGATCGATGCGTCGATCGGGTCGGCGGCGGCGGTGGTCATCGCGGGTGGACACGTGATGAGCCTGCTCAACCGGATCCGTCTCTTCGGCGCCCTGGACCGCGTGGGCACCCGACCGGTGATCGCGTGGTCCGCAGGGGCGATGGTGCTCACCGAACGGGTGGTGCTGTTCCATGATGCTCCGCCGTTCGGGAAGAATCTCGCGCAGGTGGTCGCCGAGGGGCTCGCGGTGTGTCCGGGAATCGTGGCCATGCCGGACGTGGTGGGACGGGTGAACGTGGAGGACATGGAGGGAATGCGACGGTACGTGCAGCGGCTGATGCCGGACCAGTGCGTGGCGCTGGACCCGGGGAGCCGGGTGGTGTTCCGGGAGGGGCGTATCGAGGAAATGACGACGTCGCGCCTGACGGTGGAGGGGATCGTGGCTGCGGGGTGGCGACCATGAGTCAGGCGATCGAGGCGCTGTCCGTGGGGCCGCGGGACGCCGCTGCGCTGCGGGCGTTCTTCCGCAACAACGCGTTCCCGCTGGTGGAGCACGACCGCATCACCTTCGTCTGGTATGGAGAGGCGGACGAGGTCCGGCTGCGGCACTGGATCTACGGTCTGGCGTCGTCCCGAAACCTGCAGCGGCTCGAGGGGACGGCGCTGTGGCACCTGACCCTGCCGATCCCTCCCGAGTCCCGGGTGGAGTACAAGTTCGAGGTGGTGCGGGGCGAGGTCGGGACGTGGATTCGCGATCCGCGCAATCCGAACCTCGCGCGGGATCCGTTCGGTGCGAATTCGGTGGCCCACGGCTTCGGCTACCGGATCCCGGAGTGGATCCATCCGCATCCGGAGGCCCCGCGGGGCCGGTACGAGGAGATCGTGAGCGGGAGCACGGTGTTCGGTGAACGGCCCACCCGGATCTACCTGCCGGCGCGGTACCGGGAGACGCGGCGCTACCCGCTGCTCATCGTGCACGACGGCGACGACTACCTTCGTTTCGCCGCGCTGGGGGCCACCCTCGACAACCTGATGTGGCGCCGGGAGATCCCGGACATGATCGTCGCCTTCACCAGCACCGATCACCGCCTCGCGGAGTATGCCAACGATGAGCGCCACGCCTTCTTCCTCACGGAGGAGCTCGTGCCCTGGCTCGAGCGGCACTATCCGCTGCGAAGGCAACCACAGGCGAGATGTCTGCTCGGCGCGAGCTTCGGCGCCGTGGCGGCCCTGTCCACGGCGGTCCGCTACCCGGGCTTCTACGGACGCCTCCTCCTGCAGTCGGGCTCCTTCGCCTTCACCGACATCGGGGATCGCAACGAGCGGGGGCCCCTCTTCGACCCGGTGGTCCGCTTCATGAACGAGTACCGCGCCCAGCCGTCGGCGATATCGGAGCGCGTCTTCGTGAGCTGCGGTACCTACGAGTCCCTGATCTACGAGAACCGCTCCCTCGTCCCGCTGCTCGAATCCACCGGGATGGACGTGATGTACCGGGAGGCCCGCGACGGGCACAACTGGGAGAACTGGCGGGACCGGCTGCGCGAGGGGCTGTCCTGGCTGTTCCCCGGCGCGTTCCTGATGATCTACGAGTGACCTGACCCGATTCGACCCCCCGAGAGGCGCCCATGGCCCGGAAGACCCCCCCGAATGGCAACGAGCACCCCACCAGCACCAGACGCATCGGGCTGTCCCTCGGCGCAGACCTGTGCTGGCCCGCCTGCTACGAGCAGATCCTGGCCGAGCTGGACCCGGTGATCCGGTGGAACGGCGAGGACGTCCGGATCGCGTGCGAGCGGGTCACCATCGAACCGTTCAACCTCCGACAGCCCTGTTCCTACGACATGGTGCTCGACCGGCTGACCCACTGGTACGCCACGAGCCGCGAGTGGATCAAGAAGGCCATCCTGATGGATGACCTCTACGTCCTCAACAACCCCTGGTCCGTGCAGTCGATGGAGAAGCACACCAGCTACGCGGCGATGATGCGCCTCGGAATGCCGATCCCCGAGACCTGGATGGTCCCGCCCAAGGCCTACGCTCCGCATGAGGATCTGCGCCCCACGCTGCGGCGGTACGCGAAGCTCTTCGACCTCCGCCGCGTGGGAACCGAGATCGGCTATCCCCTCTTCATGAAGCCCTACGACGGGGGCGGCTGGCGCGGCGTCAGCCTCTGCCGGAACGAGCAGGAACTGCTTTCCCGCTACGAGGAGAGCGGTACCCAGCAGATGCATCTGCAGGCCGCCGTCGACGGCTGGGACCGCTTCGTGCGCTGCATCGGGCTCGGGGCGCAAACCCACATGGTGCGCTACGATCCGGACGCCGCGCTACACGACCGCTACACGATGGACCGCGACTTCCTCACGCCGGAGGACGCCCGGATTCTGCGTGACACCACCCTCACCATCAACGCGTTCTTCGGCTGGGACTTCAACTCCTGCGAAGCGCTTCACTCCGGGGGCACCTGGACCCCCATCGACTTCGCGAACCCCTGTCCGGACTCGCAGGTCACCAGCCTGCACTACCACTTCCCCTGGATCGTGCTCGCCAACCTGCGCTGGTCGATCTTCTGCACGGTGACCCGGCGCCCGATGCGACGCACCCTCGACTGGGAGCCCTACCTCGCCGTCGCGGCCGAGCAGGACATGCCATGGCCCGAGCGTCTGCGGGCATACGGAACGCTCGCGGAGAAGCACTTCGACGTCGAGGCCTTCGAAGCCTTCTGCGCGGAGCACCTCTCCGATCTCGACGAAATCGCCTGGAGCTTCTTCGGATCCGATCGCGCCCGCGACGCCATCCGCCTCAAGGTCAGCGCCCTCTTCCCCGCCCACGAGGTCGAGCGGTTCACCGAGCTCTTCTTCCAGCGTGTCCAGCAGTGGCGCGCCGACAACCCCCCGAACAAGGCCTGAGCATGGGTGTCCCCAAGATCCGCACCACCTGGACCAGCGAGCGCATGCACCGCACCGCATCCCTCGTGCGCTGGGGCCACTTCGGGCAACCGCTCCTGCTGTTCCCCACCGCGGGGGGAGACTGCGAGGAAGTGGAGCGGATGCACCTCATCCACGCGCTTCGGCCCTTCCTGGAAGCCGGCGCGATCAAGGTCTACTCCTGCGACTCCATCGCCGGCCGGGCGCTGCTGACCCAGGAGGGCAGCCCCCAGCACCGCATGTGGCTGCAGGACCAGTTCCACCGCTACGTCCGCCACGAGGTCCTCCCGGCGATCCACGCCGACTGCCAGTCCGACACCCTTCCCGTCTGGACCGCCGGCGCCTCGATCGGGGCCTTCCACGCCGCCGCCATGGTCTGCCGCTTTCCCGACGTGTTTCATCGCGCCATCGCCATGAGCGGGACCTACGATCTGGCCCGGTTCTTCGGTGCACCCGCCCACGCGTTCACCCACCATTTCCTGGTCTCGTCGCCGGTGCACTTCGTGCCGACCCTGGCCGGACCCCACCTCGACGTGCTCCGCCAGCGGTTCATCCTGCTGCTGTCGGGCGAGGGCCGGGCCGAGGACATCGGCGAGAGCTGGAACCTCGCCTCCATCCTCGGCCGTCAGGGCATCCCCAACCGGGTCGACTCCTGGGGCCGCGACTGGCCTCACGACTGGCAGACCTGGCGTGCCATGCTGCCCACCACCCTCCATCACTGGCTGACCCGAGAACAATCCGTCGGCCGCCAGCGCCCATGAAGCCCAACTTCTTCCTTGCGCTGCCCCTGCCGGCAGACCCCTTCCACGCCGCCGCCCCCCCGCCGCCTCCCCTGCGGCGGTTCCACGTCCCCGAGCTCCACGTCACCCTCGCCTTCCTCGGCCCGGTGTCCGCCGACGCCGCGAACCAGGCGTTCGGGGCCGCCACCGCAGACCTCGATCACGCCCCCGTGGACTTCGTCCCGGGACCGGTCCTGCCCTTCGGCCCGCGTGACCGCTTCTCCGCGCTGAGCAGCGTCCCCGCCGAGCAGGCCGAACCGCTGTGCGCCCTCATGACGGCCATCGCCCGGATCGCGTTTCCCGCCGCCGGCCGTCCGCTCGACCCCCGACCTCCACGTCCCCATGTGACCCTCGCCCGGGTCCCCCGTCGCGCCTCGATCGAGGAGCGCGCGGCAGCGCTGACCTGGGCGGAGCAGCTCCGTCCCGGCCTCGATCGGGTCCGCCTGGACACCGTCGCGCTGTACACGTGGACCGAGGACCGGCGGGAGCGGCTGTTCCGGATCGTGCGGGAAGTCGCCCTAGCCGCCGCCTGAGCTCCACCGGACTCAGCCCCCGGCGTGAAGCACCACACGCTCGGCTGCCTCCTCCGCGATACGCCGCGTGGTGTCCCAGTCCGGATGACGGACCGCCAGGAAGCCGTCCGAGAGCAGGGTATTCTTCCAGTTGCGGCGCATCGACCCGGGCCGCAGGAGCTGGTCGGCGACCACATGCTTCCCATGATCCGCCAGGAAGGACCGCAACCCCTCGATCCGCGTGATCCTGCCCTGGCCCCGCGCCCGCTTGAAGATGATGGCACAGTTGTACCGCCGCTCGGCCGAGGCCGCGAAGGACCCGAAACAAGCCACCCGCGCCCACTCGCGAAAGAGGTCGATGTCGCAGCTCCAGTTCATCTGATCGACCAGGTTGGCCCCACCCGGGCGACATCCGATCTCGCCGAAGATCGCCTCGCCGGACCCGGTCCTGAACCACTCCATGTGCGTGAAGCCGTCGCCCATGCCGAGCGCGCCGAGCACCGAGCGCCCGAGCGCCACCCCATCCCCGTACTTCGGGGCGTCCATGTCCCGCACCGTGATGATGATCGGGCTGAGTTCCTCGCGCGTGCGGGCGACGAGCGCCGGGGGGAGATACTGGGCCACGTTCTCGAACACCGGCCGCCCGCCCACACACAGGGTATCGTAGGTGAACTCCTCCCCCGTGATGAACTCCTCGCAGCTCGCCTCGGGGACGCTGCGCATCGCCCGGAGGACAGGCGGGAGATCCGCAGGTCCGTCCAGCCGCCACGTGTTCGCGCTGCCTGCACCGTCGATGGGCTTGAGGATGAGCGGATACCCGATCTCGGCCACCGCCGCCTCCACCTCCGCCACGGTCCGCACCCGACGCGAACGGGCCGTGCGCAGGCCCGCCGCCCTGACCCGTTCCTTCATGACCTGCTTGTCGCGAAAGCCCCGCACAGTGTCCGGGTCCATACCCTCCATGCCGAACCGCTCCCGCAGCCGGGCCGCCGTCATCACCAGAACCTCCCAGTTGGCGAGCACACGGTCCACGCTCCGCCCCCGCAACCAGTGATGCACCCGCCGGATCACGTCCTCCTCGTCCAGCATCCGCGGCACCTGGAGGTAGTCCACCAGGCTGCGGCGCACGACCGGGGCCAGTCCCGACACCGGCGTGTCTCCCACGCCCAGTACCCGCGCGCCCACCTCGGCGAGCCCGCGCGTGTACTGCTGCATCTCCGGGGGGTAATTCGGCGACAGGAAAACGACGTTCATGCTCCTCCCGAGATTGCCGTCCGAAGCAACCTGTGGCTCCATGGACAGCGGTCCTCCACGCGCGCCCCCCGGCGGTCCTCCGCGCCCCACCGACATACCCCACTCCTGCGCCATGCGAAACGTTCTCTTCGCCGCTCCCTTTCCTCTCGAGACCACGTTCCGCTTCGTCCGCGCCGCCGCCTCGCTCCCGGGCGTGCGTCTGCTCGGGGTCGTGGCCCAGCGTCCCGAGGGGGCCGACGCGCGCCTCTTCGCCGACATCGTGACCGTCAGCGACCCCTTCGACCCCCGCCAGCTCGTCGAGGCCGCCCACCTGCTCCAGCGTCGACACGGGCCGCTGTCCCGGGTCACCGGCATCCTCGAACCGCTCATGGTCCCCCTCGCCCACGTGCGCGAGGCCTTCGACCTGCCGGGACTCGGCGTCGACACCGCCGAGCTGTTCCGCGACAAGGGACGCATGAAGGACGCCCTCCGCCAGGCCGGCTTGCCCTGCGCCCGACACCGGGTGCTGCGGGCACCCGAAGACGCCACCTCGTTCGCCGACGAGGTCGGCTTCCCGCTCGTCGTGAAGCCCATCGCCGGCATGGGCTCCAAGGCCACCTGGCGCATCCGGTCGGCCGACGAGCTCCGCGCCGCGGTCGGCGCCCTCCGCGTCTCCCCAGAGCGTCCGGCCATCGCCGAGGAATTCCTGCAGGGTCGCGAGTACAGCTTCGAGACCATCACCATCGACGGCGTCCCTCGCTTCACGTCCTTCTCCCGTTACTTCCCCACCCCCCTCGAGGTCCTCGAGAACCCCTGGATCCAGTGGTCCGTCCTCCACCCGCGCGCCGTGGACGGCCCCGAGTTCGACGACGCCCGCCAGCTCGGCCTCGACGCCCTGAAGGCCCTCGGGCTCGATACCGCCTTCACCCACATGGAGTGGTTCCGGCGCGATGACGGCTCCCTCGCCATCGGCGAGATCGCCGCCCGCCCCCCGGGCGCCCAGATCGTCCCGGGCAACAACTTCGTCCACGACGCCGACTTCCACCGGGCGTGGGCCAACGCCGTCATCCTGGACCGGTTCGACACCGCGACCGAGCGCAAGTACGCCGTCGCCGTCGCCTTCCTGCGCGGCATCGGCCAGGGGCGTGTCGCCCGCATCCACGGTCGTGAGGCCGCGCACGCCGCCGTGGGGCATCTCGTCGTGGAGTCCCGCCTGCCCCGAATCGGCGCCCAGCGCGCCGACACCTACGAGGGCGACGGCTTCGTCATCCTCCGCCACCCGGACACGGACACCGTCAAGGCCGCCCTCAAGACGGTGCTCGAGACCATCCGCATCGAGTACGCGCGCTGAACCCGCGCCTGCCCGTCAGCGGAGATCGCCTTCCAGCGCGGCCCGAAGGTCCGTCCGCTCGTCACGCACCTTCACGATGAGCGCGCACGCGACCTGCAGCCCGAGGGTCGCCGCCCACGTCGACCCGCCCACCGGGCGCGTCCCGGGCACCACGACCGCCCCCGCGGGAATCTCCAGCGGCGCATCTCCCGTGGCCTTCAGCACACGCTCCTCCACGAGGTCATACACCGGAGTGGACGCGGTCAGCACCACCCCCGCGCCGAGCACCGCGCGCTCCCGCACCAGCGTTCCCTCGTAGACCCCGACCCCGCCGCCCACCAGCACGTCGTCCTCGATGATCACCGGCCGCTGCCCGATCGGCTCGAGCACCCCCCCGATCTGCGCTGCCGCCGACAGGTGCACGCGCTCGCCGATCTGGGCGCAGCTCCCCACCAGCGCGTGCGAGTCCACCATCGTGCCGTCCCCCACCCACGCGCCGACGTTCACGTACATCGGCGGCATGCAGGTCACGCTCCGCCCGAGGTACGCTCCGCGGCGCACGCTCGACCCCCCGGGCACGATCCGCGACCCCCGCTCCGCCAGCGCGATGCGCTGCACGGGCAGGTTGTCCTTGTCCGCGAACGGCCAGCCGTCCGCCGTGTCCATCGGCGCGATGGTGCCGTTTCGAAACGCCACCAGGATGCCCTTCTTCACCGCCGGGTTCACCGACCACGCGCCAGCATCCCCCCGCGACGCCGCGCGAATCTCCCCCGCCTCCAGCGCCGCGAGGAAGCGCTCCACCAGCGCGCGCACCTCGGCGCCGCCGTCGCGAACCCCCGCCTCGTACGCCTCCTCGATCTCCGTCAGCATCGCCGAATGGTCCGCCATTGTCCTTGCTCCTGTGGGAAAACCGCCTGCCGGGAACATCCACCCGAGGCCGGCCACACCCGGACCTCCGCGGGTGAAGCCGGGCAGACGCGGCACGGGCCGTGGACTCGCACAACGTCGGGCGATGCGCAACCGGCCGGCCGGATGGATGCGGCCCGCCAGGCCTCCGGCAGGGCCGAAGCGGCGAGCGGTTCCGCGGCATCCGTTCCGACCCATCCGGGACACCTGTGCCGGAATCCGGGGAGCCCGGGCCTGCGGCCAGCACCTCGTCAGAGCGGTCCGCCGTCGGTGATGGTCCACCCGTGGATGCCCGTCAGGGCGTTCCGCGCAGCCTGCGCCGCGCCGCCGGGGGAGTGCTGCGCGTTGCCCGCATCGAATGTCCTGTTCGCCGGCACGGTCGGCAGTGCGCTCCATCCGATCAGCAGCGCGTCGTAGTTCGACGTGGAGAGCCCGGCCCCCTGGAACATGCCCGCCAGGTTGACGCTGGGATGCAGCGACCATCCGCCGATGTCCTGGTCGAACGCGGTCGCGTCCCAGAACATCTGGAACAGGTTGATGGCGCTGCTGATGTCCCAGCCGCCGATATCCTGATTGAACGAGGTGTTGAACGCGAACATCTGGTTCATCGAGACGGCGCTGGTGGGCTCCCAGCCGGCAAGGCTGGAGTTGAAGGTCGAGTTGGCGAACATGTTGCCGAAGTTGGTCACGCCCGAGACGTCCCAGCCGTTGAGGTTGCCGTTGAACTGTGTGCCCCGGAACATCATCTCCATGTCCTGCACGTCGGACACGTCCCACAGATGGACCGAGGGGATGGCCGTGAGGTTCTCCGCCTGGTCGAACATCCGGTCGAGGGTGGTGGCCCCGGAGAGGTCCGGTGCGTCGGGCGCGCTGATCGTGGTGAGATTCGTGGCCCCGGCGAACGCGCGCCCGGTGGGTCCCGGGCGGAAGGTGCCCCACTGCAGGATGTCCTCCAACTTGTCCTTGTCCCCGGTGTACTCGAAGTCCCAACCCTCCAGCATCCCGCGGATCGTAACCGTCTGCGACCCGACGGTGGCGAAGGTATGGGTGCGTGCCGGGTCGTCATGTGCCTGGACCCGCTCGACGCTGCCATCTCCCCAGTCCACGAGGAAGTCGTAGTTCCCCTCCGGGACGAGTGGGAGCCGGATGCTCGCGCTGCCGGTCGAGGTGTCCGTGCCTCCGAAGATCTGCTGCCACGGATTGTCCGTGTTCCACTGTGTGATGAACGCCGGCAGTTCCTCGCAGTTTCCCCCGTCGCAGAACCAGGTGTACGGACACTGGTCATCCAGGGTGCACGACGCGCCATCCGGCCGGCGGCACACCTCCAGCCACGGATCGCAGAAGCCGGACAGGCAGTTCGCGTCGCCCGTGCAGGACGTCTGCAGTCCCCCGGGCAGGGGTCCTCCGTCGGTGATGGTCCAGTTGAAGGCGTCGGTGAGCACGTCCCGGGCCTGCTCGGCGGTTCCGTCCGGCGTGTACTGCACGGTGCCTGCATCGAGGGGCACTTCCGAACCGAGCGATTGCGTGGCCCATCCCGCGAGGATCCCGTCATAGCTCGCGGTGGACAGGCCCGATCCGACGAACATCTGCGCCATGCTGGTCACGGACTCGACGTTCCACGCGCCGAGGTTCTGATCGAACGCCGTGGCGTTCCAGAAGGTACCGAACATGGTGGTGACGTTGTTCGTGGGCCATGCGCTGATGTCCTGGTTGAAGCTCGTCGCGCCGCGGAACGTCCAGGTCAGGTTCTGCACGCTGGACGGCACCCACCCGCCGATGTCCCGGTTGAAGGCGGTGTTGGTGAAGAACATCGAGGTCATGTTCTCGACATTGGACACATCCCAGGAGTCGATGTCGCCGTTGAAGGTGTCGCTGCTCCCGAACATGCTGGCCATGGTCTGCACGTTCGACACGTCCCAGCCGGGGAGGTCCTGGTTGAAGCTGCTCGCGGCCCGGAACATGGACGACATGTCGGTCACGGCGGAGACATCCCAGGCACCACTGATCGGGTCGTGGTCGATGGGCTGGTTGAAGCTGGTGGCCAGCTCGAACATTCTCGTCATGGTCGTCACCGCGGCCGTGTCCCAGCCACTGATGTCGCCGTTGAAGGCGCTGGCCTGGCGGAACATCCACGCCATGGTCTCGACGAGCGACGTGTCCCAATTGCTCAGCGGTTGATCGAAGCTCGTGGCCGCGGCGAACATGTTGGCCATGTTCGTCACGGAACCGGTGTCCCAGTTGCCGATCGGACGGTTGAAGGCCGCGGCGCGCTCGAACATGTTGCCCATGTTCTGCACGGAGGCCGTGTTCCAGGTCCCTTCGATCGGGTCGTGGTCGATCGGCTGGTCGAAGGACTCCGCATCCCGGAACATGGCCTCCATGAACTGCACGCTCGAGGTGTCCCAGCCGCCGATCGGCTGGTTGAAGGCCGCGGCCCCCTGGAACAGGGTCGCCATGTTCATGACCTGGGATGTGTCCCAGCCGCCGATCGGCTGGTTGAAGGCCGCGGCGCCGTCGAACATGCCGGCCATGGTGGTGACCGAGGAGGTGTTCCAGTCTCCGATCGGCTGGTTGAACTGGGAGGCCCCCTGGAACATGTACGACGTGTCGGTGATGGCGCCGAGGTCCCATTCGTTCATGGACGGCACGGTGGTGAGGGACGAGCAGCCCTCGAAGGTTCGTCGCAGGAGCGTCGTTCCCGTCAGGTCGAGCACATCGGTGGCCGTGATGGTGAGGTTCGAGGCGCCGCGGAAGTGGCCGGCCGCGGGTGCCGCGCCCAGCCGAAGGGGTCCCCAGTTCGAGATCTCCTGAATCTTGAGCCGGTCCTCGCCGTGCGGGTGGTTGAAGGTCCAGCCTTCGATCTGCCCGCGGATGGTGATCGTATACTCTCCGGGCACGTCGTACGTGCGGATGCGCTGGTCGACCGAGGGCGCGGTCACCCGCGTCGGTGGCTCCCCATCGCCCCAGTCGACGAGGAAGTCGAAGGTTCCGGGGAAATTGATGGGAAGACGCAGCTGATTGGAGGGGCTCGAGTCACCGCCGGTGACGGTCGTCTCCCAGACGCTCACGAAGGCCGGACCGAGCACGCACGTTCCGCCGTTGCACTCGTGCACGTAGGCGCACTCGGGATCGGTGACGCACGTGTCGCCGGGCGCCACCCGGCACTCCTCCAGCCAGGGATCGCAGTAGCCGGACTGGCAGTCGTCGCTTTCGTCGCAGGGAAACCCGATCGGCCCGATTGTCCACGCGCAGGCGCCCGGGACGAGGTTCGCGGCATCCGCCCCCACGCACGCAAGATCCGCGTCGCAGTCCGCAGAGGTGAAGCAGGGTTCGTCGACGGCGCTGATCTCGCAGGCCCCGTTCCGGTAGAAGACATCGTCGCGACAGCCCTCTCCCGCCCCATCGCTCCAGGCGCTGTCGCCGTCGCACTCGCGGATCTCGCCCCCGAAGCACCGGTCGCTCAGGCAGTCGGCGTCCATGCGGCAGTCGTCTCCGGCCTCGACGAAGCCGCAGCCGCTGTTGTCGAAGCCATCGCCGTTGAAGTCTCCGACCACGTCGCAGCGCTCCTTGAGCAGCTCGACGAGGCGACCGGTCAACCGGAAGGCCTGGAGCGGTGTGTCGCCGAAGAAGAACATCCACTGCCGGCGGACCACCTCGCCGTCTCCGCTGCCATCGTCGGCGAGCATCCGCCCGTAGTTGAACATGCCGAACTCCGAACGCGGCTCCAGCAGCGCGAACGTCCCGGGTTCGCTCGCCGAGGGAACCGTGCGCGGCGCGATGCCGACGTAGGAGCGAACGTCGTTGAGGGTGAAGTCGTCGATCAGGATCCAGAGATCCTCGATGTCCTCCCCGGTGTCGTTGCGGACGAGAAACTCGGTGCAGAAGCGGTTGTCCGTGCTCGCCACCGCCGCCGCTCCCGGCCCGCCCGTCCAGATCTCGTCCAGCACTCCGTCCCGAAACACCGGGTCGACGCTGCCGAATTGCCAGTCCGCCGTGTCCCAGCCGTTCCGCCAGAACTGTTCGCACGTGGACTGGTCCGTGGACGTGACGGCCGGCGAATCATCCTGCTGGAAGCGCAGCGTGCCCGCCCGCCGGTTGGAGAAGTCCCCCTCGTCCCGGTTCTGCCGGACGTTGTCGCGATACCCCGGCACCGCGGCCTTGGGTTCCCCGACCACCATCTCGATGTGCGCCTCCATCGACGTGGGGTCGATCCACCCCTCGAACGTGCCGAGCACGCGCAGCCCCGGGGCGGCAGCACTCCTGACCGCGTCCCGATCGTCGATGGCGACCCCATCGAGGTGCCCTGCGGCGTCCTCGGTCGCGTCCGCGGCCGGCTCCGATACGTCTGCCGACCCCGCCGCACCGGCGGAGGCCGTGTCCGGGGCGTCTGCACACGCAGCCCCCAGGCCGAAGGAAACCAGCGCGACGAGGACAACCCGGAGGAAGCGGGGCGCCGAGGGCTCGACAGGAACATTCATGACCTTCTCCGAAGGATCGGCCCCCGGGCACGGCAGCCGAAACAGCCCGCGACGGCAGGCGAAGAACCCGAACACGAGAACCCCGCCAACATGACCGTTTTCGTGCATCCAATCAAGCATTCTTGTGGGCATGAACACGCTGCGCGGCTTCCCGATTGACCCCGGCACGGGCAGCATGCGAACGAGGCGGCGCGACTCCGAACAAGGCGCGCTCGCCCCCCGAACCGGGATGAACCATGGACCAGAACACCATTCTCGAGGACCTGCTCACCATCGCCCGGGACAACGACGATCCCGCCGCGCTCGACGAAGCCACCCTCGCGAGCGAACACCCGGATCTCCTCCACGGCGCCCGGCAGACCTTCGGCTCCTGGAGCCACGCGCTCGCCGCGGCGCTCATCCGGCAGACCCGCGTCTCGGCTCGCCCCGCGATCGCACGATCCGCCCCGCGGCCAAGCGCTCCGCGCCCCCCACGCATCCTCTCCCCCGATCACGACCGCCCCGCCCTCTGGATCACCACGGACGGACACGTCCTCCGAACGACCCTCGACACCCTCCGCGTCACCGACCAGCCCGAGTGGCTGCCCCTGCCCGAAGGACCCGCCGACACCGGCCCGCCCCTGCGCCTCGTGCCCATGCGGGACGACGCCTCACTCGCCCTGTTCACCGACCGCGGCAACGGCGTGCGCCTCGATCTCCGCCTCGTCCCCGACTGGGCCGGCGACGCCCCCGTTCGGCCTCTCCACTACCGATTCCGCGACTGCCAGAACGACGAGCACGTCCAGGCCGCGATGCTCCTCGGCGACATCCGCGACCACCAGCGCCTCCACTTCCTCACCACCGGAGGCCAGATCAAGATCAGCGACACCCCGGAGTACCGCGGCCTCGACAGCGCCCCCCTCCCCTCCGTCATCCTCCGCGACGACTTCCTGCTCGCCGCCTTCGCCGGACCCACTCGCCGCGTCCACGTCCTCGTCGCTTCGTCCGCCGGCAAGGCCATCCACTTCGACACCACCGACATCCGGTCCCAGGGCCGCAAGGCCGGCGGCGTCCGCGCCATCGCCCTCGACGACGACGCCACCGTCGTGGGCGCCTTCCCCACCCAGGGGGTCGAGGAGATCGCCCTCGTCACCGCGCGCGGCTTCGCCAAGCGAATGTCCATGGACGACTTCCGGCCCCAGGGCCGCGCAGGTGGCGGCCTTCAGACCGTCCGCCTGGACGACGACGACGAGGTCGTCGCACTCACCCCCATCGACCCGGGCGGCGACATCCTCATCCACACCCGCGAACGCCGCTTCATGCGGCTTCCCGCCTGGGACCTCCCCCCCGCATCCCGCGCCGCCCGCGGCGACCAGCTCGCCGCCCCACTCGACGACGACGCCCTCATCGGCGCCATCGGCCTCCCGTCCGGCAGCGCCTGAGCCACGTGGCCACTCGCATCACGCCACCCCCGTCCCGCCAGGCAGGGTGACCCGCTCCTCGCCGACCAGCCAACCGCTTGCGAGCCGATCCCCCATCTGCCATCCTCTCGGGCAGACAGGGTCGGTCCACCCAAGCCGAGGAGTCATCATGCGCCTGCACACCACCCCAGCGATGCTCGCGCTGGCCTGCTGCGTCGCCCTGGCCGCAGGCTGCGGCGACAGCGAACCCGCCGGCGCAGGGCTCCCCATCCCCGACGAAATCGGCAGCTCTTCCCCCGGCGACCACAGCCAGCCCGGAAGCCACCCCGGCACCGCCGCGGGATCCGCCACGGACGCACCCGAACCCACGGACACGCCCCAGCCCACGGACGCAACCGAAGACACTAGATCACGGTAAGACACGAAA
>REDH01000050.1 GCA_007693585.1 Deltaproteobacteria bacterium
GGCGGCGGCGGCGGTGGAGGCGGCGGTGGCGGCGGTGGCGGTGGCGGTGGGGGCAGCACAAGCGGATGAATCCCTCCGGCCCGATCGACGAGCACGAACTCGAGACAGGCTGCGTGGAGGGGCAGATCGCCGCCATCGACGCGGCAAACGCCTATCTGTCGAGCCCGCATCCCTATACCCGCGCGCGGGCGGCGGAGATGCTCTCGGTCTGTCCCGACGACGCCCTGCGGTCCTGGTGGGCGGGTTTTCTGGCCCGGAGGTGCTCTCCCGAGACCGGATGGCTCGTGCTCGCCCTGCGCGCCGCCGATCTCGGGGCGCTGCCCGAGCTGGACGGCCTCGCCGATGCGCTCGAGGGTCGCATTCGCGAGGAACCGGGCGGCGACGAGGCAAGCCACCTGCTCTCGCTCGCCGAGTTCCTCCCCCCGGCAAGGGCGGTGGACGCCCTGCGCCTGCTGGCCTCCCATCCGGACACCGAGGTCGCCGTGGAGGCCGCCTGGATCCTCGACGAGCGGGACGAGCCACTCGGCGACGAGCTCCTCGATCGACTCGAGAGCGTCCGCGGTCCAGCGGGAGCGATGGCGAGCGTGGTGTGCGCGGATGCCGGCCGCGCGGGAGCGCTGGAGCATCTCGTCGAGCTCGTGCGCTCCGAGCACTTCCTCGCGGCCACTGCGCTCGACGTGCTGGAGCGGCGCGGGGAACGGGCGCACGGCGAGGCCCTCCGACCGACGTGGGATCGCTTCTTCGCGTCCTTCCTCTCCGCCCGCGCCGCGGCGACTTCGGCCGTGCTCGGCGTGCCGGACGCCCGCGCGCGCCTCGAACGGCTCGCGCGCTCCTGGCGCTCCGCGGTCCGTCACGCGGCAGCCGCCGAGCTGCTCCGCCTCGCTCCCGCCGAGAACGTCCGGGCCTGGGCCCCCGCAACCCGGGGTCAGGGTGTCGACGCCGTGGCCGTGGCGTGCGAGGCCCTTGGCCGCCGCGCCGACTCCGCGGCGTTCCGATCCCTGAAGGAGGTCGTGGAGTCGGACGGAAGGGAGCCGGTGCTCCTTGCAGCCGTCGAGGCCCTGTGCGAGCCCGCCTTCGGTGACGACGGGCGCGCCTGGGTCACCGCATGGGCCGCCCGGCAGGGGGACGCCGACCTCCGCGCGTCGGTGCATCGGATCCAGGCCCGGTCAGCCCGGCAGGTGGCTCGCCGCTCGCCTTCCGACATTGCCTCGCCCCCCGCGATCGTGCCAGACTCTCCCGCATCCTGAGCCCGGCCAGTCCCCTTCCCATCCCGGTCCCGTCATGTTCATCGATACCCACTGCCATCTCGAGCTCCACCGCTACGGGGACGAGCTGCCCTTCGTGCTGCAGCGTGCGCGCGACAACGGCGTCGCGCGAATGGTCGCGATCGGCAGCGGCGGAACCCTCGCGACCTGCGAGGAAGCCGTGCGCCTTGCCGAGGCGCACCCGGACATCCACGCGGTGATCGGCTTTCATCCCCACGAGGCGAGCGCCTTCGACTTCGACGCTGCGCAGGGTGTGGCCGAGTTCGCGGAGCATCCCCGTGTCGTCGCCGTGGGCGAGACAGGGCTCGACTACCACTACGCGTTCTCCCCGCCCGTCGTGCAGGAGGACGCCTTCCGGCAGCAGATCGAGATCGCGCGCATGGTCGGCAAACCCCTCGTCATCCACAACCGCGAGTCGGACGAGGACTGCATCCGCATCCTCCAGGACTCGCCGGCGGGCTCGGTCGGCGGGGTGATCCACTGCTTCACCAGTGGCTGGGATCTCGCGAAGGTCGCGCTGGACCTCGGCTTCTACATCGGCTTCACGGGCATCGTCAGCTTTCGCAACGGCGAGGACGTGCGCGACGTCCTGCGGCGCGTGCCCCAGGACCGCATCGTCATCGAGACGGACAGTCCCTTCCTCGCGCCCGTCCCGCACCGGGGTCGCCGGAACGAGCCCGCCTGGGTGGTCGATGTCGCCCGGGCCGTCGCCGACACCCTCGGACTCTCGCTCGAGGAGGTGGCCCGGATCACCACCGAGAATGCGTGCCGACTCTACCGCCTGCCGGACATCGAACCGTCGGGCTCGCTCACCGCATGAGGATGGACCTCCGCCGGCAGGCCTGCCTCGTCGGTGCGCTGGTCATGACGCTCGCGGGCTGCCCCGGGGATCGTCCGCCGACGGAGGTCGCGGCGCTGCGGGAACAGCTCCGCGTGCCGGTGGACGGACTGGCCCTCCAGCCGCAGTTCGCACCGCGCCTGCGGTTGGCGCTCGAGGTGCCCGACGAAGGCCTCCCGGAGGGTCTGGCCATCGAGGGAGGGAGGCAGTCCGTCGTGTCCGCGAAGCCGTACGGGATCGTCCTGCGGGTGCTGGTGGAGCCGGTCGACGCGCGAACCCGCATCGGCGACGATCCCGATCATCCGGACGCGGCGGCGCCGTGGCTCGGCAGCGACACCGGGATTCACCCGGATGACGGGCGCGTTCAGCGGCTGGCCCGCGCCTCGCTGGGGCCGGGGGCGCGTGTCCGGCATGGTGTGGATGCGCTCGATCGCGAGCTGCGCCGCGAGCTTCGCCGAGGCTGGCGCAGCGGTCCGCCCGATGCGGTGGCGGCGCTCCGGGCCGGTCGCGGGGAGTGCGTCGACTTCGCGCTGATCGGGGTCTCCGCCCTCCGCTCGGCGGGGGTACCGTCCCGCGTGGCCGTGGGACTCGCGCGGCGGGACGACCAGCTCGTGTATCACGCATGGGTCGAGTACTGGGACGCGCGGTGGTCCACCTGGGATCCGACCTGGGGCGAGCACCCGGCGCCGGCTACCCACGTTCGGCTTGCCCTGTGGGGAACCCCGTCCGTCGCCGCCCTCGGGGATGTCCTCGGTCGACTGGAGGTGTCGCTGCAGCCCGGGGACTCGCCGTAGCGCAGGGCCCGCGAGCGTTGCGGTGAGCCCTGTCGTTCCCTACAACCGGTCGGGGGGGGCGACCCGCGACCCGGGGAGCGCATGCAGGGAGATCCACGGAGACTGCCACCGCCAGGCTGGATGCCCAGCGGGGCGAGGAGCCTGCGCATCGATGCGCGCCGGGCCCTGATTCCCGTTTCCCTGGGCGTGCTGGCCATCCTCCACTTCGTGCTCGGGGTGCCGCTGTGGGTCGTGGCCGGCCTCGCGATCCTCGTGCCGCTGCTCTACCTCGCATCGGCGCTCTACGTGCGTCGTGAGGCTCCCCGCTTCGAGGACACCTTCAATCGCCTGCTGCAGGTGAGCGACGTGAAGGGACTGACGGCGCTCTACCGGTCGTCCCGGCTGCTGCGGCTGCTCGCACCGGATCACTGGGTGCTGGCTCGCCTGGGAATCATCCTCACGCTGCGCGGCCAGTTCCGCGAGGCGGAGGGAGTGCTGGAAGAGTCGTGGGAGCTCGCCCCCAAGGCGTACCGGCTCCACCTGCTCGGGCCGATGGTCCGGGTGAAGTACGAGCTGGAGGCGTGGGGAGATCTGCGCGCGCTGGCCGAGCAGTGGAGGCAACGCTCGCTCTTCCCGGGTGCGGCGAACGTCTACCTGGCGGCGGCGCTCCTCGAGCAGCCCACGCCCGAGGCCACGCGGGCCCGGGAGTTGCTCGACGAGGCCGAGGGCTCGCTCGCCGCGACCGAGAGGGTGCTGTGCGCGAGCGTGCGCGAGCGCCTCGAAGCGCTCACCTGAGCGTCGACGGATCTGGCTGGCTCAGTTCCGGTCGAAGGCCGGGGCGTCCACGCGCTCCTCGACCCCACCCGCGCTCCCTGCGGGTGCGCCGGGTGGAGTGGCACAGGCGCTTCCGCCAGCGCCCCCGGGACCGAGATCCCAGGTGACGTCTCGCACCTGAACGGCGGCGTTGCCCAGGCCCCACACTCCCACGGACGGTCCGCCGCCGCCGCCGCCCCCGCAGCCGCCATCGCCGCCGCGTCCACCGGCACCACCGCGTCCGCCGGCGCCGCCGATCTCCGATCCCTGCCCGCTTCCGGTCCCGTTGCCCCCCCGTCCCCCCGCGCCCCCGGGTCCCCCGGAACCGCCTCGCCCGGCGGCGCCCCCACGGCCTCCACCGACCGTGGCCAGCTCTGCGTCGATGAGGACCGGTGTGGCGTTCCGAACGAGGAGCGCGACGGAGGCGCCTCCGCCCTGTCCGGCGGCGCCGGGCTGTCCCGCCCCACCGCCGCCGCCGCCGCCTCCTCCACCGCCGCCGTAGCCGTTTCGCGTGCCACAGCTGTGGCCGCCGCCGCCCCCACCGCCGCCGCCGCCGCCTCCCACCGTGCCATGGCTTCCCGCCGTGCCATCTGCCGGGATGTACCGCGTTTCCTCGAAGTGGCCCCGGTCTGCGCCGCCGGCACCATGTGCCCCGTTGGGGCCGAGACAGCCCGGTTGCCCGTTGCCTCCGTCCTCGGCAGCACGACGAACACTGCACAGCCAGTTGGAGTCGTTTCGGCGCCCGCCGCTCCCGGCGCGACCGCAGGTCGTCGCCGAGCCGTCCCCATTCGTGCCACTTCGGCCATCGTTGCCTTCCTTTCCGCCACTCCCTCCTCGTCCGCCGTTCGCGCCGGCGGCACCGCCGACACTTCCGGAACTGGAGCTGGAGCCGTTGGTCCCGTCGCCGCCCGGTGCGCCACTCGTTCCGGGTTGCCCCTGGGCGCCGTCGCGTCCGTCCGCTCCCCGTCCTGCCTGGATTCGGCTGTTGCGGATCTCGAGGCGAGATGCGCTGTCGGTCACGACGATGCCGATGCTCGCGGCGCCTTCGTCGGACGCGGGGGCGGACGCCAGCGTGATCTGGTTCAGGATGAGGGTGGCCTCGAGGGCGTCGGCCCGCGCGGCGATCGGTGCGGCGACGAGGATGTTGGATCGATCGCTCCGGCGCTCGGAGAAGTCGGGGGCAAAGCCGCCGTAAACGCCGACGCCGCCCTGGAGCTGGATCGTCGTTGGCACGTTCCACGTCCCCACGCCGAGCAGGATCTGATCCCGGCCGGTGGTGGAGGCGATCGCGAAGGCGCGGGTGAGGCTCGCGACAGCAGTCTCGGGGGTGATGCCATCGGCGGAGTCATCGCCGTCGGGGAGGAGGAAGATGGCCTGCTCGCGGTCCCCATCGAGCCCGTCGCAGTTGGTGTCGCGTCCGTTCGGCACGTCGGGCACGCTGAGGTCCCGGTCGGGACAGAAGTACTCGCAGCCGGTGAGGTCGTCGAAGTCGAGGTTGAAGTAGCCTTCGTCGCATTCGTCGATCAGGCAGGTCCCGGACTCGCAGCGTGGTGTGGCGTTGGGCAGGTTGCAGGGGACGTTGCAGGCGCCGCAGTGGTCGGGGTCGTTGGCGAGGTCGATGTCGGGGGGGCATTCGCAGGCGAAGTTGTTCGGAGTGCACTGGCGTGCCTCGAGGATGCCTCCGTCCGTCAGCTCGATGGCCCAGTCGTTGCAGAAGAAGCCGTCCGGGCACTCGCCGTCCGTGCTGCAGTCGAGGGCGCACCGGTCTCCGTCGTCGAGCGGGATGCAGAAGTCGGTCGCACCGCCGCAGTCGCGGTTGCGCGAACAGGGCTCGCAGAGCGTGTCGGGGTCGCTGACGCAGAGAAAGGACGTGTCCGCTCCGGTGGAGACCTGGCGGCAGGTAAACCCCTCGGCGGGGCATGGGGTGCCCGGTTCACAGAAGGTGGTGCACATGCGGCCGCGATCCTCGTCGATGCGGCAGAGGTTGCTCTCGCAGTCCGCGTCTTCGCTGCACGTCTCTCCGAAGGCGGCGAGGGCGAGGGAGGTGCCGGGCGGGGGGGGCTCGTCCGTGGTCGAGTTCGGATCGGGAAGAGGGGGAGGGCCCGACGTTCCGGAACTCGCCGGAGGCAGCAGCCCGGTCACGTCGCCGGTGGCGGACTCGGCGTTGCTGTCCGATCCGTTGACCAGCCGAGGACCCTCCGCCTCGCTGCCACAGGCGACGAAGGAGGCCGAGCCCAGCATGAGCGAGAGAAGGAGCGCCAGGGGCAGTCGGACGATTCGCGGTCGGTCCATGAGCGTCTTCCGGTCGGGGGGAGACCCGTCCACCGGGTCCTCGAGTACACAGTCTAGCGGATCGGAGGACGCGCGGGAATCGTTCGCACGGCGCGTTGCGCAATGTTTGCCGAACGACACGTTGGGTTGACCGAGCCGTCATGCCCATCGGCGATCACGGCCCGACGGGGAACCATCGCCCGACCCAGCGGCCGTTGATGGCCGGGAACACGTCCTGCGCCGTGCCGGCGAGGCGCCACCGCCCCTCCCCGAGGTCCTCTCCCGACACCCGTGTCATGGTGCCGTCGCTGCTGCGGAGGATGGCGTCCACCTGAATCGGCTCGTCGGTGGGCAGGGGAGAAAGGGTCAGGATGGTCGAAAAGTCCGCGGACTCGAGCGCGATCCAGTCCGGCTCCTCGATCACCACGGGTCCGGGCTCCCCCAGGCAGTCGAAGCGGCTCTCGAAGCCGGACGGAAAGCGCAGGGTGCCCTGCTGCGTGATGCTCGTCACGGTGGTCGGCGCTCCGGCGCGCATCTGCCCCTGAATGTCCCGCGTGCGGAAGTCGCGCGTGTCACCTGCGGCGATGGCCATTCCGAAGCCGTGAGCGGGGACGAGCCGCGGGCGTGGGGCGATGGTGCAGCGGGGGGGCGGTGGCGCCCCCTGGGGCTGTTCGGTGTAGATCTTCACCGGGCCGTTCAGGGAGGCGATGACGATCTCGAGCAGCCCGTCCCCGGTGAGGTCGACCTTGACGGCGTTGCGGCTGGCCGCGGGAAGGAACGCCACGTCTGTCGGTTCGTCGGCCGGCGGAACGAACCCGGCCTCCTCCGCCCATGCGGAGAAGGTCCCGTCCGGCTCCTGGGTGAGCAGCGTGTCCACGTGCACTTCCCACACGGCCACGTCGAGGTCGGCGGTCATGCCGTGGGTCACGATGAGGTCGTCGAGGCCATTTCGCGTGAAGTCATCGACGACGACGCCCCATGCGAAGAGCAGGCGCCCCCCTCGGCGGCCGAGGTCGGCGAGGCGCTGGCGTGCCTCGTCGACGGGGACGCTGTCCACATGGTGGACGAGGCGGTTGGGTCCCCAGTCGCTGAGGTACAGGCGGTCGCGTCCGTTCACGCGAACGAGACCGGCGCCCATGTAGGAGCCCCAGTTGGTCGTGTTCACGCCGAAGGGCACGGGACGCCAGGTGCAGTCCTCGTCGGGGGCGCAGCGCAGGAGGACGGCGCCCGGCTCGAAGTGGACGCGCCGCCGCCCGATGGAGGAGAAGGAGTCGGTGACGAGGACGAGGTCGAGAAGACCGTTGTCGTTGAGGTCCGCGACGCCCAGAGCGAGGGTGACACCGTCGCTCAGCAGTGGGTCATCGTCGGTCGCGTCGATGGCGATCCACGCGCGCTGATCGTTCATCCGGAAGAGGAGGTTGGACCAGTCGTGCTCTTCCATTCGCTCGATTTCGTCCGTATGGGCCTGGCATCCGATCAGGAGCTCGGCTTGTCCGTCGAAGGTGATGTCCATGGCGGCCACGGCGCCGGGAACGCATCGAGCGAGGCGATGACGATCCAGTCGCGGATGGACGAGTTCGACGCGCTCGGGGGACGGGTGAAACGCGTGGACGTGGACGAAGGAGTCGCCCACAACGATCAGCTCGTCCCTTCCATCACCGTCGAGGTCCACCGCCCAGGCGGCCCAGGCCGTCGGCTCGACGCCGGCGCAGTCGGCGGCGGCGTCGAATCGCATCTCCTCCGGAGTCGAGCGATTGAGGTAGATGCACGCTGGATCGTCCCGATCGCCGTAGGCCCCCACAAAGAGATCCGGCCTTCCGTTTCCCTCGACGTCCACGACGCCGATGCCGGCGCCGAAGCCCATTCCGTCGTTCTCGCGCCAGCCCTGAATCACGTCCAGACCGGAGACCGCTCGGCGCTGGAAGGTGACCGGAGGCGAGCGCTCCGCGATGCATTCGCGCTGCAGGCAGACGAGCCCATCAGGGCAGCCGATGGTGTCGCCACAGACGGAGCACACGCCGTCCGTGGCGCAGAAGAAGTCGTTGCCGCAGTCCTCGTCCGCGATGCACTCGCTGACGCCGACCGGGGTGCACTTCTCCTCGTCGGGGTCGCAGCGCTCGCCGTAGCCGCAGTCACGGTTGGCGGAGCAGGCCGGGACTTCGCAAATGCCCTGTCGGCACTCGGCGCTGTCGCCGCAGTCCGCATCGGACCGGCAGGCGGGAACGCACTGCACGCGATAGCACACCTCACCCGGTCTGCATCGTACGGGTCCACACCATGGTCCGGCGGGGGATGAGGGGGTCACGTCACTGGTTTCGTGAGGTGATTCGCTGGTCCCCCCGGTGCCTGCAGGGAAGGTGCTGTCGCCGGGCTCGGGTTCCGACGTCGGCTCCGAGGGGGGAATCGGACGGGCCGAGCCGGTCGACTCGGGGTGTGCGGAGCCGGTCGGGTCGGCGCCGGAGGCGTCGCTGCCCCCGGCAGCAGGCGGAAGGGGTTGCGCTCTGGGCTCAGGCGGCGCCGGTTGGTTCGGGGCCTCGTCGCGGGACGCCGGTCGCCATGCCTCGTCGTGTGTTCCGATGCAGCCCGTCACGAAGGCCGAACCGAGCGCCGTCAGCAGGCCGAGGAGCGCGAGGGTGGCGATTGGGGGGCGCATGGTGATGTGCCGGCTCGTGGGGCCTACTCGGCGGGTTCGGGAGCCGGCGTTCTGGAGGGCACCGGCCACTCCGTGGGTTCGGGCGTGTCGGTGGGTTCGGGCGTGTCGGTGGGTTCGGGCGTGTCGGTGGGGGCAGGGTCGGTTCCCTCGTCACTGACGATGGTGGCCACGTCGATTCGATCGATCTGTGCGCCGGCCTGGCCGGGGTTTCCGAGCGGGGGGCGCATGCAGCGTTCTCCGCCGCGGCCACCGGGCCCGGCCTGGACGACCAGGTTTTCCTCCACGGGTTCCGGGACGAGTACGGCTGCGTTCTGGAGTCCCCAGATGCCGATGGAGGGTCCTCCTCCTCCTCCTCCTCCGCAGCCGCCGTCACCGCCGCGCCCGCCGGTTCCGCCGACGCCGCCGTTTCCGGGTGTGCCGGTCTGGGTGAAGCCGCCGCCGGTGCTGCCGTCACTGCCGCCGCCGCCGCCGGGTCCGCCCTGTCCTCCGTTGCCGCCCTGTCCACCATTGCCGCCGCCATTGGTGGCGATCTCGACGTTTCGCATCTGCACGGTGGATTCGAGGAGCACGAGTCCAATGGACGCACCGCCGCCGCCGCCGCCGGTTCCGGGTTGTCCGCCCGTTCCGCCGGCTCCTCCTCCTCCGCCGCCGGCTCCGTCTCCAGCTCCGGTGACGCCGGATCCGCCGCGTCCCCCACCGCCGCCGCCGGCGCCTCCGCCGCTTGCCCCCGGGGCTCCGCCGGCCCCGGCCGCGGCGACATAGGAGCCGCCGTTCGCGCCCAGGCTTCCGAGAGCGGCACCTGCTGCACCATGTGCGCCCTGATCTCCCTGACAGCCGTTGTTTCCGGGTTCGCCATCGCGGGAGCCGTTGCCATCCCGTCTTCCGCCGCGTCCTCCCTGTCCGCAGCTCGCCGGGCCGGTGCGGGCGGCGTTGGCGCCGTTGTCTCCTGCGCCGGCCGAGCCGAACAGGCCTGCGCCTCCGCCGCCTCGGCCGCCGCCGCCGCTGCGAACGTCGCCGGCACCCACTGCGGCCCCTCCGTTTCGTCCCGATCCGCCGGCACCGGGTGCGCCCTGGCTGCCGTTTCCGCCCTGGCTGCCATCGCTTCCTGCGCCGCCGGAGCCTGCGCGGATGCTGACGCTCTCGAGGCGGAGGAAGGAGCCGCTGTTGCGGACGATGACGGCGATGGCGGAGGCGCCGGGTTGGTTCTGGTTGGCGGACTGGAGGTCGAGCTGCACGACGTGGGTGCTGGCGGTCAGGTCGTCGACGACCATGGCCGTGGGGCCCTGGGAGACGAAGGTCGCGCGTGCGCTGGTGCGGCTGCGGAAGTCGCTGCCGAAGCCCGAGTAGAGGCTGACGCCGGAGGCGAGGCGCAGGGGCTGTGCTGCGGAGTAGTCGCCCACGGCCACGAAGATCTGGTCGCGCTCGGGGTTGGCTTCCGCGATCTCGATGGCGTTCTGCAGGGTGCGGACGGGGCTCCCCGGGGTCAGGCCGTCGTTGTTGGCGTCGGAACCGTCGGGGCTGACGAACACGCCCCGGGAGATGTCCCCGTCGTAGCCGTCGCAGTTGGTGTCCCGGCCGTTGGGGACGTCGACGACGTCGAGGTTCCGGTTGGGGCAGAAGTACTCGCAGCCGGTCTCGTAGGTCCCGTCGAGGTTGAAGTAGCGGTCTTCGCACTCGGCGATCAGGCACTGTCGGAACTCACAGGTGGTGATCGCGTTGGGTACGGCACAGCGGTTGCCGCACTCGCCGCAGTTCTCCGGGTCGTTGGCGAAGTCGGTCTCGGGCGGGCAACCACAGAAGAACGAGTTGGGCGTGCACTGGGTGGCTTCGCGCATGTCGTCGTCACCGAAGCTGACGAACTGGCTGAAGCAGAAGTAGCCCTCCGGGCAGTCGGTGTCCTCGTCGCAGTCGAGCCCGCAGAAGCTGCCGTCGTCGAGGTCGAGGCAGTAGTCCTCGGTGCCGCCGCACTCGCGGTTTCGGGTGCACGGGCGGCACAGGGTGTCGTCATCGGGAACGCAGACGAAGGTGCGGTCCTGGCCGAGGCTGGTGAGCACGCAGGAGAAGCCGTTCGGACACTGATCGTTCGTCAGGTCACAGAACTCGCTGCAGATCCGGCCGCGGTCCGGGTCGGGGATGCAGAGCTGGCCGAGGCACTCTTCCGCCTCGGCGCAGGCCTCCCCGGTCACCTTGAGGGCGTCGGTGGGATCCGGCTGCTGGGTGGGCGGAGGCTGGCTGACTCCGCCGGTGTCGGCGACCCCGCTGGTGTCCCCCCGGGGTGGGCCGGACCAGGACGCGTCGGGGTCGATCTCCGAGCCCCCGTCAACGGGAACGGCGTCCCCGCCCGCGCACGCCACGAAGAGTCCGAGGGAGAGGAGGGCGGCGAATGCCGAACGAAGCAGGTCGGAGGCGAGGCGTGGGTACGGCGTCATGATCTGTGCGCTCTCGATTCGGAAGGTTCGGCAATGGCGTCGCGCGCCGGTGCGGGCGTCCGAGAGGCTGCCCCATGTCGGGGGGGTGGCCTTCGCCCGTGCGTGTCGCGGTGGGCGACAGGCGGTGGCGTCTTGCGTCCGGCAGAGCCCCCGGCTCGGGAGCATACTGGCGATGGCTGGCGGAGTCAAAGCCACCAGCGCATCCCGCGCAACGAGTCGCTACCCCTTTCGTTCCGGGGGCGCTATGACCAGTGCACCGCAGGGCGGGCGCGGACCCACGCGGTGCCGCGGTCGTGACGACCCCCACCCGGAGGCAGCCATGAGCGAGTCGAGTGAAGGAGGCCGGAGCAGCGCATCGGAGACGTCCCCCCCCGGTGTCGACTTCACGACCCTGGTGCTGTCCCTGCGGCAGAGCACGCTGCTGATGCTCCGTCTGGTGGAGGATGAAGACGCTCCGGTCGAGCCCGACCTTCCCGGGGCACGTCTGCAGATCGACCTGCTCGAGGTTCTCGAACGGAAGACCCGGGGGAACCTCGACGCGGACGAGGAGAAGCTGCTCACCGCGGTGCTGTACGAGCTTCGCATGGCGTGGGTCGAGATCCGCAACCGGCCACAGGACGGTGGATGAGGTCGGATGTCCCAGCGCTTCCAGGCTCCTGCCGGTGGCTCCTCGCCTGGGTCGCCGCAACCGTGGGCCTTGCGGGCGGCGGATGCGCCGAGCCGCAGCCCGAGATGTACAGCCTCGCGGCGCCGACGATCCACGTTCCTGCCGCTCCGGTTCCCGTGTCCGGCCCGGTCGTTCCCCGCTCCGACGCCCCATCGAGCTTCGCTGCCCTCGTCGAGAGGGTGCGCCCGGCCGTGGTCAACATCCACACGACCCAGGAGGTCGATGCGGTCGAGTTCGCCGCGGCCCTGCTCGGGAGCAACGGAGCGGGTCGGGACAACCAGTCGCTGGGATCGGGCTTCCTGATCGATGACGACGGGCTGATCCTGACGTCGGGCCATGTCATCGAGAAGGCAACCGAAATCCGCGTCATCCTGCACAACGGCACGCGGGTGGCAGCCGATGTGGTCGGCCTCGATCGCGCCACGGATCTGGCGCTGCTTCGCATCACCCCGCCCGAGGGGATTCGACCGCTGGCGCTCGCCGGGGGAGACGCGATCCGCGTCGGAGACTGGGTCATCGCGGTCGGCAATCCCTTCGGACTGGCTTCCACGGTGACCGCAGGCATCGTCTCCGCCATCGGTCGGCAGGATCTCGAACTGGGTCGGGAGTTGACGCTGGCCGACCTGCTGCAGACGGACGCTTCGATCAATCCGGGCAACAGCGGAGGTCCCCTCGTCAACATGGACGGCGACGTCGTGGGCATCAACACCGCCATCAACCGGGAAGGGCAGGGGATCGGCTTTGCCATTCCGGCGCATGTCGCCCGCACGATTCTTCAGCCGCTCCGGGACGAAGGACGCGTGCGACGGGCGTGGCTGGGAATCCGGATGCGACCGATCGACGAGGAGGTGGCGGTGCAGCACGGTCTCGAGGAGGGCAACGGCGTACGGGTTACCCACGTGACCGAGGACGGCCCGGCGTACCGCGCGGGAATCCGCCGCGACGATCTCCTCCTGCGCTTCAACGAAGCCGACATCCGCAACACCACCGATCTCCGGTGGACCGTCGGCATGGCCGGCATCGGAAACACCGTCCCCATCGAGCTCCTGCGCGCAGGAAGCACCCTCACCGTCGAGGTCACCCTCGGCCGAATGCCGGAGCCGGACTGAATCCCGCACGGCCGCCCCCGTGCATCGGCCACCCCGCATCCAGGCGCTGCCCGGACAGGGGACCGGCCGGCACCGACCCAGCGTACAGACCCATCCGAATCCCGCACCTTCGCCACTCCCGCTGCAGACCATGAATCTCGATCGCTTCTCCGACAGGGCCCAGGCCGCCATCGTCCACGCCCGCAGCTACGCCAGCGACCTCCGCCACCCCCGCGTGATGCCGGGACATATCGTGGTCGCGCTTCTCGCGGATCGCCGTGGTGTCGTCCCGGCCATGCTGCGCCGGCTCGGCGCGGACCCGGAACGGCTCGAGCGCCGCCTGCATGCCGATCTCTCCCGGATGCCCCGCGATGGAGGCGGTTCCGTGGGCTGGGATACCACGGCGCGGATCGTGCTCGAGGATGCGCTGCGGCAGTCCCGCCGTGAGCGGGACGACCTCGTGCGGTCCCACCATCTGCTGATCGCCGCTGCGGACGGCCCGGTCGGCCAGACGCGCTCGGCGCTGGCCGACGCGGGGGTCACGCGCACCGCGCTGGCGTTTCTCGCCCGGGATATGAAGGACGCCATCGCGCGGGAGCGCAGCGGTCGCTCGGGGGTCGAGCTGGAGCGGGCCGAAACCGCGAGCGGACGCGAGGAGCGACCATCCAGCGCCGGCGGCGAAGACCCCGTCGGAGGCGAGGGAGAGTTCCTGTCCCAATTCAAGCTGCTCTCCCAGTTCGGGCGCGATCTCACGGAGCTCGCGCTCGGGGGGAGCCTCGACCCGGTGGTCGGGCGGGACAGGGAGATCCGCCGGCTCGTGCAGGTGCTGGGACGCCGATCCAAGAACAACCCGATCCTGGTGGGCGAAGCCGGTGTCGGGAAGACATCGGTGATCCATGGGCTCGCGCACCGCATCGCCCACCGGGACGTGCCCCAGCGCCTCCTCGATCGGCGGATCGTTCAGCTCGACATGGGAGCGCTGGTGGCCGGAACCAGCCTGCGGGGGCAGTTCGAGGAGAGGCTGCGCCGGCTCATTCAGGAGGTCGCCGGGGCTCAGGGGCGCATCCTGCTCTATCTCGACGATCTCCACACCATCGTCGGTGGACGGGACGGGGATGGCAACGGCGCGGCCAATCTGCTCAAGCCGGCGCTGGCCCGCGGGGAGATTTCCCTGATCGGGACCACGACACCGTCGGGCTTCCGCAACCAGATCGAGAAGGACAAGGCGCTCGAGCGACTCTTCCAGGGCATCGAGGTGCCGGAGTCGAGCGTGGAGGAGAGCATTGCCATACTTCGCGGCATCAAGCAGAAGTACGAGATTCATCACCGGGTTCGCATCCTCGACGAGGCCGTCGTGGCCGCCGTGGAGCTGTCGCGCCGCTACGTGATGGAGCGCCTCCTGCCGGACAAGGCGGTCGACCTCATGGACGAGGCGGCGAGCAGGCTGCGGATGGAGATCGATTCGCAGCCCGCCGAGCTCGACGATCTGCGTCGTCGACTGCTCCGCATCGAAGGGGAGAAGGAGTCCCTGCGGAGTGCGGGCGTGGCCAGCCGGGACGCCCTTGATGCGCGAGCGGCGGAAGCGGCCGAGCTGCGCGAGCGGATCCGTACGCTGGACGAACGGCTGCAGGCGGAGAAGGGAGCGATCGAGGAGCTGTCGCGGCTGAAGGCCGAGGTGGAAGCCACCACCAAGCTGGTGGAGAAGGCGCGGCAGGAGGACGATCTCGAGCGGGCGGCCGAGCTCAAGTATGGTGTGCTGCGGGAGCTGGAGAAGGAAGTGGAGGCCGCGACCGGGCGTCTCGACGCCCTGCATGGGGAGGGGCGGCTCATCCGGGAGGATGTGGCGGAGGAGGATGTTGCCGGGGTGGTGGCCGAGTGGACCGGGATCCCGGTGACGCGAATGCTGGAGGGAGAGCGTCAGAAGCTTCTCGCGGTCGAGGAGAGGCTCGGCAACCGTGTCATCGGTCAGTGGCCGGCCGTGCGGGCCATTTCGGCCGCCGTGCGCCGCGCCAGGGCCGGGGTGCAGGAGCGCAACCGGCCGATCGGAAACTTCTTCTTCGTCGGGCCGACCGGCGTGGGCAAGACCGAGCTCGCCAAGGCCCTCGCGGAGTTCCTCTTCGACTCCGAGGATGCCCTCATTCGCATCGACATGTCGGAGTACATGGAGCAGTCCAAGGTCAACACACTCATCGGCGCCGCGTTCGGGTACGTGGACTCCGACCGGGGCGGTCTGCTCACGGAGGCGGTGCGCCGGAGGCCTTACAGCGTCGTGCTGTTCGACGAAGCCGAGAAGGCGCACCCGGATGTCTTCAACATCCTTCTGCAGGTGCTGGATGAGGGTCGGCTGTCGGACTCCCAGGGGAGGACCATCGACTTCACCAACACGATCATCATCATGACCAGCAACATCGGGGCGCGCCGCATCCTCGACCTCACGGGACAGGTTCCCTACGAGGAGCTCGATGTGGAGGTTCGCGAAATCCTGAAGGATCACTTCAAGCCCGAGTTCCTCAACCGGCTCGATGCCACCATCGTGTTCAACGCGCTCGATCGCGACTCCCTCTCGCGCATCGCGGAGATCCTGGTGAGGCGGCTGCAGCGGCTGCTCGCCGAGCAGGACCTCGCCATCCGATTCACGCCCGAAGCGGCCGAGCTCGTCCTCGAAGCAGGGTTCCAGCCGGAGTTCGGCGCTCGCCCCCTGCGGAGGGCGCTGCTCAACCTCGTGCAGGATCCGCTGGCCATGCACCTCCTCGAGGGAGACTTCGGGCCCGGCGACACGGTGCTCGTCGACGCCGGCGATGCCGGCCTGGTGTTCACCCGGGACACCGCGGTGCCGGACGGCGATGGATCAGCGGAGCAGGAGCCCGATCCGGACGAGTGAGCTGGCTCCCGTCAGCCACACATCCGCATGGCGGTGGCGATGACGGCGAGGGCGACGAGCATGCCGGAGAAGCCCCACCGCACGAAGCGAGCGCGGGCGCTCTCCTCGACCGGGGCAACGGAGCGGAGCGCAGGAGAGGGAGCGCCTTCATCGCGGCTGTCGGTGTGCTGGTCCGGGCCGCCTCGGGTGCCGCCGGCCTCGTCCGGGGCGTCGGGTGCGTCTCCTGCTCCCGTAGGCTCGGGCGTTTCCGGGACCCTCTCCCCGGTGGGCGAGGAACCGGCAGACCGGTATGCCGCCGGCGTGTCTGCGGCGTCATCGGCTGCGGCTGTCGATGCGGAGCGGCTGACGAGCGGTCCGGGGCTGAGGTTGCCCACGCGAGCTGCGGCCTGCTCGTTTCCGTCGGCCCAGGGGGCGAGCAGCCAGACCTCGCCGAAACCGGGGGTGTCCCGGGAGGGCAGGGTGTCCGGGTGCAGCAGGGGGAGCAGTCGCGACATCCGGGCGAGGCGCTTCTTGTGGAAGGGCTGCATGCAGTGTGCGACGAGCAGGGAGACTCCCTCCGGGCGGGTTCGGATGCGTTGCCAGGCGTCCGGGGTGACCGGTGCTTCCTGCACCCCGGTGGGCCGCCGTCCGGAGAACATCCAGGAGAGGAGGGCACCGAAGCTGTAGACATCGGCGCGGGGGCTGACGAAGCGGCCCGAGACCTCTCCGGCGATCTCCGGCGCACGCCATCCCGGGACACCCCAGGCCCTCACCGGCTCGGCCCGCGCGCCGCGCTGTCCGGCGTGGCCTGTGCCCACGAGGCGGACGCCTCCCTCCTCGGTGAGCACGATGTGCGCGGGGTGAAGCCCCCGGAACACGATGTCCGCGTCGTGGAGTCCGTCGAGGATGTCCGCGATGCGTCGCGCGATCCGGAGCCCCTCCTCGAGGTCGAATCCATCGGGGCAGTGCCGGGCTGCGTGGTCCTCGAGGGTGGTGCCGGCGATGTGTCGATAGACCACGACGGGCTCGCTGGTGCCGTCCTCGCTGACGAGGACGAGGTCCCCACCGTCCGGAAGCCCGGGAAGCCCACGTCGGAGGATATCGGCCTCGAGCGCGGCTGCCTCCCGTCGGAGCTGGCGGGCCGCCTCGTCCAGGGTGTCGGGCCAGGCGATGGCCTTGAGCACGACGGGAGTCTCGTCGTGTTCGGAGTCGACCCCGAGGGCGAGCTGGTAGCTGGTGCCGTCGAGCCAGCGCCGGTCGAGCCGGTACCGGCGCGAGCCGGTGCGTTGATCGTGGAGGTACGTTCCGGGTTGTGGCATGACGGGGTCCTCGGGGTCGCGTCGGCGCGGAGCGGGGCATGAGGTCCGGGGGAGGGGTTGGCAAGGGCAGGCGGGTGGTGGGGGAGCACGGGAAACGAGTGCGGTGAATCGGATGGTCGAGCAATCGGGGAAGCAGTCGACGTCGGCGACGTTCTGGGAGGCGATCCTTCGGGGCGAGGAGCCACCGGGAGGGATCGATGCGCGGCTCGCGGAGCTGGCGGGTGCGGTCGGTCGACGCTGGCCGGACTGTGCCGGGGAGCTCGCCGATGCCCTGGCGAGCTCTGCGGACGCGGAGCTGTCCCTGTTGCGTCTGCTGGACGTGCCGGAGGACCGCAGCGGAACGATCGATCGGGCCGGCGTTCGTCGGTTCGTCCACCTGGCCGCCCAGAGCCGAACCTACGGGCGCTGGGTGGCGCGCGACCCGGAGCGTCTGCTCGACCGGGCGGGACAGCTCGACCGGGTGTCGCGGGAGATCGAGGAGCTGCTCGGGCAGGTGGGCGGGGAGGGGACGGAGAGCCGGTTTCGCCACGCGCTGCGGGTGCGTCGCCGGCTTCGCTCGCTCGGCGTGATCGAGGCGGAGGCGATCGACGGGGAGAGGCTGGAGGAGACGGCGGCCATGGTGTCGGAGGCGGCCCGTGAGGCGATCGCGGATGCCTGGCGCTGGGTGGAGCGGGGCGCAGGTCTTGGGGACCAGCGCGTCTGTGTGATCGCGATGGGCAAGCTGGGCGGCGAGGAGTTGAACTTCCACTCGGACATCGACGTCGTGTTCGTCTGCGATCCGGTGGGTGAGATGCGGTCGGAGGCGCTCGGTCGCGGGGTTCGGCACTTCGCGGAGATTCTGGAGGATCCGATGGATCCGGGTCTCGTGTTCCGTGTGGATCTTCGGCTGCGTCCGTTCGGGACGCAAGGTGCGCTGGTGCACGGGGTGGACCAGATGCTGGCGTACTTCGAGCAGCACGGGCGCACGTGGGAGCGCGGAGCGTGGATTCGCGCGGCGGCGGTGGCGGGGGATCGGGAGGTGGGTGCGCGGCTGCTCGATCGGTTGCGCCCCTTCGTGTACCGGCGGAATCTTGATGAGGCAGCAATCGGCGAGATCGCGGCGATGAAGCGTCAGGTGGATGCGCAGCAGCGATCTCGGGATGCGGGGCGCGGTCGGTCGTGGGACGTGAAGCTCGGTGCGGGAGGGATTCGGGAGATCGAGTTCTTCGTGCAGGCGTTTCAGCTCGTCTGGGGAGGTCGTCATCCGCAGTTGCGCGAGCGGGGCACGTTGCCGGCGCTGCAGCGCCTTGCGGAGTTCGGCCTGTTGCCCGAGCGGGCGCGTGCCCGTCTGACGGATGCCTGGCGGTTCCTGCGGCTGGTCGAGCATCGGCTGCAGATGGACGAGGACCAGCAGAGCCAGCGCCTGCCTCCGTCGGGCCCCGGGATGGCGTTGCTGGCGCGCCGGCTCGGGTTCGCGGACGAGGACGCCTTTCGGGCGGAGCTGGACCGGCACCGGTCCGAGGTGCGTCATCGGTGGGAGCGGCTGTTCGCGGACGAGGCGTCGACGGCGTCGCCGGATGATGCGTGGGTGTCCGGGGTGGTGGACGGGCTGTCGGAGGAGTGCCTCGACGAGCGGTTGTCGCGGCTTGCGGAGCTGGGGTTTGCGAGTCCTGCTCGGGTGCTGCGGGATCTGGAGCGGCTTGCGGCTCCCCCGGAGGCGCTGATCGGGCGGTTTGCGCCGGGCCCGATCCGGCGCGCGGTCGAGCCGCTGCTGGCGGGTGTGGTGGAGACGGCGCTGCCCGATCGGGGGCTTGAGCGCTGCGTCGGGATGCTGTCGCGGCGTGGTTCGAGGCAGGTGGTGCTGAAGGTGCTCCAGTCGAGACCGCGTGCGGCCACGGTGCTGGCGTCGTTCTTCGGGACATCGGGGGAGCTTGGGGGGTTGATCGCGAGGGAGCCGGTGGTTCTGGAGCGGATCCTCTCGGGTGGGGGGGTACGGGGCATGGGTGCGGAGGCCGTGCGCGTCGGGTTCGAGGAGGCGCTGCAGCGCGAGGAGGCGCGCTATTCGCGCCCGAGCCGGGAGCGCAGGCTGGTGGCCATTCGTCGTCAGCGCGCCACGGTCGAATTGGAGGTCGCGCTCGGCCAGCTCAGCGGCCGGCTGGCGGCGACGGAGGCGACGCCGGCGCTGAGCGCCCTGGCGGAGGCATGCCTCGATCGCACGCTGGACGAGGCGGTCGCGGATCTTGGGGATCGGTTGCCGGCGGAGGCTCGCGAGCGGTTCGGGGCGCTTGCGCTGGGCAAGCTCGGAGCGGGCGAGCTGGGGCACGGCGGGGATCTGGACCTGGTCTTCGTGTACGAAGACGACCCCGCGCTCGGAGGCATCTATGCGCGACTGGCGCAGCGATGGATCGCGTTCCTGAGTACGCCGATGGCCTGGGGTCGTTGCTATTCGGTCGACATGCGCCTCCGTCCGGACGGGTCACAGGGGGCGGTGGTGACGACGGTGGATGGCCTGCGGGGCTACCATCGGGGACGTTCGTGGGCGTGGGAAGCGCTGGCGCTGGTGCGGGCGCGTCCGGTCTCTGCGGGGGATGGGCTGGCTCGGCGTCTGGAGGCGCTGGTGGGGGAGGTGCTCGGGTCAGTGGATCCGGCGCGGGTGCGGGTGGACCTCCGACGGATTCGTGCAGCGCGTCTGGAAGAGCTGGAGGCTCGCGGAGGTCCACGGGATCTGAAGGCGTGCGCCGGGGGGCTGATGGATCTGGAGCACCTGGTGCAGACGACGTGGCTGTCGCACCGGGGGACAGTGGAGCGGGGCCGGGGAGCGACCGTCGCCCTGGTGGAGGGTCTGGCCGGAGCGGGGGTGTTCGGGAGGCCGGAGGCGGAGTCGTTGGTGCGGATCAACGGGCTGTACCGGACGGTGGAGTCCCGGCTGCGGCTGTCGGAGGGCGCGGACCGCTCGGTGCTTCCGGTCGATCCGCGTCATGGGGATGCGCTTGCGCGCTGGGTGCTGGACCGGGCGGATGCGGATCGGGGCGAGCTGGAGTTCCGTCTCGCGGAGGCGGCCGGGGAGGTCGTTGTGCTGTGGGAGCGGTGGATGGGCGGCTGAGGACCGGGTGTGCGAGGGAGTCGCGGACCGGGGAAGCGTGTGGTAGCGTGCGGGGATGTGGGGAACTGCGGGGCGGGTTGCCGGTGTTCAGGGAGGAGACGTGTCGACACAGGGACCGCTGATCGTGATCCTGGATCCCGTGGAGGAGCGGCTGGCCGAGAGTCGCGCCGCGCTGACCGCCTGCGGGTGGTCGGTGGAGACGGCGTCCTCGCGCCGGGACGCGGCACGGCTTCTTCCGGAGGCGTCGCTGGTGTTCCTCGAGCCGGCGGCGCCGGCCCTGCGGGAGCTGGTCGGGGAGATGCTGGACGGGCGGGATGTGCCCGTGGTGGGGGCGAGTGGGGCCTGGACGGGGGAATACAACCGGGCGCTGGCGGTGCGGCTGGATGGGCTGGTGGATCTGCTGGCCCTGCCGGCCGGGGAAGGCGAGCTGGATCGCATCGCTCGCCGGTTTCTCGGTGCTCCGCCCGAGCGGGAGCCCGCACCGTCGTTCTCGGACCGCGCCCATGCGGAGGCGGTGCTCGATGACGAGGACTCGGAGGAGTTCCCGATGGATCCGGGGGCCACGCGCGTCGGTGACGTGCAGTCGTTGATCGCCGAGGTGGAGCAGCGCACGGAGCAGCCGACGCCGCCCGCCGTGGATGCGGTCGACGAGCGTCCGGAGGCGCGGACGGGGGAGGCGGGAGCGGTGGATCTGCGTTCGGAGGCGGTGACCGGAGAGGCCGTCGGGGTGGCACGGACCGAGTCGGGCGGGCGGCCGGACACGCCCACGCCGGATGCTTCGGACGTGCATCGGGTGGAGGCCATCGGCAGCACACCTCCGGCTGCGACGGATGCGGTGGAGGAGCGCCCCGAGCGCGTGCTGCTGGTGCCACGTGTGCTGGACCCTGCCGCGGTGCCGGCCCAGGGGACGTTCGAGGACAGCGTGTGGCCGGCGGTGCTGACGTGGCTCGGCTCTGCGGAGCGGACGGGCTTCCTGCTGATGGCGAGCGGTGGAGAGCGACTGATTCTCGGCTTCGAGCGCTCGCTCCCGGTGACTGCGGAGAGCAACCGGCTGCCGTTCGTGGACTGGCTGGCCGAGAGCGGGTTGATCGATGTGTCCGGGGTGGACTCCATCCGCGAGGTGGGGGCGTCCACCGGACGCCCGGAGAGGGACCTGCTCGACTACGGGAGGAAGGGGTTGCAGCTGGACGTGGCGGATCTGGAGGCGGCGTGGCTCCGCGCGTTGCTGGGGCGCCCCTTCGGTTGGGACGAGGGCCGATTCGCCTGGCGGGACGAGGCGGTGGCGGTGCCAATGCCCGCGGCGTCGCCGGTCGACCTGCGTGCGGTGCTGTGGGAGGGGATTGTCCACGCCATGGGACGGGAGCCGGTGGACGGGTTGCTGCGCCCCTTCGCCCGGCAACCCGTGGCGTTTCGTCGCGAGGGGCAGAAGGCGCCGGAGGACTGGTGGTGCTCCTCGGCGCAGCGGGCCTTTCTCGCCCGGCTCGAGGAGGAGGGCGTGGTCGAACGAACCGCCGAAGAGCGTCGAGATCCGGCGGTGGCTCAGCTGGTTCTCGGGTTGATCACCGCAGGCCTGGCGGGCTTCTCGCCCTGACCGGCGGCTGTCCGCTGTTCCCGGGGAGCGCGGGGCGGGTGGGTCGGTGCACGCCCTGACCGGTGGCGTCTCCGCAGGGGGACGCCCCGACCGTGAGCTGCGCGGCATCGCGGCAGCGCGCACGCGGGATGGGGGCGCGCACGCGGGATTGTGTCGGTCCCGATGGGCTCGCCGGCAGGAGGATGAGCCGGGGGGGGCGGCGCGGACGGAGGCACGTGGTGCCGATCCTGCGAGGGGCTTGTCGGTGGTTCGGCGGGCGACTAGACCTTCGGCGGGCGCCGGGCCCGAGAGAAGGTGTGTCCCCCGCGCGGAGAACTCGCGATGATCAAGAAGTCCGAATCAATCTGGCTGGATGGAAAGCTCGTGCCGTGGGACGATGCCAATGTGCACGTCCTCACGCACACGCTGCACTACGGACTCGGGGCGTTCGAGGGCATCCGGTGCTACGAGCGCGAGGACGGCCGGTCTCAGGTGTTCCGTCTGCGGGAGCACATCCGGCGGCTGGTGGACAGCGCCCGAATGTACACCATGGACGTGCCGTGGAGTCAGGAGGACCTTGTCCTGGCCTGCAAGGAGACGCTGCGGGCCAATCGGCTGCGCAGCGCATACCTGCGCCCGCTCGTGTTCCTGGGGGATGGGGCGATGGGCCTCTATGCGCTGAGCAACCCGGTGCGTGTGATGATCGGCGCGTGGGAGTGGGGGGCGTACCTCGGCGACGAGGCGCTGGAGCACGGCATCCGTGCGAAAGTGTCCTCGTTCACGCGGAATCATCCGAACTCGATGATGTCGAAGGGGAAGATCTGCGGTCACTACGTGAACTCGATCGTGGCGAAGCGGGAGGTGATGGCGGCGGGTTACCAGGAAGCCATCATGCTGGATCACGAGGGGTACATCTCGGAAGCATCGGGTGAGAACATCTTCATCATCCGGGACGGGGTGGTGAAGACGCCGCCGTACTCGAGCTCCATCCTCGGCGGGATCACCCGGGACACGGTGGTGCGCCTGCTGAAGGATGCGGGGATTCCGATCCAGTTCTCCCGATTCGCGCGGGACGAACTGTATCTGGCCGACGAGGTGTTCATGGTCGGCACCGCGGCGGAGGTGACGCCGGTCCGCGAGGTCGATGACCGCCGTATCGGGGACGGCCGCCGCGGCGAAATCACCACCCACGTGCAGTCGACCTACTTCGACATCGTGAAGGGCAGCAATTCGGACTACCCGGAGTGGCTGGACTGGGTGGACTGAGCGGACTGAGCCGAGCAAGGGGGGCCGGGGAGGCGTCGGGCGAAGCCGGGTGTCCCGGTCGGGACGAGCGGACTCAGGCGGACCGAGTCAGGCGGACCGAGTCAGGCGGACCGACTCGGGTGGACCGACTCGGGTGGACCGACTCGGGTGGACCGACTCGGGAGAGTTGATGCACGTCGGCGAACCCTGGCGGGCAGAATCGGGTGGACCGGACCGGGTGCTCTGGGGGGGCAGGACCGAAGAGTGGTTGCGTTCGCAAGCATGAACGGGTGCGTCAAGGCCCGTCCTTGACCTAGACGCGCCACCCCGGAATACTCCGTGCCGGTTGTTCGGCCGGCCACCGTGGGCGCTTGGGCGACCGCAATCCCCTCTCGAGCGCAGATGCATCCGATGCGAATGTCATGGACCGACCGGCGATGGAACCCTCTGGTCGCGGTACTCATTCTCCTGCTCGTCTGGGCCTGTGGTGACGACGGGGATGGCTGTGACGGCGCCGATCTCGGCTGCGATGGCTGCGGCGACGGGGAAGGCTCTGCGGGCCCTCCCTACGTGTTTCCGGACGACGGGCCGATCGTCCCTCAGGGCGTCCAGGTCCGGGTGTCCCAGTACGGCCTGAGCTTCATCGAGGAGAACTTCGACCAGATCATCGCGCTCGTGCTCGATGACGAGGGAGACGGCGGCCTGACCTTCTGTGTTCCCAACGAAGGGGCGGTGGGCTTCTCGATCTGCCCGAACCCGGGGACGTGTTCGGATGGTGGAACGGGCTGTGACGTGGACATCATCCTCGAGGATCTCGTGATCAATCCGCGGGATCCGCAGAGTGCGGCGGAGTCCGGCCGGCTGGAAGTGGAGCTCGTCGTGAGCACGACGAACATTCCGTGGCGTCCGTTGTTGGGCACGTGCCAGGCACGGCTGCGCGAGATGCCGATCAAGGCGGTGATCACGTTCAATGTCGACGCGCCGCCCCACGAGCGGGTGCACATCCGCATTCCCACGGACGAACTCGATTTCGAGGTGCGGACGCGCTACCTGAACCTGAACGCGGGCGGGAGCATCGGGTGCGCCATCGTCGGTGGTCTGGCGGGTTTCTTCGTGAACCTGCTGAGCGGCACGATCGGCAACCTGATCGTGGATCCGGTCCAGGAGGCGGTGGAGGGGTTCACCTGTGTGACCTGCGAGGATGCCCCGGACTGTCCGGCGGGGAGTCGCTGCGACGAGGGCATCTGCCGCCTCGATGGCACGGACGACTGTGTGCAGGCGGATCTCGGGCTCGAGACCGAGTTCGACCTGGGTGGATTGCTGGCGGACTTTGCGCCGGGGCTCGATGCTCGGCTGGGCATCCTCGCGTATCTGGCGGGATACGCCGACACGGCGGACGGGGGCGGGATCGATCTCTCGGCGCAGACCGGTTTCGCCTCGAACCCGAACCTCTGTGTCCCGTATCGGGAGCCGCCGTCCACCCGGCGGGTCATGAAGTCGAGCGTGCTCCACGGGGAGCGGACGCCGATGGGCTTCGACTTTGCGGTGGGTCTCGGCCTGTCGAAGAGCAGCCTCGATCTGGCGCTGTGGGCGGCCTACAACTCCGGGGTGCTGTGCCTGAGCATCGGCGCCGACGAGGTGGAACAGCTCACCACGAGCCTGTTCGCGCTCCTTCTGCAGTCCGTCGGCGAAGTCACGCAGGGGGCGAATTTGCCGCTGCTGTTGCAGCTCGCCCCGAACCAGCCACCTCATGTCACGATCGGCGAGGGGACCATCGATCGCTCGGGCAGCCAGCCGGTGATCGTCGATCCGCTGCTCAACATCACCATCCCCGACCTCGATCTGCACTTCTACACGTGGCTGCACGACCGCTGGGTGAGGCTCTTCGCGCTGAACGTGGACATCGACGTTCCGCTGGGTCTCGATGTGGACGAGGACAACAACATCATCCCCGTGCTCGGGGATCTGGATGACCTGCTGAGCCGCATCGAGCCCCGGGCCGGTGAGCTCATCCGGCAATCGGACCTCGACTCGCTCGCGGACCTTCTTCCCGGGCTCATCAGCGGCCTCGCCGGCCCGCTGCTCGGCGATCTCACCGAGGGTTTCGAGATTCCGGATCTTGCCGGCTTCGAGCTCGTCCTCAACGATGACTCCTTCACCGGGGTCGAGTTCGACGCAGAGCTGGAGAGTCACCGGTTGCTGGGGGTCTTCGCCGACCTTCGCCTGGCGAGCAGCGCGATGATGATGCCGCACATGACCCGCATCCGGCAGGTGGACGCGTGGATCCCCACCGCGGACGAGATCCGCGTCGCGGTCGCCGAGGCCCGGTCCGCGGACGAGTCGGTGCCCGTGGAACGCTGGCAGCCCCGGGTCACCCTGCACGTGGATGCCGAGCGTTCCGATGGCACGATTCTTCCGGACGTCGAGATGTCCTGGCGCATCGGGGGCGGGTTCTGGTCCATCTGGCACCACGCGCACCCGCTCGAGGTGCGTGATCCTCGTCTCCGTCTGGAGGGGCGTCATGCGATCGAGGTCCGGACCCGTCCGGCCGGTGGCGGGAACGCGAGCGTGACGAACGACACGGTGGAGGTGGTCGTCGACTGGACCCCACCGACGATCGAGCTGGAGGCGCTGGACGGCATGCTGCGCGTTCATGCTCGGGACAACCTGCACAGCGAGGCGGAGCTCACCATGCGCGTCGCGACGGATGATCGCCCGTGGGGAACCTGGAGCACGATCGATGATGTCCTCGTCGCTGAGTCGGCGGAGCGTGCCCGGGTGCAGGTGCGCGACCCGGCCGGCAACGTCGCCGAGGCAGAAGTCGAGCTGAAGCGAGCGACCGAGGGTCCGGCCCTGACTGGCGGGGCGAGTGGACCGTCCGCAGCGTCCGACGCGGCGGGGCGCACGGGGTGTTCCGCGAGCGGCGCTGCGCCCGGCGGATGGCCCGTGGCCCTGTTGCTGCCGTTCGGCCTGCTCATTCTCGCGCGCCGTCGTCGTCTGCTGGGCGTGTTCGCCGCGTTGCTGCTCGCCCTGGGTGTCGCCGGCTGCGGAGACAAGGGGAGCAAGTCGGGTGGGCCCGAGCCCCCCGAGTGCGACGAGGAGAACCCCTGCCCGACCGGGGAGATCTGCGAGGACGAGGTGTGCGTGGCGGTCGAGACAGAGCCGGAGCCCTGCGCGGACACCGACCAGTGCGAGGCGGGGCTCGTCTGCGTCAGCGGAGAGTGCGTCGCGCTCGCCTGCGAGGATGCCGCTGCCTGTGCCGGTGTGAGCTGCGCGGACGGAACCAGCCCCTACTGCGGTGCCGATGGCTGCTACTGTGGCGGCTGCAGCGCCGCTTGCGGCGAGGGCGCCTGGTGCTGTGCGGCCACCGGCCAGTGCGCCGACCTGCCGGATCCCTGTGCCGGAACCACCTGCCCCACCGGCCAGCGTCCCGACATCACGCGTCAGGCCTCCTTCGACACGGGCCTGTGCGACGAGACCGATCCCGGCGCCTGCGAGTGCGTCGACCTCGACCCGCTCCCGCTCGGCCAGTTCGGATTCTTCCTGGATGCGGCAGCGTCGCCGGACGGCAGCCACGTCCTGCTGAGCGCACGAAGCCGGACCTACCGAGATCTCATGATCGGCTTCTTCGACGGCGGCGATACCATCGACTGGACCTTCGTCGACGGCCTTCCGGATGGCGGCAACGTCACCGGCGCCCTCGACGGCCCGCGCGGAGGCATCGCCACTCCCGGCGGCGATGCCGGAGAGCACTCCTCGATCACCATCGGGGCTGACGGTGCCGCCCACGTCGCCTACTCGGTGTCCCGGTCCGGTGCGCCGCGCGCCACACTGCGGTACGCACGGGGCGCAGGCGAGAGGCTGGACCGGGAGTGGACCTTCGTCGATGTCGACGAGGACGGCTTCACCGGACGCTACACCCGCACGCTCATCGACCCCGACGGTCACCCCGTGATCCTCTACAGCGCGATGCGCCTGCGGGATGCCGAGCGTCTCGTCTGGACAAGCGAGCTGCGCATGGCGCGGGCGTCGACCCCGAGCCCGACCGACAGCGCGGATTTCACCCGCACCGTCCTGCACCGGGTCGACCACGTGGAACCGTGCGCCGGGCGATGCACCGCGAGCGCCGACAGCTGCCGGCTGGACCTCCAGCTCTGCCAGCCGACGCTCCGTCGCGGCTGCGACCCCTCCTGCGGCGACGAGGAAGCCTGCTTCGACACCGAGGTCGCCGCCGATCCCGACAACCCGGGCAGTGACGTCGCCACCGAGCCGCGCTGCGCACCGGTCGCCTCCTTCCCGTCCTTCGAACGGCCGGTCGTGGGCACGGGCATGTACCCGAGCGCCGCCTGGCTCTCCGACGGGCGCATGGTCATCACCTTCTACGACGGAATTCACGGCAACCTGCTCGCCATCGATCTGGCCGCAGACGCCGCGGGCAACGGCGAGGAGCCAGGGAACGACGCGCCGGAAGGGCTCCCCGAGGCCCGCATCCTCGACGGGGAAGAGTTGCGGGACGGCGAGGTGGTTGACCTTGGCGATGTCGGCCGGTTCGCGCACCTCTTCGTGGACGCGGACGACAACGTCTACATCGCCTACATCGACAGCACCCTCGCCGAGCTCCGCGTGTTCGACCTCACCGCGGGAACCATCTCCACCGTCGACGACGGCATCCGGATCGACGGGGACAGCGTCGCGATCTCCCGCGTGGGCGAGGACGCACGGATCCGTGAGGTCGGCGGACGGCTCTTCGTGACCTACCACGACACGACGCAGCACGCCCTCCTCGAGAGCCGCCTCGAGGGCGACGGGTGGACGGAGCCGAGCGTCGTCGCCAGCCGCTTCAACGGTGACGAGTACGACGGGGCCCAGGGCTTCTTCGCCCGCCACGTCCAGACCGCGTCCGGTCGGTTCGTGTTCCACCACCGGATGAACCTCCGCGCGTCTCCCATCGTGCGCGATGTCGTCGTCTCCCCGCGCTGAGCCCCTGGAAGGAACGCCCGTGACCCCTACCACCGTGTGGCGGCTGCCGGGGCTCACCCCGGATCGGCGCGACACCGGACCGGCCTGGCTGCACCAGCTCATCCATGCCGACGAGTCCCGGCTCGCATCGTCGTTCGCCGATCTGGCCCTCGCGCTGCGTGCCGATCCGGGGCTTCGCGAGTCCGTGGCCTCGCTCGCCGGCGCTCCGGTCGCCGAAGTCGCCGCCTCCCCATTCGCCTTGCGCGCGTGCGCGTGGGCCGTCAGCGAGGGCTTCTTCTCCGTCGCCCACGAGACCCGGATGCCCATTCGGTGGCCCGAGCCGCTTCGCGGCGGATCCGCGGTCGACGACCCGCTTCACGACACGTGGGACGAGGGGCGCCTCCACATCGGCAAGTACCAGTCCTTCCTCCAGGACGAGCCCCTCGTCACCCGGAACCCGGACCTCCACGCCAAGTGGACGCCCCACGAGCTGCTGCACCGCGTGATGCGGTTTCTCTGGCGGCCCGGCGTTTCGCTTCGCTCCCTCCACCATGGCGCCCGACTCAACGAGCTGCTCCCCGTGGTCCTGTGGTACGGCCTCGACGAGGTGCTCCGCCTCGACGGGCGACCCTTCCGGCGGTCCACAGCGCCCCTCGAGCCCGAGGCCACCGATGACCGCGTCCACTGGTGGACCCTCGCCCCCGCAGGTCTGGTCGACCGCGCCCGTCCCGAGTTGCACGCCTTTCGAGCCGGCCTCGACCACTACCGGCACGAGATGCAGGCCATCTCACGCGGCATCGCCTCCAGCGCCGTGGTCTCCGTGCCTCATCCCTTCCTCGACGCCGCCAGCGATGCGACCGCCTACGTCGTGGGCCATGGCCGCCGCCTGCGCTCGCCCACGGTCGCCAGGCTCCTCACCACCCTTTACCGGCCTGGCCGCGACCGGGACGAAGACCCCCGTGCCGCCTTCGAACGCGTTCGCACCGGCCTCGCCACCCTCCTCTTCGACGAGATCGTCCTCGACGTCGCGCTCGCGCGCAGCCGCGCCTCCGCCCGCATTCTGCAGGACTGGCTTCATCGCAGCGCTCACGCCGTCACCTCCGAGCGACACCCCGTCCTCGAACTGTTGCCGGACGCCGCCACCGACATCGACCGGGCGCTCGACCACGCCGACCCCGTCGACCTGGACGCATGGCGGCGCCGCCTCGAGGTGGCCCTCTCGTCCTCCGCTGGCACGGTGCTCGCTTCGGGACTGCCCACCACGACTCCCACGCCGCTCGCCATCGCTCGCCTCGGGGAGGGGCTGGCCTCTTGCCTGCCCGCAACCCGCCTGTGGCTGTCGCGCCAGGAGCTCCTCGACTCCGCCCTGCGCGAGTTCCTGCAGTCTCCGGAGTTCGCGCGGCGGCGAAGCCTCCCGATCCGCTTCCGGGACTGGCTCGTCCGGTCCGCCCTCGACCCCGTGGCGGAAGCCCTCGCGGCATTCGAGCAGTCCCTCCTCACCCTCCCCTCGGGCGACGATGCAGCCGAGTTCCTCGCTCTTTCCCCCGAGGAGATCGACGATCCCGAGCGCGTCGAGGTGCGGGCCTCGGACGCCTTCGTCCTTCACGTCTCGCCGATCGATGTCGCTGCGCTTCACCAGGCGCTCCTCGAGGACTCCCGGCGGGAGCATCCCCTCCCCGCGGTCACCCGTCGGGAGAGTCCCATGGTGCTCGGCCGTCGCGGCGGAGAGATCGCGGCCGTCGCGTTGACCCCTCCCATCGCCGCCGCCTTCGAGGCGCTTCAGCGGGAGCCGGACCTCCTGCCTCACTGGATGCATCGCCTCGAGCAGGCCGTGACGGACTCCGCCACGGACCCTGGTGCATCGGACCACCCGGCGGACGACGAAGCCTGGATGGACGAGCTCGTCGAGGCTGGGGCCGTGGTGCTTTGCCCCATCTGGGACGGCGCCGATCTCCGCCCGGCGTGAACGGGAACCTCCGCCGGCGCGTTCGAGCCTATGCGCCTTGTCGCTCGAATCGAGCGACTGTCTCGACGTGTGCGGTCTGGGGAAACTGATCCACCGGCGTGGCCCGAACGAGCGACCATCCCCTGTCACGCAGCAGCGCTGCATCCCGCGCGAGAGCCTCGGGGTTGCAGGACACGTAGACGAGGCGCCGGGCGGCAAAGGCGGCCACGTGGGCCAGGGCCTCCCCCTGGAGGCCGGCGCGCGGAGGATCCACGACGATGACGTCGACCTCCTCCTGCAGCGACGCCACCGCCCCCTGCTCCAGCAGGGTCCCCACATCGCCCTCGAGAAAGGAGACGTTCGCAAGGCCGTTTCTCGTTGCCCCGGCCTCCGCGTTGCGCACGGCGTCGGGCTGGAGCTCCATCCCGACGACCCGCTCCGCATGGTTCGCCAGCACGAGTGCGATCGTGCCCGTGCCGCAGTAGAGGTCGAGCGCCACGCGCGCGCCGTCTCCTTCCAGGAGCCCCGACTCCTTCAGGACGAGCGCGTAGATCAGCTCCGCTGCGGCCGGGTTGGGCTGGAAGAAGGCACGCGGGTGGATCGCGAAGTCGAGGGCAGCGGTCCCGGGAACCTCGAGGATCTCGCGCAGGGTCGTCGTGCCCTCGAGATGACGCTCGATCAGCCTCGTGGGTCGGCCCCGCTGCGCATCGTGGCGGGTCCACCAGATCGACGTGAACGGCGCTCCAGCCTCTCGCCCGAGATCGGCGAGCCGTCTCACCACGGTCTCGGCAACCTCCTCGGCCGCGTGTTCTCCGCCGAGGAGCTTCGCGCGAGGCGCCGCCGTGGTGACGAGCTCCATCATCCGCTCATCCGTGCGGCGGCCTTCGCGGGTCATCACGTGCCGCAGCCAGCCGTCCGGGGTGCGTGGGCCGAAGGGTTCCAATCCCGTCCCGGTCAGCCAGTCGTTGACGCGTCCGAGCCAGGTCGAGAGCTCCGTCGAGACGAGCAGGCACTCGCGCAGGGCCAGCACATCGTGCCGATAGCCGGGTGGGTGCAGCCCGACCCGGGGGCGCCCGTCTTCGCCGGCCGCGAAGCTGAACTCCATCTTGTTCCGGTAGCGCCAGTCGTCCGGGGGCGGAACGACAGCCTGGACGACCGCGGGGTCGAGTCCCCGGGCTTCGAAGAGCGCGCGAAGTCGGTTGCCCTTGTGCCTGCGCTGGTCGGCTGCGTCGATGTGCTGCAGGCTGCAGCCCCCGCATGTCTCGCCGGGAAGGCGCCACGGGTGGGCGTGCGCGCATCGGGGTGGAACGCGCTCGGCGGAGGGCGCCTCGAGTCGAACGACGCAACCGGAGAGCAGGTCTCGGTGCCGGCGGGTGATGCGGACCTCCGCGCGCTCGCCGGGCAGGGCTCCCGGCACGGCGACCCGGAAGACCCGCGGGGTGGCCTGCGGTCCGACGAGGAGGTGCAGCCGTGCCGTGGCGTCGCCCCGGGCGTCGAGGGCGTCGAACGTCAGGGGGAACGTGTCGCCGGGGCGGGGAGCGCGGGGGTGGTGGGCCGGGTCGCTCACGGCGCTCAGAGCATCATGCGCAGGTTGGGGATCTGCCCGAAGTCGTCATAGAACGCGCGGACGTGGTGTGCGCTCTCGACCTGGATGTCGAGGGTGACGCACACGTGTTTTCCGCCGCTGCTGGGCCGGACGCTCTGGTCGATCCAGGCTGCGTCGGTGACGAGACGGAGCGCCGCGGTGCGCACCTGCTCGGTGAACGTGCCGTCGTTGGGGCCGAAGAGCTTGAAGGTGTACGGTCCGGGGAAGGTGTGAACCTCCTCGAGGCGCTCGACGCTGGGCATGTTGCGGGTCATGACGAGGTCTCCGGGGCATCAGGCAGGCCCGTCCTGCCGTCCGTTGGAATGTCGTCCCCTGCCGAGCAGGCGCAACCCCTGGCGCAGGATCTCCGCGATGGCCACCAGAGCGAGGCCCACCAGAGCCTGCGCTGCGCCGACGGGGAGATCGTGTCGCCACGCCAGCACGTAGCCGGAGAAGCCGGTGACGCTGCCGAGGACCATGGCCGTGACGAGAGCGGTGCGAACGCTCGGGCTGACGCGAATGGCGGCGAACGCGGGGAGGACGGTGAAGGCGAAGACGGGCAGGGCGCCGATGATCCGCGTGAAGACGGAGATGGCGATGGCGAGGGAGAGCAGCAGGATGCCGTCGAGGAGACCGACGGGCAGGTTTCGGACCCGGGCGCCCTCCGCGTCGAAGGAGGCCTGCATGAATCCCCTCATCCACCACAGGTGCAGCGGGAGGAGGATGAGGGCGAGGGTGGCCGCCATGCGGAAGTCCTCGGGCATGACGGCGACAGCCGTGCCGAAGAGGATGGTCTGGACGTCCTGGATCTCCTGCACGATGCGGGTGCCGAGGGCGAGCGTCCCCGCACTGCCGGCCACGAAGAGAATGCCGAGCAGTGCGTCGCGACGTCCGCCGCCACTGGAGCGGTCGGAGAAGACCACGATCCCGGCGAGCAGGGTCAGGGCGAGCGCGCCGGCGGTGGGAGACGCGATCGCAGCCGCCACCCCCAGATGAATCTGGATGAAGAAGGCGAGGGTGACGCCGAGCCCGGCGCACTGGCTCATGGCCGCGCTCAGAAACACCATTCTGCGGAGCACGATGTAGACGCCGAGCAACCCGAGGACCGCACCCGCGAGCAGTCCGGTGAGCGCGGGCTCACGGAAGAACTCCCAGGCGGCGAAGAACTCCGACAGGCGCGGAGCGGACATGGGCTCAGGCATGGGCGTGTGCGTGCGCTGCGTGGGCCCCCGGCACGCCGCAGTCGAAGGCGCTGAACCGGCGGGTGAAGGCCGGATGTCCTGCCACGTCCTCGATGCACCCGGCCAGGGCGGTGCCATCCTCCCGGTCCACGAAGAGGATGTCGGTGGCGTGGGAGGCGACCAGCGCGAGGTGATGGCTGACCACGATGATGCCGATGTCCTGCTCTCGCCGGATTTGGTCGATGAGCCGGAAGGTGTCGCGTTCGGCGACGATGTCCATGGCGCTGGTGGGTTCGTCGAGCACGAGGATGTGCGGTTTCGAGACCAGCGCGCGTGCCATGAGCACCCGCTGCTTCTGGCCTTCGCTGAGCTCCCGGAACGGATGGTCGAGGAGCGGAAGCAGTTCGAGGTCCGTGCCGACCCGGTGGACGGCGTCCCGGGTGCGGCGGGCATGGAGGGGATTGAGGAACGACCAGCCGCTGTCCAGTCCTCCACGGAGCACGTCGATGGCCCGCGCGGGGAGGTCCAGGTCGAAGGCGTCCCGCTGCGGCACGTAGCCGGTGCGGAGACCGGAGCGTCGTCGGACGGAGCCCCGCACGGCGGGCAGCAGGCCGAGGAGGGTCCGGATCAGGGTCGTCTTTCCGGAGCCGTTGCGGCCGATCAGCGCCCAGAACTCCCCGGCGTGCAGGCGGAAGTCGATCGGCGGGAGGATCGCCCGCTGGCCGAAGCCGGCCTGCAGGGCCCGTGCCTCGAGCAGCGGAGGCACGTCCAGATGCCGGTGCGCCCTGAACTGCGGGTTCTCTCCCCGCACAGGAGCTCCGCAGTGGTCACAGTCGTCGGCGGGCTCCGACGGCTGCTGCACGTCCCCCTCCATCATCCGCTCGCTCCTCGGTCAGTCGTTCGGCTCGTATCCTTCGGCACGTTCGAGCAGCAGCTCGAGCTCGCCACCGGTCACCCCGTCCACGAAGATCGTGTAGATCCCCGGCTCGAGATCGTCGATGCGGAACATGCTGATCGCGGCACAGTCCTCCACGGGGGTGACCGCATGGACCGGGTTGCGCTCGGTGAGTGCGGCGTCGATGATTCGGAGGTCCGCGGGAACGCGGCTGGCGAAGAGGGCATACCGACCCGCGGTGGCAATCTCGAGCTCGAGATAGCCGAGCCGAGCCGATTCGTCCTCGGGATCGGTGTCCAGGGTCACGCGGTATCGCGTGTGCGTCCGTTCGATTCGATCGAGATCCTCGCCGGCATCAGCGTGGGCGAACAGCTCGGTCGCGGCATCCTCCATGTGCTCGCATGCATGCCCGAGATCGAAGGCGTCATGGTCATGGTCGTGGTCGCCGCCACAGGCGGCGAGGAGTCCCGTGAATGCGAACGCGAGGATGAACCGTTGCATGAAGAATCCGGGTGTGGGGGGACGGCTTGTCAGCGGCGGCGTGTCGTGGTCTCGATGACGATGTGCCGGGCGAGGTTCTCTGCGAGACCTTCGCGCAGGTCGTCGAGCGACTCGGGGGAAGCATCGGGCAGGAGCGCGTCAAGGGCGAGGTCGTGGAAGAGCGCGGCCTGGGTGACAAGGGTCGCCTCGATGCGGACCCCGGGCGCCTCGCCACGTTCGATCCTTCCGGCGAGCGGTCCGCGGACGACGACATCGTCCAGGACGAAGTCGAACGCAAGCGTCTCGATCCCTTCGGGAAAGCGCGGGGCCCGCGCCTGGCGGTCGAGGACGGTGCCGCGCAGGCGAACCCGAGGGAGCGTGACCTCGACATGGCTCAGGCGTCCACGGTCAAGGTGGCAGGGGCCGTCACACCGGTCGATGTCGACGGATCCGCTTGCCGCCAGGACATCCAGGTCCCCGACGCGGTCGGAGAACACGAGCAGGGCCGTGGTGCCCTCCGTTCCTCCGGTGGCGCGGAGTTCGGCCTCGATGTCCTCGTACAGCACGATGATGGCAGGGTTGTCGACGAGGTGGCAGTGGTCGGCGTGGCAGTTCGTGTATCCGGGCGGGGGGTTGCGCGGGTCGAAGCTCAGTGCCCCCCCGGCATCCAGCGGCCCTGTGTGGATGGTCGCGTCGCTCACGCCCTCCACAAGGAGAGCGTCGAGACGCACCCGGTAGTTCCGGTTGGTGTCGAGCACCGCCGCGCCCTCCTCGACGGGGGCGTCGATGCGAGCGTCGAGGGACAGTCCGTCGAACGTTCCCCATGGCTGCCCGTCGTCGAGGGCACAGCCGGGTCCGGCGAGCACGATGAGCGCCAGGGCGAGACGGGCGGTCGCAGCCGCCGCGCCGCGTGCGGAGGTGCGCGGCATCAGGGCGTCGGGTCGGGGGTCAGGAGCGGTCGAGTGCATCATGGAGGGCATCGGTCATGCGCCGGAGGAAGGAGAGGTAGTCTTCGCCACCGCGGTGGTCGGGGCCGCCCGGGATCACCACGACCTCGCCGCCTGCGAGCTGCGCGAGGCGCTGGCTCGTGTTGGTGGGGTAGAACTGCTCCTGGAGGATGACCCGCGCTCCGCTGGTTCGCATCCGCTGCAGCACCCGCGACACATGGGCCGGGCTGGGCGGGATTCCGGGTCTGACCTCCACGGTCTCCACCAGTTCGAGGTCAAGCCAGTCGAGGAGGTAGGTCATGGACTTGTGATAGGTGATCACCTGCCGTTGCGAGGCGGGCAGGGCGGAGAACCGGCTCCGCTGCTCCCGGGCGAACGATCGCAGTTCGCCGGCGAACCGGGTGGCGTTGTCCGCGAAGGCCTGCGCGTGCTCGGGAGCTCTTCGCGAGAGCACCTCCACGATGCCTTCCGCGATCCCGGCCGCAGCCCGTGGATCGTTGAGGAAGTGCGGATTGCCACCGGGGTGGAGATCCCCCATGGACCGGTCGATGGGGCCGTCGGGCACATCGAGGAGCCTCACGAAGCGGGAGACCTCGACGAACCCCTCCCCCCCCACCTGCACCCGGGCATTGCGGCTGTTCACCTGGAGCTGGGGCAGCCAGCCGACCTCGTACTCGAGGCCGTGGGCGAGGAGCACATCCGCGCGGCTGAGCAGGGAGATGAAGTTGGGCCGGGCGTCCACGTAGTGGGGGTCCTCGGACGGGGACGCGAGGGCCCGGACGCGCACATGATCTCCCCCGACTTCGGCTGCGATGGCGGCGAGCGCGGGGGTGGTGGCGACCACCTCGAGGGTGGAGGCGTGGGCGCCACTGGCGGGGATCATGAGCAGAAGCGACGCGATGGCGATGGTGGCCACCTGCCGCAGTGCCCGAGGGCGTCTGGCGGCGGGCCGTGCGTGTCGTTGTCGGGTTGTGGTGGGCATGGGACGAAGGCTCGTGCGGGGCGAGTGAGGCGGCGGGCCGGGCGGGCGTGCGGCAGGTCAGAACGCGTGTGCTCCATGGGCGCCCACGAGCACCTCGAGGGCGAGGAACGACCCGAAGATGGGGTCCGCGCGCCAGGTGGGCACGTCGACGAACGGCTGGAGCCGGATGCGGGAGAAGTGGGACGGGTAGTAGGTGAGCTGCGCGGCCAGGCGGTGCCTTTCTCGATCCTCCTCGGGGTCGAGGGGATCGTCCTCGACCCCCGACGTGAATTCGTAGCGCAGCCCTGTCTCCCACCGGATCCGGGGCTGCCAGACGAGCTGGGCATAGCCGCCAAGATCCTGCAGGACATCGTCGGGGACCTGACGGCTGCGGACGAGCCACTCGGTCTGCAGCGAGAGGCTTGCCCGGTTGGCGGACGCGATGGGCCTGTAGCGCAGGTAGAGGTCGGTGCCGTAGATGGCGGTTCGATTGCCGAGTCCGGACGCGTTGGGCCCGAACTGGGTGGAGAGTCCCCAGAGCAGCGAGGTGCTGTCGGAGAACGGGAAGAACTGGCGGAGGGCCGAGGTGAACAGGAATTCGGCCGGGGTCCGGAGTTCGATGTTCTCGTTGCCGTAGAATGAGCGTGCACAGCACCCTCCGACGGGATCGGACACGGTGGTGAGGACCTCCGCGAACCAGGGGAGGGGGAGCAGCCAGGAGAACTCGATTCCCAGGCCTCGGGATCCTTCGGGACCGAAGAACTTGCCGATCACGATGGACTGGTCGACGAAGTGCCACGCGTGGGGGTGGGTGGCGTTGACGCGGCCGAACCGGTGCAGGAACTGTCCGGCGCGCAGTTGCAGGCGACCGGGGAGGGCGAGCGTGGTGGCGTAGGCTTCTTCCACCTCGACGCCCGCGGCGCTGAACACGAGGTAGGCGTTGAACCGCAGGAACGGGTCGACATTCGACTCGATGCCCATCTCCAGCTGCTGGAGGTTGAAGCCGTTGCGGACGGGATCGTGAGCTCCCGTCTGCAGGTGATCGGTGTCGGAGAACCAGGCTCCTGCCACGTCGAGGATGACGCTGATGTCGGGGTTCATCGACTGGAAGGCTGCTGCCGCTGCGCTGCTCGAGCGGGCTGCGCGCGGGTCATCGTCTTCACGGTCGGCGTCGGCCTGCAGGGCCTCCAGCAGCAGACGCTCCTCGTCGGGGGCGGGGTCATGCTCGATGGCGGATGCGGCTGGAGCGCCGGTGGCGGTCAGCCACAGGACGAACACGGCGGAGAGCAGGCTGCGGGTCGGGGAGGCGATCATCCACCGGGGGGAGTATCGGGGGGAGGGGCCGCTCGTCGACGCAGGGCGACATTCGGCGGACTTGTGTGCATCCGGGAGGGTCCGTTGATCATCGCAGTGGACGGGGGACTGCCGATCGGCACCCCGGTCGCTGTTGCGACATTCTTGCGGAAAGGGCAGGTGCTGTCCAGAGCGCGTGTTGCAGTGGCGTGCGAGAGCGAATCATTCGGAGGCTGTTGCACAGCCGGGGAGGAGACCATGGGTGTTCACGGGAAGACGGACGGCAGGAGACAGCGGGGCCGCGTGCATCGCGGGGTGCGGGTGGGGGCTTGGGTGTCCGGTGTGCTGCTCGGGTTTCTTCTTCTGGCGTCCGGTTGCGGGTCGGACGATGGTGCAGAGGCGGTCGAATCCGAGTCGACGGTGTCGTCGACGGAGGCCGGGAGCGACCCGGGGAGCGCCGAGACGACGTGGACACCGAGCGGGCCGTGGCCTCCCTACGGGGTGGCGGTGGAGCTGGCGGGCCGCGCGCCCGCGCCGGAGTGTGCGGCGCTGGCCGCGCCGGGGCCGTACGGCGTGGGGGTTCGGCGGATCGAGGTGTCGGGGGTGGAGGCGGAGATCTGGTATCCGTCGGATGTTCGGCCGTCCGGGGAGGCGCGCTGGGATTTCTACGACATGCGGGAGTGGTTGCCGGAGGCGGAGCGGGAGAAGATCCCGGATGCGGAGGCGCCGCTGGTGATGACACCGGCGTTGCGGGATGCGCCGGTGGCGTCGGAGGGAACGTTTCCGCTGTTGCTGTTCAGCCACGGCTTCGCGGCGTTTCGCTTCCAGTCGACGTACTGGACGACGCACATGGCGTCGCACGGCTTCGTGGTGGCGTCGGTGGATCACCCGGCGCGGTATCTCCGGTCGATGCTGGCCTTCGATTTCTCGCAGCGCAACCGGACGCTGAGGCAGCTTCTCGATGAGGTCACGAGCATCGCGTCGGCGCCCGGCGATCCGCTGGAGGGGCGGATCGACCTGGAGCGCGTGGCGGTGTCGGGGCACTCGGCGGGAGGCAACGATGCCGCGAACGCGCTGGCGGATCCGGAGGTTCGTGCGGGGGTGTTGTTCACGCCGGCGGGTGCGCCCCGTGGCGACACGTCGGACACGCTGGCGCTGGTGTTCGCGGGCAGCGCGGACCGGACGACACCGCCGGAGCGGGTGTGGAACACGTATGCGGGTCTCCAGGGGCTGCGGTGGTGGCTGAACATCGAGAACGCCGGGCATCTGGCGTTCTCGGACCTGTGTCTCATCGGCGAGGACGACGGGGGTCTGGCGGGCCTGGCGGCCCGGTACGGGGTCAGTCGGGCGGACCTGTTCGCGGATCTGGCGAGTGACGGGTGCACGGAGGATGACCTGCCGGCGGCGGACTCGTGGGCGCTGCAGCGGCATGCGGGTGCGGTCTTCCTTCGCGATGTGCTCGAGGTGCCGGGGGCGGAGCCGTTCGACCTCGATGCGATCGTGGCGTGCTTTGGCGGCCTGGTGGCGGAGGCGGAGGGTCCGACCGGCCCGGGGGAGCTTCCGGAGCCGTCGGAGCAGCCCGGTGGATCGGGTGGGGATTCCGGATCCGATCCCGGGGAGTCGGGCGAGCCGACGGAGGAGGCTGGTGGCTCGGGCGAGCTTCCGGTGCCGACGGAAGAGCCCGGCGATTCGGGTGCGGGCTCCGGGGCCGGGGAGGGCACGGAAGCGGGGGACGCGGCGGGTGAGGAGGGAGCCGGGTCGGGGACGGGAACCTGATGGCGGAGCTGTCGATCGTCTGGTTCCGGGGGGATCTGCGGCTGGACGACCATCCGGCCCTGTGCGCGGGGGTGAAGCGTGGAGCCGTGTTGCCGCTCTACGTGCTGGAGCCCTGCGACGCGGCGGGGGGGTGGCCACCGGGGGGGGCGTCGCGGTGGTGGCTGCACCACAGTCTGGCGTCGCTGTCGTCGGATCTGGAGCGGCTGGGATCGCCGCTGGTGCTTCGGCGGGGGAGGGCGCTCGAGGTCCTGGAGGATGTGGTCGGGAGCTCGGGGGCGACCGCGGTCTTCTGGAACCGTCGGTATGATCCGGCGGGGGTGGCGGTGGATCGGGGGGTGAAGGCGGCGCTGAAGGCGCGGGGTCTGGAGGTGCGTTCGTTTCGGGGTGGTGTGTTGTGGGAGCCCTGGGAGGTGGAGACGAAGGGGGGCGATCCGTATCGGGTGTTCACGCCCTTTCATCGGCGGATCATCGAGCAGGAGCGTGAGGACGAGCCGCTGGAGGCTCCGGCCGCCGCGGTGGCTCCGGAGCTCGCGGTGCGGGGGGACGCGCTGGAGGAGCTGGGCCTGTTGCCGCGGCTGGACTGGGCGGACGGATTCGGGGCGCGCTGGGTTCCGGGGGAGGGGGGAGCGCGGGAGAAGTTGGAGCGTTTCCTGGACGATTCGGTGAATGGGTATGGGGAGCGTCGTGATCGCCCGGACGTGCGGGGGACCAGCCGGTTGAGCCCGCACCTGCGGCACGGGGAGATCTCGCCGAGGCGCGTGAGACGGGCGGTTCGGGACGCGCTCGGCGGGGGGGGGAGCGCGAAGGATCATCGGCACTTTCTGCGGGAGATCGCCTGGCGGGAGTTCGCGTGGCACCTGCTGTACCACTTTCCGAAGACGCCGGACGAGCCGTTGCGTCCGGAGTATGCGTCGTTTCCGTGGACGCGGGACGAGGCGCTGCTGGAGGCGTGGAAGCGGGGGCGGACGGGATACCCGCTCGTGGATGCGGGGATGCGCGAGCTGTGGGCGACGGGGTGGATGCACAACCGGGTGCGGATGCTCGTGGCGTCCTTCCTGGTGAAGCACCTGCTGCAGCCGTGGCAGGAGGGTGCGCGGTGGTTCTGGGACACGCTGGTGGACGCGGATCTGGCGAACAACACGCTGGGGTGGCAGTGGGCTGCGGGATGCGGGGCGGATGCGGCGCCCTACTTCCGGGTGTTCAACCCGACGCTGCAGGCGCGGAAGTTCGATCCGGAGGGGGCGTACATCGCGCGGTGGGTTCCGGAGCTCGCGGGGCTTGCGCCGGGGCACCGCCACGCGCCCTTCGAGGCGCCCGAGGCGTGTCTTCGGGAGGCGGGGGTGGTGCTCGGCGAGACGTATCCGGCGCCGTTGATCGCGCATCAGGAGGGGCGGGCGCGTGCACTGGATGCGTGGGAGCGGTTCCGGGAGCGGGGGCAGGGATAGAGTGGGCGGTGGGCATGACGGGGAGCTGAGGATGACGAGGAGATCGGACGTGGTCGTGGTGGGTGCGGGCCTGGCGGGTCTGCGCTGTGCGCAGGTGCTGCGGCAAGCGGGTCTGGATGTGGTCGTTCTGGAGGCGGCGGACGCGGTCGGGGGCCGTGTGCGGACGGACGTGGTGGAGGGGTTTCGGCTCGATCGGGGCTTTCAGGTGCTTCTGACCGCGTATCCGGAAGCTTCGCGTGCGCTGGACCTGGGGGCGCTGGACCTGCGCACGTTCGCGCCCGGGGCGATGGTGCGCACGGAGGGTCGGTTCGTGCGGGTCTCCGATCCGTTTCGGTCACCGGCGCGGGCGGTCGAGACGCTTCTGGCGCCGGTGGGTACGCTGGGGGACAAGTGGCGTGTCGCACGGCTTCGTCTGGCGGTGATGCGGGGATCCGCGGAGGGGTTGCTGGCGGGCCCCGATCGGACGACGGCCGAGGAGCTGGACGAACTGGGCTTCAGCGAGCGGATGCGCGAGCGGTTCCTTCGACCCTTCTACGGGGGCATCTTTCTGGAGGATGGGCTCACGACGACGGCGCGGATGTTCCGGTACACGTTCCGGATGTTTTCGGAGGGGAAGGCGGCGGTGCCGGCGCTGGGCATGGGCGAGATCCCGTCGCAGATTGCGGCGGGTCTGCCGGCGGGGGCGGTTCGTCCGGGGGTGCGGGTGGAGGCGGTGACGGGTGGCGAGGTGGTGGCGGAAGGCGGCGAGCGTCTGGCTGCGGATCATGTGGTGGTGGCGACGGATCAGGACGCCGCCTCGCGGTTGCTTCCCGGCGAGGTGGAGGCTCGGCCGTGGCGCGGGACGGTGTGCGTGTACTTCGATGCTCCGGTGCCACCGATGGAGGAGCCGCTGCTGTTGCTGAACGGCGAGGGAGGGGGGCCGGTGAACAGCCTGTGCGTGCCGACGGTGCTGTCACCGGAGCTGGCCCCTCGGGGCCGGACGCTGGTGTCGGTGTCGCTGCGAAGCGGCTCGCCTGCGGACGAGGCGGTGGAGGCGCAGTTGCGGGACTGGTTCGGGGGCGTGGTGGATGGCTGGCGGCGTCTGTCGGTCGTCCGCGTGCCGGAGGCGCTGCCGGCGCAGGAGGTGGGGATGCTCCAACCGCCGTCGCGTGCTCTTCGGACGGCGTCGGGGGTGTGGGTGGCGGGGGACCATCTGGCGCAGTCCTCGATCCAGGGAGCGCTGCACAGTGGTCGGCGAGTGGCGGAGGCGATTCTCGAGGCCGGGGGGAAGTCGTGAGTGGTATGGCGGTCGGTCCCGGGGCGGGGGTGCATGTGCACCGGTTTGGCTCGGTCGCGGACGGGTCACCGGCGGTGGGCCTCCACGGGTGGGGCGGGACGCATGAGACGTTCGCTCCCCTGGTGCCGCATCTGCCGGTGCATCGAGGGCTCGTATGCCCCGATCTGCCTGGCTATGGTCGTTCCGATGAGCCGGCGGCGTGGGCGTGGGAGGCCGTGGCGCGGGCGACGCACGCGGCGCTGGTCGAGGCCGGGGTGCGGGAGGGCGCGGAGGTGGTCGGGAGCTGCAGCGGGGCGCTGCTCGCGCTCGAGATCGGTCGCCTGCGCCCCGGGTTCTTCGGTCGGCTGGTGTTGGTGGATCCGTTCGCGTGGATGCCCTGGTACTTCCGGCTCTTCACCTGGCCGCTGCTGGGGCCGGTCGCGTACTGGACGGCGTTCGAGAACCCCGTCGGGCGCTGGATCACGAACGGTGCGCTGGCACAGCGTCGGGCTGCGGGGACGGACATGACGGGGTCGTTCGCCGAGCAGCGCTCCGGGACGACGCTGGCGTACCTGCGCATGCTTCGTCGCCTTCAGGGGCCGGCTCACTTCCGGGGGGTGGCGGGGGACATCGTGATCGTGCACGGGGAGCGCACCTTCTCCGCGGTGCGTGCGGGTCTGGATGCGTGGCGCAGGGCGCTTCCGGTCCGGGTTGTTGTGGAGGCGCCCGGCGCGGGCCATCTTCCCATCATGGAGGCACCCTCGCTGCTGTCGTCGCTGTTGTGGGAGGAGACTGCGGGGGTACGGGCCGGGTCTTGACGCCAACGTCGAGGTGTCTAGGCTCGCGGGGTGAGGTGTTCAGGCCATCGCGAGCGCTGTGCTCGCACGCCCCTTCTGTTCGGGGGCCCGCCCACGCCCTGGGTGGTTCGACCTGTGCACCAACATTTCCCTACGCCCAATCGAACCATGAGAACTCCCGATCCGTCCGTCGCGATTCGCACGACGCGGCCCGAGGATGGTGCAGCGCTCTGGACCATTGTTCGAGAGTCCGGTGTCCTCGACGAGAATTCCTGCTACGCCTACATCCTGTTGTGCGATCAGTTCCGTGACACGACGCTGATCGCCGAGATCGGGGGAGAGCCGGTGGGATTCACGACGGCCTTTCGTTCACCCCTGAGGCCGGATGCCGTCTTCCTCTGGCAGGTCGGCGTCAACGAGGCTGCGCGCGGTCGGGGTGTGGCTGGTCGCCTGCTGGATCGCCTCGTGCGCCTTCCGGCTGCTTCGGATGCGTCGTATCTGGAGACCACGATCAGCCCGTCGAACACGGCGTCGAGGAGACTCTTCGAGAGCTTTGCCCGTCGCCACGGTGCCGATCTGGAGGAGAGCCCCGGCTACGGCGAGGGCTTCTTTCCCGGGGGAGGGCATGAAGCGGAGCATCACTTCCGGATCGGACCGCTGAAACGCTGAGTGGACGAACCACGCTGCAGAGAGAGACGAGACATGATGAAGACAATCGAGAGGCTGGAGAGTCAGGTACGCGGCTATGTCCGTTCGTTTCCCACGGTCTTCGCGAAGGCGGAGGGTGCGGTGCTGACGGACACGGAGGGGAGGCAGTTCCTCGACTTCTTCGCCGGCGCCGGAGCGCTGAACTACGGGCACAACCCCGAGCCGCTTCGCGAGGCGTTGCTGCGCTACATCACCAGCGGTGCGCCCACGCACACGCTGGACATGGCCACGGTGGCCAAGGTGGAGTTGCTGGAAGAGATCGAGCGTACGCTGCTCAAGCCCCGTGGGTTGGACTACCGGGTGCAGTTCCCTGGCCCCACGGGTACGAACGCGGTCGAGGCGGCGTTGAAGCTTGCCCGCAAGGTGACGGGCCGCGAAGGGGTGATCGCGTTCACGAACGGCTTTCACGGCATGAGCCTCGGCGCGCTGTCGGTGACCGGGAACGCGTTCAAGCGTGCCGGCGCCGGCGTGCCCCTCGGGCACACGAACTTCATGCCGTTCGCGGACTATCTGGGCGATGAGGCAGACACACTGACGTATCTGGAAACCTTCATCAAGGACTCCTCGAGCGGTGTGGACCTGCCCGCTGCGATCATCCTCGAGACGGTGCAGGCAGAAGGTGGAGTGAACGTGGCGAGCTTCGCGTGGCTGCAGCGACTCCGCAAGCTGACCCGCGAGCACGGTATCCTGCTCATCATCGATGACATTCAGGTCGGATGTGGAAGGACGGGGCCATTCCTGAGCTTCGAGCCGGCCGACATCGAGCCGGACATCCTCTGCCTTTCGAAGTCCATGAGCGGTTTCGGCCTTCCCTTTGCCATCACGCTGTTTCGGCCGGAGCTCGATGTGTGGAGCCCGGGCGAACACAACGGGACGTTTCGGGGTCACAATCTCGCCTTCGTCACCGCGACGGCGGCCCTGCGCACCTACTGGCAGGACGACGCGCTTCCGCGCGCGACCGCGCGCAAGCACGAGACCGCCAGGAAGCGGCTCGAGGCGATCGCCGCGCGGCACCCCGAACTCGGCGCCTCCGTACGCGGCCGCGGGATGATCCTGGGTCTGGATGTCGGCGACACGGGACTGGCTGGCCGCTTCTCCCGAGCGGCGTTCGACCGTGGGCTGCTCATCGAGACGGCTGGACCCACGGACAACGTGCTGAAGCTGTTGCCGCCGGTCACGTTGACCGAGGCCGAGCTCAATCAGGGGCTCGACATCATCGATGAGGCCGTCGACGCGGTCATGGCCGAGAACGGCCCGTCTCCGCGTGTGGTGGCCTGACCCACTCCGTTCCTTCGCCCAGCGAGAGCCATGATCGTCAAGTACCTCGAAGACCTGCTCGACACCGAAGCCGACGTCAAGGCCGAGACCTGGAACAGTCGCCGTCTTCTCCTCAAGCGCGAGGGCATGGGGTTCAGCATGCACGACACGCTGATCCATGCCGGAACCGAGACGCACATCTGGTACCAGAACCACCTGGAGGCCGTGTATTGCATCGAGGGGGAGGGCGAGATCGAGACCATTGCGGACGGCAAGGTGTATCCGATCCGCCCTGGCATGATCTACGCGCTCGACAAGCATGACGAGCATTGGCTTCGTGCACGGACGCAGATGCGGATGGTCTGCGTCTTCAATCCTCCGATCACCGGGCGCGAGGTCCATGACGAGAATGGTGTGTATCCGCTGGTCGAGGACTGAGCAGGGGGCTCTCGCCGTCCAGTGAGCGACCGGTTCAGTCGGACGATGGCTCCGCCGAGTCGTTTCCTTCGGCCACCGGCGTGTCTTGCGCCGGGACGACGGACCGTGCGAGCGCGTCGCCGTTGGCCTCTCGCGCCAGCTCCCGCAATACGCGCTCCCTGCTTGCGCGCTCCAGGTCCCTTCGGTGCTGGTCGGCGAAGAGGGCTTTCAGCAGGGAGAGCACCATGAGGAGCAGCAGCAGCAGGAAGGGCAGCGCCGCCGTGATCGACACGGTGCGCAGGGCGTCGAGCCCTCCGGAGTAGAGGAGGGCACCGGCGATGCCGGCCTGCAGGACGCCCCAGAGCATTCGGAGCCACCGAGGCGGGTTTCGCTGACCGTCGCTGGTGAACATGCCCAGCACGAAGGTGGCGCTGTCGGCGGAGGTGATGAGGAACGTGAGGATCAGCAGGACCGAGAGGAGGGCCAGAAGCGCTCCGAGGGGCAGCTGCTCCAGCGTGGCAAAGAGGGCGAGGCTGGTGTCGGTATCGACCGCCGCGGAGATGCCTCCCGTACCGAACAGCTCGCTGTGGAGGGCGGTGCCGCCGAAGATGAAGAACCAGATCGCGCTGACCACCGCGGGGACGAGCATGACACCGGTCACGAACTCCCGGATGGTGCGTCCGCGCGAGATCCGGGCGATGAACATTCCGACGAACGGGGCCCAGCTCAGTCCCCAGGCCCAGTAGAATACGGTCCAGGACGAGGCCCAGTCGCTGTCGTGCCAGGGACGCATCTGGAAGCTCATGTCGAGGACATTGGAGAAGTAGTCGCCAACCGCCGTGGTTCCCACGTTGAGGATGAAGAGCGTCGGTCCGGCGAGGAAGACGATCGCGGCGAGGAGCATGGCGATCCACATGTTGAGGTTGCTCAGCAGGAGGATGCCCTGATTGAGTCGGGTCGAAGCGCTCACGAGGAACAGCGCGGTGATCACGGCGATGATGACGAGCTGGGACCCGGGGCCGATGGGGACGCCCATGACCTCATGAAGGCCCCCGTTCATCTGCAGGATGCCGAAGCCGAGGGTGGTGGCGACGCCGAAGCTGGTCGCGAGCACGGCGGCCACATCGATGCTCCAGCCCATCCAGCCGTCAACACGATCTCCGAGGATCGGGCGGAATGCGGAGCTGATCAGCGCGGGCTGTCTGCGTCTGAAGCGCATGTAGGCGATGGTCAGGGCGACGATGGAGTAGTTCGCCCACTGGTGGAGACCCCAGTGGAAGACGCTGTACTGAATGGCGAGCTGCGCCGCTTCGGGGCTGGAAGGCGAGGCGAGGTCGTGGGGGGGCGCGACGAAGTGCATGATCGGCTCGGCGACGCCCCAGAACACGAGCCCGACACCCATGCCGGCACTGAAGATCATGGCCAGCCAGCTCGCAAAGCCGTACTCCGGCGGATCATCGTCCGGTCCGAGCGTGATTTCTCCGAAACGGCTCAGGGCCAGCCAGATGAGCAACACGATGAAGCTGGCGGTGGCGAACAGGTAGAGCCAGCCGAAGTGACTGGTGGAGAACGCGAAGGCGGCCTCGCCGGCCGAACTCAGCCGTTGGGGTGCCGCGAAGGCTGCGAGGGCGAACGTGCCCACGAGGAGCATCGAAATCCAGAGCACCGGGGTGGTCGTCGAATCGACCGGGTCGGTTCGTGAACTGTTCGCGTTGGTCATCGAGGGTCACCTCCTGGGCGGGCACCTGGAGCCGGTTTGCAGCATCCCATCCGCGTGCGCCGCTGTCCCTGATGCGGTACAGTGACCGCCGGTCCCGTGTCCAGCCTTGACCGGGGCGACGTCAGCGAGCCGACGGCTCTCGGGCATACCGCGTGCGCGGGTGAGTTTCGCCAGAGGAGACCAGCGAGAGTGCAGGAGTCCCCGTCCGATGCAGAGCCGCGCGGTGCGGTGTTGACGGGTGGGCGCGAGGCCTCGTCCGGAGCGATCCTTGCGCTCCTCTGTGGCATCGTCTTTCTCGCCGTGATCAATGGCACGATGGTGAACATCGCCCTTCCGTTCATCGGGCGCGAGTTCGGCGTCGGCGAGAGCGTCTATGCCTGGGTGGTCATCAGTTTCAGTCTGATGTTCGGGATCTTCAGCGCCGTCCATGGCCGGCTTGCCGACCTGTTCGGGGTCCGTAGGCTCTATCTGCTGGGCATGATGGTGCTCGGCCTCGCGTCCCTGCTCGTGGCCTTCGCACCGGACATCGTGACGCTGATCGGGATCCGGTTCGTGCAGGGGGCGGGGAGCGCGGCGATGCCTGCGCTGGGTCCGGTGATCGTGTCCCGGGTCATCCCACCGGAGCATCGTGGCGCAGCACTTGGTGTAATCCTGGGCAGCATCGGGGTCGCCGCAAGCATCGGGCCATTTCTGGGCGGCGTGGTGGTTCAGTTCTTCGGCTGGCGTGCGGTCTTCCTGTTGACGGCGACGGTGCTGCTCGCGGTGCCGGTAGCCTTTCGTGTTCTGCCGCGGCGACTGGACGAGGTGTCGAGCGACGAGCGCTTCGACCTGTCCGGTGCGCTTTTGCTCGGCGTGACCGCGGCTGTGCTGATGTTGAGCCTGACGGTGCTCGAGCGTTTCGGTGCGGGCTGGGAGTTCGGAGCGATGCTCGTGTTTGGCGTACTGGCCGGGGCAGGATTCCTGTTGCGGATCCATGTCGCCCGCAGCCCGTTCGTGCCTCCCTCCCTGTTTGGGGACCGTCGTTACGCGGCCATGCTGGGCTCGGGGTTCTGCCTGAACGCGACGCGGTTCGGTACGGTGGTGCTGGTTCCGGCGCTGCTTGTGGAAGTCCACGCGCTGGCCCCGATCTGGATTGGGGTGATCCTGTTGCCTGGCGCGCTCTGCATTGCTCTGCTCTCCCGTCGGGCAGGTCGTCTCTCGGACCGCATGGGTTCGCGTCGTCCGGTCGTGGTCGGTGCGGTGGGCGTTCTGCTCGGCAACATGGTGACGGCTGCATCCGCGGGGGTGAGCGTCGTGGGCGTGGCGGTGGGAATGCTGCTCTACGGGCTCGGCTTCGCGTTCATGCAGTCCCCGCTGCTCAGCGCGACTTCGTGGATTGTCCCGAGGGCCTGGGCAGGAACGGGTACTGGCCTGTACATGACCATCTTCTTTCTGGGGGGAGCGTTCGGCGTGTCCGTCTCGATGACGGCAGTCTCGCTGCAGGGCCCGGTGGCGACGAGCTGGCTGGGGATGAGCTGGCTGGAGGGTGGCGCGGCGTACTCCAACGCCATGCTGTGCCTTTCGCTGCTCTCGATCGTCCCGTTGCTCAGTGCGCGTTGTGTACCGGGGCGGGAAATGGTGGTGGTGCGCGGGGCGGTCTCTTCGGGTCCGGCGGCGGAGCGGTCAGGTCTGGTCCGCTCCGAGCCAGACGGTTCTGGGCGGCGCTGACCAATCGGCCATGCGGTCGAGCAGGCGGCCCGGATCCCGATCGTGGAGCAGAAGGGAGCGGTGCTGCGGATCGATGAAGCCCTCTCCCGTCGCGTGATCGAGAAACCGGAGAAGGGGAACCCAGTAGTCGTCCACGTCGAGGAGTCCGCACGGGCGATCGTGGATCCCGAGCAGGAGCCAGGTGAGGGTCTCGAAGAGCTCCTCGAGGGTTCCGAGCCCGCCGGGCAGGGCGATGAACCCTTCGGACTGCTCGGCCATGGTCGCCTTGCGCTGATGCATGGTGTCCACGAGGACGAGCTGGGAGAGGGTACCCTCGGGGGGCTCCCGTCCGGTGAGACCTCGCGGGAGCACTCCGATGACCTCGCCCCCTCCGCGCCCGCACGCGCGGGCCAGCGCGCCCATCATGCCCCAGCTCGATCCGCCGTATACCAGTCGAATGCGGCGCGCGGCGAGCTCCCCGCCGAGGGCCTCGGCTTGCTGGATGAAGCGGGAGCGGCGACCTTCCCGGGAGCCGCAGAACACGCAGACACTCTTCATGGCAGGCGTTCGTCAGAGGGTGGCAGGGCCGGCCCCCGTTTCCGGTGCGGGGTCCGTGCTGGTGGCTGTTGCCCTGTCCTCGTCGAACGCACAAGGGGCATGGTCCGGTGCACCGGCGGTTGGTGCCGAGGCCCGACGCGCTCGTCCGGGAGCGCTCGGTCCGGGTCAGCCGCGCGGCGCCTCGAGCTGGAGCCGAATGACGACCTCGGGCCGGATGAGGTCATTCGCCATGCCCGCATAGCTCACCCCGAAGTCCATTCGGTTGATCGAGAACTCGGCGTTCGCGTTGACGGCCTCGTCCGTGATGGTGACGGTGGCCGGGAACGAGATGCGCTGCGTCGTGCCGCGCATGGTGAGATCCCCCACGAGGACGTGTGTCGCCTCACCCTCGGCGCCTTCCCGGATCTCGGTGGTTCGGAACGCTGCGGTCGGGTGGTTCTCGACGTCGAAGAAGTCGTCGTTGCGGAGGTGTCCGGTGAGTCGATCGTCGTCGGACCAGATGCTGGTGGCGTCGATGGTGATGTCGATGGACGAGCGCGTGGGATGGGTGGGATGGAGGGTCAGGGTCCCCGAGAACTCGCGGAAGCCGCCGTCGTGGCTTCCGGTGACCTTGGAACCGACCCAGTCGATGCGGGAGTTCTCGTGAGAGATGGCGAGAACCTCTGGTTCGCCGGCCTCTTCCTCGGCGGGTTCGGCTCCTTCGTCGGCGGAGGGTTCGGCGGTTTCTGCCTCGGCCTCCTCGAGGGTGGCGGCAGGAACATCTCGAGCGGGATTGGGGCACGCGACAAGCAGGAGTGCTGCAGCAGCGAGGAAGTAGAGGAGGGTACGATTTGCGTTCTTCATGGTGACTGTCCCGAGTCGTGGTGGAGAAGACGAACTCGGGTGATGCCCGAGTCCGTGGCCTGAACCCAAAGGATGCGCCGTGGGCGAGTCGGGTGCAATCGGTCGGTGGGGGAGGGATTGTTCCACCAGCGGGTCAACGGTGGGGACTGATTTCCCCGCGACTTGCCGAATCGCAGCGTGGCCCGCGTCGGCTTCGGTTCGACATTCGGCACGAGCGGTACGTATCGTGCCGGACAACGTGTCATGGAGGAGATCGGACGCAGTGGGTGATGAGGTCTCGTGCGAGGAATTGTGCGCTTGGCCGAAAAATTGTTCACTCTCTGCCGTTCAGGGCACGTCTCTGGTCTTCGGTCCGGGTTGTGCTGATGGGTCTTGGAGTGATGTGGAAACGGGTGCTTGGGCACGCGCCGTGAGCTGCTTACCTGGCGTCCTGGACATTGGGAAGCGCGGAGATACCGGAGAATTGGAGGGTTGTACGTGTCGACTCAACGACGGAAAAGGTGCACTAGCGACGAGAAGGAGCCGCGAGGTGGTATGGTGTCGTACGAGCATTGGCTTGTGGAACTGGGAAGAAACCTTCAGGGTCACAGGCAGCAGCGTGAATGGACGCAGGCTTCCGCAGCGGAGTGTTGCGGTCTGGATCTGAAGTACTATCAGGACGTGGAGTACGGTCGTCGGCCGGTCACGACCCGAACGCTGTTCCGGATCGCGGATGCGATGGGCATCGACATCGCCGAGTTGGTTCCGTCGTCGGTCGTTCCGCTGCGTCGCGGACGCCGGTCGGTCATTCGTGAGTCCTCTCGTGGACGGGGGGCCGTGGCGCAGGGGGAGTCCAGTGAACGGGAGCGAGACGGGCAGCCCGCAGGCGGAGTCCTCATGGCCGAGGGCGGAGAGTAGCACTTGGCCGGTAGGCTCATGGTCTGGTCTCCGGGTGGTCCTGCCCGTGCTGCTCTGCGCGCTGTTCGCGGTTCAGGGGTGCACGGAGAGCCCAGCGGAGTCGCCGGGTGTTTCCGGGGAAGGTTCGGGCTCCGGGGAGGCTCCCATGGCCGCGCTGAGGGAGGAGAGAGATCGGATCCTGGAGGCTCTCTGGGAGGAGTGGATGGACACCACAGTCCTGCAGGAGAGGGAGCCGGAGCGCCTCCGCAGGGCGAGAGTGTCGTTCGACAATCGTGTGCGGACGGCAGGGGCCGGTGAGCAGGTTCGCGCGTTGCCGGAGCCTGTTCGGTCGTTCTTTTCGAGGGAGGAGGTGGTTGACCGCGCACGTCGCGTGGTGGCGCTGGAGGAGCAGCTCCGCGGCGACGCTGCGGGTCGTTGACCGCTTCCGATGCAGCCCTTAGTTCCGGGCGCAACCACGGGCACTGTTCGAGTGCCTGAGTGCGAACCGTTCCCGGAAGAGAGGCTCAGCATCATGAGACGTCAGATCGCGAAGTGCATCGAGGACATGATCAATCCGGCGGTGGCCAGTCACGGCGGTGCCGTCCATCTCGTCGACGTCCTGAACAACAATGTCTATCTTCGCCTGTCCGGAGGCTGTCAGGGCTGCGCGAGCAGCAGCGTGACGCTTCGCAACGGCATCGAGCGCCTCCTTCGCGAGGAGTTTCCCGACATTCGGGAGATCATCGACGTGACGGATCATGAGGCAGGGGAGAACCCCTACTACAAGCGCGACTGAGCCCCGGGGGCCCTGCGGGCTGCTTCAACGGTCGCGTCCGAGGGCGGCGTACGGGTCGATGATTTCGGCGACGCCGGTCTCGAAGTAGCGCTCCAGGAAGTGGTTCCATGCTTCGAGTCCGACCGGGTTGTCAGGAAGCCGCGCATGTCGGGTCGGGATCCAGCCGTCGTCGCGCTGGATCAGATCGAACTGGAGATAGCCGGCGGTCCCCCCACCGGGCAGGTTCCCGGACACGGTACGGGACTCGAGTACGGGCACGAGTCCGACCGGACGCAGGACTGGAGGGATGTGGGGCAGGTCGAGGGCTCTGGCCATGAGGACATTGGTCTCGTCGGGCACGACTTCGTCGTCGAGGCTCATGCCCTTGAGAATCTGGATTTCGGGTTCCTCGTCGAATCGGTTGGTGATGACGTGGGGTGCCCAGTTGCCGGGGTCGGCGCGCTCGATGGCGGTCTGGAGGAGCGGGTAGATGGAGGCGTTGACGTCATCGCGGTTGCCCGCGCCAGCGTAGAGGAGGATCAGTCCGGAGAACTGGCTGTACTGGATGATGTCCGTGATCCGGGCGCCTCCGATGGCGATGACGGCCACCCGGATGTCCTTCGCGAGCGCCAGGAATTCCGGGCCCATGATGCTGCCGAGCGACATGCCGATGAACGCGAAGTTGTCCTGTGCGAGGTCGGTGGCGCCGTCGTTGGATGCGTCGAGTCCGGTCGAGATGAGGGCGAGCAGTGCGAGCTTGTCGAGGGCGGCGGTTCGGAAGTTGTCCCGGAGCGAGCGGGCGTCGAGCAGCGCGCCTGCACCCCCGAATCCGAGGAACTGGAGCACCTGCTCCTCGTCGGACATGGAGGGATCGCCGGTGGGGTGGTCCCCGTGCAGGGGGGCGTCGACGGCGGCGACCGCGAGACCATAGGGGATGGTGTGCTCGGCGAGTCGCCGTGCTTCGTCCCGGCTGCTTCCGAGCCCGTGGCTGTAGATCGCGGTACGGTAGGGCGGTTCAAGTACGCGGCCGAGGGTGTCCTCGGCGCCCTCGAGCGGCAGATAGATCACCACGGGCAGGTCATAGAAGCCGGGCGCCGAACCATCGGGGGTGAATTCGAGGTAGCCCAGGTCGTTGCGCCAGTTGCCGGCTCGGAGCGTGAGGCGGCAGGTCCGGTAGCGGTCCCCTGTCGTGCAGCCCGAGTGGTCGACGACCTCGTGCTGATGGTCGAGAATCGCAGTGGCGGTTCGTTGCGTGTCTTCGAAGATGGACTGCGTGGTGAAGACGGTCATGGCCACGAGATCGTCGGCGTCGCGCACGACACCTGCCCGGATCATCGCCTGCAGCGCGGACTGGTAGCGGGGCACGAGGCGGTGGTGTGGTTCGGGCGCGTCTCCGGCGAGGAGGGCCCGGAGCCATGGCGAGGGTACGGCGGGTGTACCATCCACGCTCTGCAGTCCCGGACCGATGGCGAACACGGCCTGCCGCATCGGCGGGATCGGCAGCATCGGACGGATCATCACACGGGTGAAGCTCGGGGCAAGCAGAACGGCCTCGACGGGGAGCTCGTTCCACTCGCCGTCGTCCCCGAGCCATCCTGCGATGATCGCCGAGCCGGCTGCTTCGGGTGTTGGGCCGTCCTCCGCCTGAATGCCGTCGGGAGCGAGGCGTCGCGAGAAGCGGAAGAACCCGCCGGCCTGGGTTCCGAAGCCATCGAGCTCGTCGAGAACGTTGAACAGTTCGTTGACGTTGCGGTTTCTCCAGATGTTGCGATCCGGGTTGCTGGCGACGTCGAAGTGGAGCCTCAATCCGGTCAGCGACTCGGGATCGTCCCGGGTGAAGTGGTCGTCCGGGAAGCGGAGGATGGTGGTGTCCTCCGGGTCATGCATTCCGACCGGGGCGTCGCTGCAATCCTCCGGGCACGTTGTTGCATCCTCATGGGGTTCGCAGCTGCCGTTTCCGCAACTGATCCTTCGCTCGACCAGGGTCTCCGTGCTGGTCATGCCCGGGTCGCGGGTGTCGGTGGACTCGCTGGTTCGAGGGTCGCCGGAACTGTCGTCCGGGGATGGAGACGACGATGGAGCGGAGGCGCAGCAGTCGTCGTCCGAGGAGCAGGCGGGGAGGAGCGCGAGGCTCAGGCCGAGAAGGGAGACGAGGATCGCGCCTGCGGGGGGCGCGTGGCGAATCGGGAGGCGTGCGGGCGAAGGCGTTCGCATGGGAAGCTGTTCCGTGGTAGCAGCGTCGGGAGATGGGCCCGCGAGTGCGGAGCGAGTGTATCGATGACGAACCGCGCAGCACCTCGCGCGATGTTGCAGGGTAGCCGGCTTCGGCCCTCGACTGCAATGGCTCCTGCGACAGGGAGGCGTCGGAGAAGGTCATGACGTCAGGAATTGGAGGGAACGACGATGGGTGACTGGTTTCTGGAAGCGGGTCGCAACCCGCTGATCTCGAAGGCTGTACGTGGGCTGTCGTTGCCGGTTTCCTTCCCTCCGGAGCTTCGGCGCGCAGACGGACCCTTTACGGAGTCGCCGCTGGCCGGGATGACCATCCGGACGACGGGTGGGCGCTGTCCGTTCATCGCGGGGGTCATCGAGGAGCTTGGGGCCCGGAACGACGATGGGTCGGGCGAACTGGACGGCCTGGTGTACGATGCCACGGGGATCATGTCGCCGGCCGGGTTGGACGCCCTGTTCGACGAGGTGCGGCCGGTCCTGCCACGGCTATCCACGGGAGGACGGATCCTGCTCCTCCATGAACCGACCGTGGACGCAGCGACGCCAGTGGAAGCCGCGGCCCGGTCCGCTCTGGACGGATTCGTGCGATCGCTGGCCAAGGAGCTGGGGCGCAAGGGAATCACGGTCAACCGCATCGAAGTGCAGCCCAAGGCCCGGAAGAGGCTGGCTCCCCTGCTCGCGTACCTCCTCGGAAATCGAGCATCCTTCGTGACCGGACAGCCATTCGAGGTCACGACGCGCGCGAGAGAGCCCGCGGATGCCCCGCTGGTGCATCCCCTGTCGGGCAAGGTAGCGCTGGTCACCGGTGCCGCGCGGGGCATCGGTGCCGCGACCGCCATTCGTCTCGGAGCGGAAGGCGCACATGTGGTCTGTCTCGACCGAGACCAGGATCTCGAGCGCCTGCGAGACGTGGCGGAGAGTTGCGGAGGCTCGGTGCTTCCGGTCGACCTCATGGACGCGGATGCCTCCACCCGAATTCGGGAGCATCTGCACGGGTCCTTCGGCGGGGTGGACATCGTCGTGCACAATGCGGGCATCACCCGGGACCGCACACTCGGGCGGATGAAGCCCGAGGAGTGGGATGCGGTGATGCGAATCAACCTGCGTGTCATCCTCGAGGTGACGGATACACTGCTGGACCGGACGCTGGCGAGCTACGGGCGCGTCATCGTGCTCTCGAGCGTTGGCGGGATCGCCGGCAACCCGGGACAGACGAACTACGCCGCGACCAAGGCTGCCCTGCGAGGGTGGGTGTCCGCCATGGCCGCGCAGCTCGGGCGCAGGGGAATCACGGTGAACGCCATCGCTCCGGGATTCATCGAGACGCGGATGACAGCGGAAATGCCTCCGGTCCCGCGAGAATTCGGCAGGCGCCTCTCCGCTCTCGGCCAGGGAGGTACCCCCCTGGATGTGGCGGAGGCCATCACGTTCCTGAGCACTCCCGGAGCGAGTGGCATCACGGGCCAGACGATACGCGTGTGCGGAGGGCTCTTCGTGGGGGCGTGACCTTGTGCAGCCGTTCCGGTGACAGAACACCGGAAAGATGTTCGTTCCTGCAGGGACGTCGATGATGACTGAGCACGGTGCCTGGCTGCCCACCGAGTGTCCGGTGGCCAGCGACGAGGAGATCGATCGCGTGGCGGAGTTCCTCGCCAGAGGCCGGGTCCTCGTGCTGACGGGGGCGGGGTGTTCCACGGAGAGTGGGATCCCGGATTACCGGGGGCCGATCACCCGTCTTCGTCCGCGGACTCCCCTGACCTGGCAGGCGTTCGCGGACGACCTGGAGCTTCGCCGTCGCTACTGGGCGCGCTCGTTCGTCGGGTGGTCTTCGTTCCGGGATGCTCGCCCCTGCGCTGCGCATCGTGCACTCGTTGCGCTCGAGTCCGCGTCCATCGTCCAGATGCTGTTGACCCAGAACGTCGATGGGCTGCATGAACGGGCGGGGCATCAGGCGCACCTCGAACTCCACGGGTCGTTGTGGCGCGCGACGTGTCCGGATTGCGGACACGTGATTGAGCGCAACGAGCTGCAGGAGATCCTCGCCCGGCGCAATCCCGAGTGGGCCCGTTGCGGCCGGAGGGCCCTGATGGCACCGGATGGCGATGCGGATGTCGATGGAGGGGGGCTCACCGACTTCGCGCTCGCCCCTTGTCCGTCCTGCGGGGGCGATCGGCTGAAGCCGGGTGTCGTCATGTTCGGTGAGAGTGTCCCTCACGCCGTTCGCGAAGCCTCTCTGGCGGCGCTCTCGGACTGCGCAGGGCTGCTCGTGGTGGGCAGCTCGCTGAGCGTGTACTCCGGCTTTCGCTACGTGCAGCGGGCCGCACAGCAGAGGATTCCGGCCTGCCTGGTCAACATCGGACTTCCTGTCCGGGGAGGCGAGCTGTTCTCTCTCCGGGTGGATGGTCGGGCCGGGGACGTCCTCGTGCGCGCAGCCCGGCGGGTCGGAGCGATCGACTCCCTCGACATCGGTCACCATCGCGTCGGACACGCCCGGTACCCGTCGAACACGAGAGCGCCTGGTTGACTCGGGCTCGTGGCTGGCGTTAGCTGCAGGGGAGATGCGGGCCACGGATGCGCTCGCTGCACGAGGAGGATAGGGATGCGCCGCAATACGCTCATCGCGGTCTCGGTTTCGAGTTCGATCATCGTGATCGGTCTGGTGACAATCGTGCTCATTCTGCTTCTTGGTGGTCGAGGCGGGCACGAGGTGATCGACGAGGCGGTCGAGGCGGAGCGCGCCGCAGACGAAGCAAGAACCCTCGTGCGCAGCCCGTGGGCGGACCGCGAGACCGAAGCGGTGAGGATGGTGAGTCGCCACCGTGTCGGGGATGAGACGGTGCAGCAGCGCATCCAGTCGGGGCTGCTGGCACGACACGTGGACCTCATCCGGAGGCTCGCCGAAGATCAGCAGGCGCAGTGGGTTGCTTCGCAGATCGAGGAGAGCAGCATCTACACGGTGTCGTGGCGGTATCGGGATGGCGAGGTGCCTGTGGGCCCACGCTGGCTTGTCCAGGTGGACCCGGAGGGCCCGGAGGCCCTGACGGGCGGCAGGGTGGTTGCGGTGAACGCACTTGCGACGCTGGTCGAGACGGGTTCCCCAGGTACCCTCGGGCCCTTCCTCAACCGGACGGACGAGGTGATTCGCGCCCTGACCAATCACCGCTTCGATGACGGGCTTCGGCTGGGTAGCGCGCTGATCGTCCGCTTCTTCGGCCTGAGCCGAAGCATGGAGGACCTGCTGGAGCAGATGAAGGGGTGGACCGTGGTTCCGGAGCGACTCGAGCCCGACGAGCGACTGCTGTATACCGTTCATCTGCAGTGGACAGAGGGAGAACGGGCGCTGGATGCCCAGTGGGAGGTGAATCTTGCCGACGCGAGCTTTCAGCCTCGGAATCTTCTGGCCTACGACCTGATGCGATCCGCGAGAGCAGTCCCCGCTGCGCTCGTGGACGAGATGCAGATGCCACGAGTGCAGGGCGAGTTGATGGATCTCACGACGCCTCCCGCCGCGGAACCGAGCGAGGCTCGGCGGGCCCTGCGGTGGGTCCTTCACGATGAGCGCGTGGCGGAGGCCGCTGCCGTTCTCCTCGGGTTTCGCCGCACCCGCCACGAGATTGAGGACATTGGCTGGCGCGCCCGGCAGGACGATGAGCGGGGCTGGTGGCACGTGCAGTACGTCTTCAATCAGGATGGTGAGGAAGATACCCTTTCGTGGCGTGTTCTCGCGCGAAACGGCACCGTGCAGGCCGAGTCCGACATCGCGCGCGCCGTGACGTTCTTCCTGTCCAGCGAGAGTCCGTGAACCCTCGATCGAAACCGATCGAGTCGGGGAGGAGGGGACTTCGCTATCCGTCCAGCCGGTATCGTGTCCGACGCCTGGGCGGAGGACGCAGTGCGGGCGCGGCGCTCTACGTTCGGGACGGTGTTCTTCGCGCCTTGCTGGAGATCGCTGAACACCGCCGCGACGAGCAGCAGGTGGCGTTCCTTCTCGGAGGGCTTCACGAGGATGCAGGCGGACATCATCTCGAGGTTGCGGGCTACGCAGATCTCGAACGAGCGCCGGATCCCTCGAGGCTCATCGACCAGTGGCGTGCAGACTGGCGCCTCGCTCACAATCGGATCAGGCGAGCCTTTCCTGGCCGAAACGTGGTCGGCTGGGCGGCCCTGCTCCCCGGTTGCAGAGGACAGCTCGCGCCGCGGATCGCGCAGGTCCACTCCACCTTCTTCAACTGCAGCCATCAGGTATGCCTGCTGCTCGACCCGGCGTCACGATGCCTCGCCTTCCATGGCCTGGATCACACCGGTCGACTGGTGGGCATCGGCTTCAACCTGGTCTGTCGCACTCGCGACGCCTGAATCCACTTCTTGCCCGCTGATCCGGCGTTGCGAGCGCCAAGGGCTTCACTGAACGTGCTGGAGGAAACCCGTGACGATTCTGGACATCATCGCTCGTGAAATTCTCGACTCTCGCGGCAATCCGACCATCGAGGTCGACGTCCTGCTGGAGGATGGAAGCTTCGGGCGCGCGGCCGTACCGTCGGGTGCGTCAACCGGAGAGCTCGAGGCGCTGGAACTCCGGGACGGAGACGGGCAGCGTTATCTCGGAAAGGGTGTGAAGAGGGCCGTGGAACACGTCAACGGTGAGATCGCCGACGCGCTCCGGGGAATCGACGCGTCCGACCAGATGGGGGTGGACGAGCTGCTCATCGAGCTGGATGGGACGGCTTCGAAGAAGCGCCTTGGTGCGAACGCCATGCTCGGAGCATCGATGGCTGTCGCCCGCGCGGCAGCCGAGTCGACCGGGGTGCCCCTGTGGCGCTACCTGGGAAGTCCGCTGTCGAGAACCCTGCCCGTTCCCATGATGAATATCCTCAACGGAGGGGCTCACGCAGACAACTCAGTGGACATTCAGGAGTTCATGATCGTACCCGTGGGGGCGAGTTCGTTCTCCGAGGCGCTGCGGTGCGGGGCGGAGGTATTCCACAGTCTTCGCTCGGTGCTCCGGGCAAGAGGGCTCGCGACCGGCGTCGGGGACGAGGGGGGGTTCGCACCCAACCTCGAGAGCAATCAGCAGGCCCTCGAGATCATTTCCGAGGCGGTGGAAGCGGCGGGCTACCGACCGGGTGAAGACGTCGTTTACGCGCTGGACGTGGCCGCCTCCGAGTTCCTCGATGAGGAAACCGGTCGGTATCGGCTCGCGGGTGAGGGCCGTGAGCTGGCTCGTGACGAGATGATCGACTGGCTGGCCTCTTTGGCCCGCTCCTTCCCCATCGCGTCCATCGAGGACGGGCTCGCCGAAGGCGACTGGGAAGGGTGGGCGGTCCTCACCGAGAGGCTGGGCAGGGAAATCCAGCTCGTGGGCGATGACATCTTCGTGACCAACCCGTCGATCCTGCAGAGGGCCATCCAGGAGGGCGTGGCGAACAGCATTCTCATCAAGCTCAATCAGATCGGTACCGTGACGGAAACACTGCGGACCATCGATCTCGCCCAGCGTCATGGCCTGACCACGGTCATCAGTCATCGTTCGGGAGAGACCGAGGACCATTTCATCGCGGATCTCGCGGTCGGCACCAACGCCGGGCAGATCAAGACCGGAAGCCTCTGCAGGAGTGACCGGGTGGCCAAGTACAACCAGCTGCTTCGCATCGAAAGCCAGCTGGATGGCCTCGCCCACTACCCCGGACGAGATGCCGTACTGCGTCTCTCCAGTAGCGCCTGAGGGTCCCGTCCCTCCCCGGGGGGACAGGAGAGCCTACCAGTCGATGTTGTCCCCGTAACTCACGTCCAGCGTATTGCCGTGGGACTCGTCTCCATCCTCCTCCCAAATGGCCCGGTAGAGCCAGGCCAGACGCAGGATGCGCTCCGCGTAGCGCCGTGCCCGATCGAACGGGATGGTCTCCAGCAGGGCGTCGAGTTCGAGATCCGATCCGCGCCAGTCCATCCAGCGTGCCATCTGGTGAGGCCCCGCATTGTAGGACACCAGCGCCAGGGTCTCCTGGTGCGAGAACTTCTCCATCAGTTGGGAAAAGTACCAGGTGCCCGCCTCGATGCTGGCGACGGGGTCGATCAGACTGTGAATCCCGAAGCCGATCGTTCCGCGTCTGTCGGCTGTCAGGTGCCCGGTGCGTGGGATGACCTGCATCAGTCCGTAGGCGTCGGCGCGGGAGATGCTGTCCGGGTTCAGATCGCTCTCGACCACCATCAGTGCCCAGAGCAGGAAGGGGCAAAGGTCGTGGCGTCGGGCCTCGCGAAGCATGGTCTCGGCAAAGGCTGGCGGATAGGCGGCGCGCCAGCGATGGAGGTTGCCCGAGCCTGGCGGCTCACCGTGCAGGCCGCCTTCCTCGAGCGCGAACCGGCGCACAAGGTGTGCGTCGCCAAGCTCCTGGAGCGCTGCTCGAATGTCTGCACGGATGTCGTCCTGTGCGGTGAGGATCGCCGTCTGTCGCCTCATCAGGGTCTGGCGTGCCTCATCCGACTCCGGAATCGGCCATCTCGGGCTCCCGTTCAGCGCGAGTCCCCACCAGCCAGCGGGTTGCCTGCGGTTGTCGATGCGGTGGGCACCCACGACCGCGGAGAGCTCGATCGGTTGCGTGAGGGGAAGGGAGCGCCGCCTCCCTGCCACCGCAAGGCCTCGGAACTCCTCTGCCACGTCCCGGAACAGGACCCGGGCCTCTTCGCGGGCGCCGACGTCGATGAGGGCGTCCGTGGTTCGTGAGTCCGGAAAGAGGTCTCCCCAGCGGTGCGCAAAGTGACGTACCGCACCCTGAGGTCCCGAGGCGAACTCCCGGATTCGCTGCAGCACCGGCCCTTCATCGCCCGTCTCGGGGTCCAGCAGTCGGCGAAAGCCCATGGGCTCACTGTCCTGCGGAGCGATGCGACGAGCAGGCCGCTGAACGGGAACCGGTTCGCCCGCCGAGGTTGCGGCATGCCCCTCGGGGTGGATCTCAACGCTCGCGAAGCTGGCATCGTGATGGGCACTTCCGCCTGCGGCTGGACCACCGTCCCCTGGGGAGGAGGGAACGGGGTGCTCCACCGGAGGCGCCGACGGCCTCGGACGCGTGTGAGCGAGCTCCTCGTACCGCGAGCGCGCCACGCGGCTGTGGTAGTCGAACGGGTCCTCGCTGGCCAGCGCTGCGAAGACCGAAATGGCTGCGTCCCGGTCTCCTCGGCGGGTCTCCGCACGTCCCTGCCAGTAGCGCGCTCTGCGCTGCTGTGCTCCCGTACTGCGCTCGGCGATCGTGCGGAAACCGTTTCGGGCACGAGCGTACTCGCCAGCCAGATAGAGCAGAAACGCACCGTCGAACGTCGAGAACCACTGGCTCCCTCGTACTTCCTCCGCGGCCTCGAGCGCTATCTCGTAGCGCCCGACCATGAATCCGTACTCGGCGAGGCGCGCCAGTTGCTCGGAGCGGGGCCTCCGATCGGTCTGGCGCCGAATCGCGAGAATCCCCTCGTCGGTTCGTCCAAGACGACCCAGGAACCGAACCTTGTAGTTGCGCACGCTTCGCTCACTCACTCCGCTGAAACCACTGGCACGAATGGCTTCCACATGAGCCAGTCCATCCTCGCTGCGCCCCCCCTCCCAGGCGTTCAGGATGCGCTGAAACCGGACCCGGTTGGCATCCGCGACCCGCCCACCCGCAAGCGCTTCTTCCTCGAGCACCTCAAGGAGCAGCTCGGCGTGGTCTCGAAACCGGCTGAAGCGAACTTCCCTGGCCTGTTCGAATCGCTGCTCCCAGCTGGTGGCCGGACGCCGCACGCCGCGACCCTCCAGCTCGCGGACGCGCGCATCGAACTGCGCAGCGATCGGAATCTGGGGGCGCTCGAGCAGGAAGCGATGGGCACGGCGCATCGCGGCGTCGTTTCGACCGAGTGACATCTCGGCGTCGACCACTTCCAGGATGAGCGTATCGGCAGCCGGTGTCTCCGGAAAGCGGTGCAGGAAGGCCTCGGCATCGCGGATGGCACTCGCTGCGTGGTCATCGAGGCGAAGCGATGCCCGAATCGCGAGCAACTCGAAGGCGAGTTCGAGGCGCAATGTGGGCGCGCCCGGCCCGGCTGCTTCGGCCTCCTCGCGGACTCGATCGGCTTCACCGAGAGTCAGGGCGGCCTCGCTCGCCCAGAGGGCACGCCATGGCTCGATCCGGAGTCCGGGTTCATGGGGCTCCTCACTCAACACGGCTCGGGCCCGATCGACATGGGAAAGCGCGACGAGAGCTCCCTCGTGCGTGGAGCGGTCCGCACAGACCGCCATGACGTCATGCAGGCGGACCTGCTCGTTTGGTGCACGTCGTGCCTCCAGAAGGAGGTGAGCGTCGGACGCGGCCTTCTCGCAGTCGAACAGCATGGCTCGGCGGGCTACGCTGTCGACGGACTCCGCTGCGGAGACGAACACCATCGTCTCCCGCGCCAGTGCCGTCGCCGTGGACAGATTCGCCGTCGCGATGTCGAGTGTCTCGGCAGTGCGTCGCCCCTCGTCGATGCGCTCGGCCAGCGTTCGAATCACCGGAGCCCCACCGGCAGAGGAGCTTCTCTGGAGGGCGGCTTCCGCCCGGTCTCGCGAGCCGGTGGGAGGCAGCATCAGGGTGGCCGCCAGCGGGAGCGTCGCCAGAAGCAGGGTGAAGAAGATTCGTCGCATCGAGGGGCCGTGAAGTCGGACGTGGCATCCGGTTCATGGATAGCCTAAGACGGGAAGGAGGCAAAATCCGTCCTTTCGTGGCAGGAGACCGGGAACAGCAACATGGCACAGGATTCCGAGGCGTCCAGAGAGTCCTGGCGGGACCGACTGGGTGCGAGGCTGGCACGGGTCCGTCGTCGATTTCTTCGCGACCAGTGGACCAGACTCACGCCAGGTGAACGAAGAGGGGCGTATCTGTTCTTCCTGCTGCGGGAGGTCTGGGATCGTTTCGAGGAGAAGCGGATGGCCCAGCGGGCGGCGGGACTGGCCTTTCACACCGCGCTCTCCGTCATCCCCATTCTCGTGATCGCCGTGTCCATCGCGGGAGCCCTCGGGCTGCTCGATGGCGCAAGCGACGCGCTTGTGGACGCGGTCCTGACGGCGTGGATCCCCGTGGACGACGAGTCGATCCGCGGCACCCTCGATCGACTCATCGAGCGTGCGGGCAGCGCATACCTGGGAAGCATCGGATTGCTCTTCTTTCTGTACACTTCGATCAGCCTGTTCAACGAGGCCGACCAGCTCTTCAATGACGCATGGGATGTCGGTCGGCGCCGTCCCATCGTGAAGCGAATCATCCTCTTCTGGACGATTCTCACGGTCGCCCCTCCCCTGATCACGGCCGGGGTCGTCGCGTCGTCCTACATTCAGGTCCTCGTCGTGACGCAGCTCGGGGTGTTCCGCTTCACGGCCGTGATTGTCCCGGCGCTCTTCCCCATCCTCCTGACGTTCACCGCGCTGCTCTTCGCCATGGTGTTGCTGCCGAACACCCGCGTGCGCTGGCGTCCTGCGCTCGTGGCCGCTCTGGTCACGGCCGTGGTTTTCGAGCTCGGAAAGTTCGGATTCGGATTCTATGTCAGCCAGTTCGCCAGTGTGAGCTGGTTCCGGATCTACGGCGCCATCTTCCTTGTGCCCGTCCTGCTGCTGTGGATCTACGTCTCGTGGATCATCATCGCCCTCGGCGTCCTCATGGGGGCGTGCATCCAGGACTTTCGAGAGTCCGTGCTGCGCCAGCGAGCGTCGCACCGGCGCTTTCGGGAGTCCCCCGGTGTGATGGCGCTGCTCGAGGTGCTTCTCCTGCTCGGGATTCGAATCGATCGAGGGGAGGGCAGCGTCTCCACAACGGTTCTCGCCGAGGAGGGCCGGCTGTCTCGAGCGGATACGGTGCGTATTCTCAAGGTCCTGCAGAGAGTGGAGGTCGTCGAGCCCGTCATGGGAATCGAGCAGAACGAGCGCCGGTGGGTGCTGCGTCAGACGCTCGAGCACATCGAGCTGCGGGGACTCCTCGAACGCTGTGGCACGTTCCACGTCGAACGGGAAATCGGCTGCGCGGTGAGCGACGCGCTCGAGCCGCTGGCGACAGCGATGCGCGATGCGGTGGGTGCCGTCACGCTGGGCGAGATCGTGGCGGTCGTTCGATCCGGGACGGAGTCCGATGCGGCGGAACCTGCGGCCGAGCCGTTGCTGCCCGGAGATGCCTGAACCGCCTCTGCTCCTGGCAGGTGGTGCCGATGGCGGAAGGCGTCAGCCCTGCCCACCACCTCCCTGCTGCTTCTTGAGCAGTTCTTCGAAGTCGGAGGCGCTCATGGCCATGGTCTTGCCGCGGAACTGCTCGTTCGGATTGACCGTCGTCGACTGGGTAGCTGTCTCGACGGTGTTCTCTTCCTCTTCCTGTGCGACGGGCGCGACGGTTCCAGCGGCAGCGGCCTGCGGCTGCTGTGCGGCGGGCATCGCCGGCTCCTGCGGTGCTGCTGCAGCGGCCGGTGCCTGCTGAGCCCAGGCGTCCTGTGGAGGCTGCGCGGCCGCTCCTGGCTGCTGAGGCTGTCCCCACTGCTGCTGGGGCGCGGCCTGCGGCTGCTGAGGCTGTCCCCACTGCTGCTGGGGCGCGGCCTGCGGCTGCTGAGGCTGTCCCCACTGCTGCTGGGGCGCGGCCTGCGGCTGCTGGGGCTGTCCCCACTGCTGCTGGGGCGCGGCCTGCGGCTGCTGGGGCTGACCCCACTGCTGCTGGGGCGCGGCCTGCGGCTGCTGGGGCTGTCCCCACTGCTGCTGGGGCGCGGCTTGTCCTGTGCCGGCCGCTGCAGCCGTCTCGTGGTAGAACTCGCAGCGATAGGCGAGCATCAGCACGATCATGCCGATGGCTGCCGCCAGAGCGAACGGCACGATGCCAGCGACCATCTGGATGACCCCCACCACAAGAACGGTAATGATCTGCCGTCCGATGTTGCCCTTGAAGGTCTCGAACGACATCTTTGCAGCTTCGACGAAGCCCATCCCCCGGTCTGCCATCAGCGGGTAGACCCAGATGAGGGCAAAGCCGGCGACGATCATGCCGAGCCAGAGCGCAAAGCCGAGCAGTCCGGCCACGATCCCCAGCCGGATGGAACCGAGAATGAAGGCAAGGATGGCGTAGACAATCCACGCTCCGATGAAGACGGCCGGGAGGGCGATGAAGCTGAGAAAGCGACTGAACGGGTGGAAGACGTCACCGATCGAGACGGCTTCCCCGCGCAGCGCCTTTGCGGCGCAGTAGTGGTAGCCGCCCCAGAAGCCGATGCCGAACACCAGGGCTCCGACGAGCCCGATGATGGCCCACTTCCCGATGTCGCCCATGAAGATGGAGAAGGCCCGGGAGACGTATCCGCCGTAGTCGTGAGGGGGCGCGGCAGCGCCGGGCGAGGGTACCATCGCCGAGGACTGGTTCATGGTGCTCCGTTGGATGCAGAAGGTTCAGGATGGAATGGGGTGAGCAGTCGCCCACTCGGGGTCGACCGCAGGGAGGCCCTGCAGCAGTGGCGAGAGCGTATCTGCCCGGGACTGCCCCTGTCAAATGCAGACGTGCCTTGCTGCGCTCCATCCGGCGGGGCGCTGCTTGTCAGCGGGCCCTGCCGCGCAGGGGCTGGGGTTCGCCCAGGTTGCCCAGTGTTCCCGAGATGAGGAGCGCGTATCCGTCCCCGGTCTGTGCCTCTCGCAGCACGGGCCAGAGATTCAGCGCCGCTCCCAGTCCGGCCTCCTCGACGTACTCTTCGCTGAGGCTGAAGGTCAGCGCGAGCCGGACCATGGACGCCCGCAGCGGATCGCGGAGGTTGGCCTCGCCACCGACCTCGACGCGAACATCCGCGCCGGTGGCCGTGAACTCGTCGATGCCCAGGTCGGAACCGTCGATGCTGGTGCGCAGTACGATGGTGCCGACACGGGTGGCAGGCAGGGGAATGAATCCCCCGAAGGGTCGGAATGCTTCGTTGTGAATCTCGCCGGGTCCCAGGACCGTACTGCTCACTTCCAGGTCCACTTCCCCGCCAGCGAGCCGCATCCGCTCATCGTAGGCGAGCTCCACGGTGCCATTCACCCTCCCCTGAATGGGTAACCCCAGACGTTCGCGGAGAGGCTGAATTCTCCGGAGCTCGAGGTCGTCGAAGGTGACCTGGATGTACAGCCCCTCGCCACCGTCTCCAGGGGCCAGCGAAAGTCGGGCTTCGCCGTCGTCCATGCGGATCGTCACCGTGGCGCGAGGCTGGCGCCGGAGGAGGGAGAAGAGGCCCACGCGGGCCCGCACGGAGTCGATGTTCGTGGGCAGGGGTCGGGGCGTGTCGGGAGCGGCGTCGGCTTCGGGACGGCGAATGATACTCGCATCACGAACGACGAGACGCGCCGGTGGTCGGAGGGTCACCTGCCGAATCTGCACCTGGTACTGTTGCTGAAGCGCCTGTTCGAGCTGGACCTCCGCGATCCGCGTGAGAACACGGTGTGGAGCAAAGAGCACGAGTCCGACAACAAGCGCCAGCAGGAACGCAGCGGCAATGGCCGCGCGTCGGATCCGAACGTCCTCCATCATGTCACGGTTCTCCGGTGCGTCGATAGGTGGCGAGCGTGATGTCGGCATCCAGGCCGTGTTCACCTCTTCGGGCTGGCGACACACGCAGGGTCTGGATGAACACGAGCTCGCCGGAGTCCTCGAAGCTGTTGAGGAGGTCGAGCAGCTGCTCGAAGGACATGGAGGGAAAGCTCACCGTCGTCTCGTGGGCGGTGATTCCGGTCTGGCCCACGGGCTGGGTGTGATCGCGAAACTCTCTCGGGCGAGGGACACCCGCCTGGCTGGCCTGCGTCTCGATGAACGAAGAGAGGCGGAGACGATTGGACTCGAGCCGTGCATCCAGACGCTCGGCCTGTGCGACCTCGGTCAGGAACCGCTCCCGCTCATGGATGAGTTCGTTGAGCGCGGCGCGGCGCTGCTGGTTTCCGTCCCGCAGGCCGTCCAGAGCATTCCCGACGATCAGGTTCCCGAACAGCAGCAGGAAGAGGACTCCCGTGACGGCCATGAGCAGGAGCAGCTTGCGCTCCCGTTCCGTGAGCTCGGCCATCCGTGCGCGAAGTCGTTCGATGGAGGGGGGAAGTGATTGTTCCATCAGCGTTCCTCATCATCGGGCCGCGTGCATCCCGCAGCGCCGGTGATGCCGAAGTCGAAGCCGTCGCCGTCCCGGGAGGCCTGCAGGCTCTGGCGTTGGAGGTTTCGGAGGCATGGATGTGCGCCGAGCGCAGTCTCCAGCCGATCCACCGCATCGGCGGACTCGGCCGTTCCGCGGACGTCGAAGAGGCGGCGGCTGAGGTCGACTTCCACGGAGCGGGCCTCGAGTACGGTGCCTTCCGACTGCAGTTCGCCCACCATGGAGGAGATTCCCAGGAAGAGGTCGTATGCGCTGACCGTCGGCATGAACTGCAGTCCACCACCGCCCTGCGACAACCGCTGCTGAATGCGCTCCGGCACGAGCAGCGGAGCCCCGAAGACTTCCGTGCTCGTGGCCTCCAGCGCGTTGTCGAGATGTCGTCTCTCTGCCTGGAGCTGGGTCCATGTGCCGGCGAGCAGCAGCATCGTCGCCAGAACGATCAGCGCTCCCGCGACGGCCAGAGCCGGAAGTCGGCCCAGCAGCCACTCGTAGCTGCCGGTATAGGCGAAGTCGTCCCGACGCAGGTTGAACCTCGAACCGGCAAGGCCCTGTACACCCCGCAGGGCGAGTCCCAGCGCCTGTGCGAGTTGGTGACCGTGCGTCTGGACCGTCGGCGTTGCTGCCGGGCCCGTGGGCGTCCATGTTTCGCAGGGTACCCCGAGCTGTTGCTCCACCAGTTCCGCGAGGCCCTGCAGCGACGCACCGCCACCGCAGAGGACGACCCGCGATGCGGGCGACGCCGCTTTCGAGGCGTGGGCCTGGAGGCTGCGGCGAATCTGCTTGAGGAGCGGCTGCACAGCTGCGCGGCAGGTCTCGCTGATCTCCACAGCTTCGGGTGCAGGAGCCTCTCCCGGGGGCATCACGGCATTGAGGATGCGCGCCTCCCGTCGCTTTCCCTCCTCCGCATCGGCGAGGGCCAGGCCGAAGGCCTCCGCCAGCGCAGAGGTGACCAGCGCACCTCCCCCGATGAATTCGCGCGCGAACTCCGCATGGGTGTCTCGCGTGACGAGAACCCCCGTTCGGTGCGCACCGATGTCGATCCAGGCGACGGCTTCCCCCGCAGGAGGCGTCCAGGCCGCCGCGACCGTCTGCAGGGGAAACGGGGCCACATCGACCCCGCGCGGATCAAGTCCCACGGAGTCCAGGGCTGCGAGCCATGCGCCCATGCGTTCGGGCTGTACGGCCACCGCGTACAGGAGGTTCTCGCCATTGGGGGCGGGGCCACAGACACTGAAATCGATATGGAGCTCGTCGATATCCGCCGGAAGTCGGCCCTCGAGCTGGGGGCGGATCACGGCCTCGACCTCTCGAGCACCTGCAAAGGGCAGGGTGGTCCGGGTCAGGAACACCTCGTCGAGGGAGAGGTTGGTGAAGATCGACTCGGCCTGCAGACGTCCCTGTGCAGCCAGAAGGGCCAGCGTGGCGAGCGTCGGTTCGTCGAGGGCAGGAGGCTCGGCGTCGTCCCCCTCTTCGCGGCCGGATACGCCAGCCTCCCTGTCCTGATCGCCGCCCACCGCCGAGTCGCTGTCGACCGGGGTCGACCCCTGGGCGGGTGTGTCGTGATCCGCGCCAGTGGAGGCTGCGTTGCGGCGCACGGGGGCCACGAAGGCGTCCAGAACCTCCCAGTTCCGAAAGGAGACGTCGAGGACAACGCCCTTGATGGCCGAGTGGCCGATATCCAGTCCGAGGACTCGCGTGCCCACTAGAATTCTCTCCAGTACAGAAGTCGGCTGTCGTTGCCGAGGTCGACCACCGCGCGGATGGTACGAGAGGCTACGCCATAGTGTCCCGTGGCCTCGATCGTAAAGACCCGTGGGGGTCCGACCTCGATTTGCTGCAGCATGGCCCGGTCGTTGAAGGTCACGGCGATGTCGGGCGGGATGAAGGCGCTTCCGCCTACCCCGCCCATACCGAAGAGCAGCCGGCGACCGGGGTCGGAGAAGAGCATGAACTGCATGGCAACATCGCTCTGCGTCCGAAACACGTTGAGAACGTTCACGAAGTCGCGTGGCTGCTGGAACGCGATCATCTGCCCGCCGCGCGAGACGTCGAGGACGCGGTCATCCGAGATTCCGTCCATGAAGCCCGTGTACTGCGCGATGAGCCGCATCTTGTCCGAGAAGAAGTTCACGTACCCTTCGAGCGCGAGAGCGAGAACGTACACCTGCTGGGCGATGACGGGAAGCGAACAGGGGTTCACGTCCTCGCTTCCCCCGGTGACGTGGGAGCACAGGAACCCGAGGAATGCCTGGGCATTGGACAGGTTCGGATAGAACCTGAGCGGCACGGGGTACACCGTGAGGTTGTCGCGGAACTGTTCGAGGAACCCGTCCGATACGCCGGGGACGAGGGCGAGCTCGTCGAGGCTGACCAGCGGCTCGTTCTTGGGGCCCCATTCGAGTCCCACGTATCGGCTCGACTCGTTGCCGCGGCCGCCCATCGAGACGTTGCAATTCTCGTCCACCACGGTCAGGTCGCTGTCGCTGTCGATGTGATCGATGATGGCCCCCACGAGATCGAAGCGATCCCGCAGGGCACGCTGGCGTGCAATGCTGGACGCGAACACGTCGTCGTACGCCGGTGGCCGGATGAGATTGCAGAGGGCCTGCAGCGTCGCCTGATCGATGTTGCGCCCGGCGAAGCTGTTGACATTGATCTTGCCCTCCTCGGGCATGGGGCGGGAGAACGAGATGTCACCCGTCAGCCCACCGAACCCCGTGGCGCCCGTGTCCTCCAGATCCAGCGAGCCGATCGGGCTTTCCAGTCGCGCCGCGGCATAGGTCGGCAGCAGCAGATCCAGGTACTCCCAGAGTTGGAAGTTGGACCGCTCGACCATCGGGCCGATCATGGGCGCGTTCGACAGCTCATGCTGATAGTTGAGGGCGAGCAACTGCAGGTTCACGCCGCTTCGGGCGAGGAAGTACGCCTTCACCTCGTCCCGCTGATTCGCCGCGAGGTGCAGGTTGACCCGGGTCTGGTAGACGAACTCGACGATGGAGACCGTGAGGATGGCCACCGTGGCGAGCACGATGACCAGGGCAGTTCCCCGCTGCCTGCGCATCGGCGTGTCGAGCCTCACCGCGAGCCGGTGCCCGAACCGGCCCATGCCCGCGACGTGCCGTTGCAGCCAGCTCGTCATCGCAGCCTCCCGTCTCGAGGAGGCATGAACTGTCCACGCTGCACGGGGGGAACCTGGCGGCGTGTTCCCCCCTCGTCGAGCTGTTCGAGCGCCTCTTCGTCCGAGGCCGCACGCTGGAGCGACTCCATCACGGAAGCCGGAATGATCACCACCGGCTCCCGCAGGTGGATGAAGGCCTGAGAGCGGAAGGTCATGGTCTGGTTGCGCAGGTGGGGGTGGGGCATCTCGACCGTGATGCGCACCCGTTCCGGAAGCCGGCCCTCGTGCTGCGACGCGTCCCAGCTCCTCGTCCAGCCGCTCCCGGCCATCGTCCGGTCTCCATCCCAGTACTCGAACGTGACACTCTGCACCTCGGCCAGCAGCGCGAAACGCGTACCGCCGCGTTCGGGCGTGGCGTCGATCGGTGTCTCGGAGCGACGCACGAGGTGAGGGACAAGGCGCCCGTCGCGGCCTCGGCGGCGCTCGATGCGGTAGGTGATCGCGGCCTGATCCGTCGCCACCTGGCCGGCCCGGGTACGCACGTGGGCGAAGCTCGTGAACGTCACGGAGTCTCGTTCGCCCTCGAAGAGCGTGCGATAGGTCACCTCCCGGCGATCGTTGGTTGGCGGGTCCCCGATGTTGGTCACGAAGGCCATCGAGAGCTCGCGGCTCATCCGATCCATCGCGTTTTGCACGAGCCTGTACTGCTCGAACCGATCCAGCGAGGCTGCGCGCAACCGGAAAGAGGAGGTGATCGAACCCCAGGTGAGTACGATCAGCGTCGTGAAGATGACCAGGGCGAGCATGATCTCGATCAAGGTCATGCCCCGCTCGCCCGGCAGGCGCCCGCGGATATCCGGATGCCGCATCACTGGAGGGCCTCCAGCAGCTCGTCAGGGCTTGGCCCCTCTTCCCGGAGGAACTCCTCGCTGTCGATGTTGACGACGAACTGGGTCAGGGTGAAGGACTGGGTGCCCCCTCCCACGTCCCACTCGACCGTCAGCACAATCCGGCGCGTTCGCTCGCTGATGTCATTGATGATCTGGGGAATCTGCGCGATGATCATCGGCAGGAACTGGGTGACGGCGCTCGCCCCGGACAACACGCCGTCGCTCTCTCCGTCTCCGTACAGTTGCGCCGTCACGCCTTCCACGAACTCCTGCTCGGCCTGTCCGGAGATCTCGACGACCTCCACCTCCGCCGTCCATCGAAAGGCCTCGAATCCCTCTTCCCGGAACGTGCCGCCGTCGCGCTGCGTCGTGGTCGAGAAGCCCTCGCGAAGCAGCTCACTCTCGATGTCGAACATCTTGCCCCGCGCGAGCATCGCGGCCACCGACATGCGATTGGCACGGTCGTTCATCTGGACGCTGTTCGCCTGCGTGCCGATGAGAATCGCCAGACTCACCGCCAGGATCGCGAACGCGATCAGCACCTCCATGAGCGTGAACCCCGCCGACGATGCTGTCCGGAGCCGCGTCATCGGTCCTCCTCCTCGTCATGGAAGTCGCGGGGTATCTCGAGATCCTCGGCATGAACGAGCACACGTCCGGTCATGGGCTCCAGCTCCAGGGTCCAGGTGCTCCCGTTGTCGTGGACCATCCAGATCAGGGCCTGCTCCACGAACCCGTCCGGAAAGAAGGCCACCGCCACCTCGCCGCTGGTCTCCGGCTCACGGCGATGAACCGTCAGCACGCGATCGAAGCTGATCCGTTCCGGGAGGTCCCGCTCGCCGACCACGCCATCATCGCACGGATCGAATTGTCCCCTCAGCCGGTCTCCGAACGGATTGGCCTCCGGGTCGTCGTCGCGCCGAAAGCGCTGCACACCCCGGGCGCGCTCCTCTTCGCGCAGGTCATCCTCCGTACGCACCAGCACGTTGTCCTCGCTGCACTCCACGCGGAAGCGGTTGCCGTCGATGTCGAAGACGACCTGGTAGCGGATGCCGTTGATGGCTGCACGGCCATGGACCATCCGGAGCGCCGAGGAGGTCCGGAAGACCTCGCCGCGCATCTGGAAATTGGCGATGTTCGAGACGACTCCCACGGATCCGGCCACGATCATGGCCATGATCGTGATCGCGATCAGGATCTCGATGAGGGTGAGCCCTCGCTCGTCGCATGGGGGGACGGAATTCACGGGATGGTTGCTCCGGAGCCGGCGGAACCTCAGTTCCTGCCGCTGCCTTCGAGGTGGATGTCGTCCTCGGTGCCCGGCCGCCCGTCCGGGCCGGCGGAGAAGAGCTCGAAGGCGTCGCGGCTCGTTCGACGATACTGGAAGTCATTGCCCCAGGGATCGCTGCCGACCTCCCGTCGGATCGGAGCAAGGCCACCCGGAGGCCGCACGAGGTCGTCGAGCGACTGGGGGTACTCGCCCACCAGCACGCGGTACTCCTCGAGGGCCGTTCCAAGCTGGCCGACCTGTACCCGCGCGTCCTGAAGCCGCGCGTTCTGGATTGCGTTGAACGAATACCCTCCGATGGTGACCATGATCATGCCCATGATCACGAGCACGATCATCATCTCGATGATGGTCATGCCGCGCTGGGAGAGTCGCCCCCGACGGGTGCGGCCGAGCCGCGCGAGAATGTCCCTGATCCGTTCCTTCATCGTCCGCTCCTCGAGGCGGGGATCACATCACGATCCCCTCGTTCATGCGCAGGATCGGCAGCAGGATCGCGAAGACGATCCCGCCGACCATGACGCCCATCACAACGATCAGCACGGGTTGAAGAAGTCCGGTCATCGTCTTGACGCTCTGCTGGACTTCGTAGTCGTAGGCCTCGGCCACATTGCCGAGCATTGTCTCCAGTTCGCCAGTCCGTTCACCCACGGCGATCATGTGGGTCACCATGGGAGGGAACTCACCGCTTCGCCGCAGCGGGCCAGCGATGCTCTCCCCCTCGCGGATGTTGAGGCGAGCCTGCTCCACCACCCGGATCAGGATGCTGTTGCCCAGGATGTTCTTGATGATGTCCAGGGCGGTCAGCAGGGGCACGCCGCTCGCCAGCATGGTGCTCAGTGTCTTCGAGAATCGGCTGACCGCAATGCGGCGCTGCAGCGAGCCGAACACCGGTACGCGAAGCGTGAAGCGATCCCACTTCTCGCGACCGTCCGGGGTGGCCTTCCAGCGCCGGAACGCCACGACCGCGCCCGCGATGAACATGCCCATCAGCCACCAGTAGCGGCCCAGGAGCTGGCTGAAGCCGATCAGGATCGTCGTGAGCAGGGGCAGAGCCTGCCCCTGGTCCTCGAACAGCTGGGTGACGCGGGGAACCACGACCACCATCAGGACCCCCACGATCAGAAGCGTGATCACGAGCATGGCCACCGGGTAGAACAGGGCGGCGGACACATCGCCGCGCAGCCTTACCTGATCATCGAGAAAGTCCGTCAACCGAAGGAGAACCACGTCCAGATTGCCCGAGGACTCTCCTGCGCGAATCATGTTCACGTAGAGCGGGGTGAACACCTTCGGGTGATCGCCCATGGCTGTCGCCAGCGCAGAACCCTCGTTGACCTTCTGGCGCACGTCCGAGATCACACGCTTGAGCGCCTCGTTCTCCGTCTGGTCCACCAGCGCCGTCAGGCACTCCACCAGCGGGATGCCGGCCCGCTGGAGCGTCCCGAGCTGCCGTGTCATCACCGCCACGTCCCGGAGCGAAACCCGATCCCTGAGCGGGTTCTCGAAGTGGATCTCGCCCCGCTTGCGTTCCCGTTTTGCCTTCCCCTCGTTGTGGGTGGTCAGGAATATGCCCTGGGCGCGCAGCTGGTCGCGCAGAGCGCGTGCGCTCTCCGCATCGAAAACGCCCCGGACCTTCTTCCCGGTGCTGTTGACTCCTGTATACTCGTAGACGGGCATGGACTCGCTCTGGTCAGGCGGCGACTTCCTTCTGGGTGACCCGCAGAATCTCTTCGATGCTGGTCATCCCCCGAAGCACCTTCTCGGCCCCGTCGTCCCGAAGGGTTCGCATTCCCTCGTGCACGGCTCGGCGCTTGATCTCCGACGCATCCGAACGCTGCATGACGAGCTGTCGGATCTCATGGCTGACGGGCAGCAACTCGTAGATCCCCGTTCGGCCGCGATAGCCGAGGTGCCTGCACTCCTCGCACCCATGGGGCCGATAGAGGACACCTCCCTGCGCCGCGAGCTCTTCCGGCCGGATGCCGATCCGGTCGAGCTCCTCCTGGCTCGGCTCGTAGGCCTCCTTGCAGCTGCCACACAGGCGCCGCACAAGCCGCTGGGCCATGTTCGCCAGCAACGAGGAGGCGACGAGGAAGGGCTCGACCCCCATGTCGATCAGCCGCGTGAACGCGCCGGCGGCATCGTTGGTGTGGATGGTCGAGAAGACGAGGTGGCCCGTCAATGACGCCTGGATGGCGATTTCCGCGGTCTCCTGATCACGGATCTCGCCCACCATGATGATGTCGGGATCGTGACGCAGGAAGGACCGCAGACCCGACGCGAACGTCAGCTCGATCTTCGGGTTCACCGCTACCTGGCTGATGCCCTCGAGCTGATACTCGACCGGATCCTCGACGGTCAGGATGTTCCGATCGGGCGTGTTGATCCGCGAGAGGCACGAATAGAGGGTCGTCGTCTTCCCCGAGCCGGTAGGGCCGGTGACGAGGACGATGCCATAGGGCTTGTGAATGAGTTCGTTGACGCTCGACAGTGTGCCGGGGTCCATTCCGATGGTGGCCAGGTCGAGGAGGACTGCGGACTTGTCCAGCAGACGCATCGTCACCCGCTCCCCGTGTGCGGTGGGCACGGTGGCCACACGGATGTCGATGTCCTTGCCCGCCAGCTTGATCCGGATGCGGCCATCCTGAGGAAGGCGCTTCTCCGCGATGTTCAGGCCCGCCATGATCTTGACGCGCGCAGCGATGGACGAGTGGAAGCGCTTCGGCACTTCCGCCACCTGCTGGAGCACGCCGTCTATCCGGAAGCGGACCACGACACGCTGCTCGTAGGGCTCGATGTGGATGTCGCTGGCCCGGTCGCGCGCGGCGCGAACGAAGGTCGTGTTCACGAACTGGATGACGGGGGCCTCGTCGTCCCCCCCGGCGCCGAGAAGGTCGACCACATCCTCGAACCCCGGGTCCGCGACCTCCGTCGCCTTGGGCTCGTCGTCGTCGAGCATCTCTCCGTAGGACCCGCGGGTCCGGTCGTACCGGTCATAGGCGAGGTTGAGGGCGTCCTGCAGGGGCTGCGGGGGCACGACGATCGGCTCCACCTCGGCGCCGAGCGCGCGTGCGACCTGATCGATCGCCATGGTGTCGAGTGGGTCCACGATCGCCAGCTCGACGTGAGCGCCCTGACGGCGGATGGGCAGCAGGCGCCGGCTTCGAGCGTAGTGGATGGGGACGTTCGCCAGCAGATCGAGGTCCACCTGTTCGACGTCGATACGGGCGGCGAACTCCAGGTCCAGTTGCACGGCCAGTGCCCGCGCCACGCCTTCCGGCTCGACGGCGCCCGCCTCCACGAGGATCTCCCCGAGACGACCGGGCCGTCCTTGCTGACGGCGGAGAGCGTCCTCGAGATCCTTCGGGCCGATCAGGCCGAGGTCGAGCAGGATCTCACCGAGCAGAGGGCGGTTGAACATGAGCGTCCGTGAGGGCAGTGCGAGGGATCAGTCGAGGCCCTCGACGGGCAGGCCGGGGTCCGTGGATTCAACAGGAAGGCGCAGCGGTTCATTCGCCGGGCCGTCGATGTCCACCTCCTCGGTGGGCGTACCGAAGATGCGGCTGCGCTCGTCGGCCCTCTCGATCGCGTTGCGGATTCGAGCGCCCATCTGGTGGGTCGGGCCCACCTTGCGGTTGTAATCGATGGCGCGGACGTAGTTGATGTCGCGGCGACCGAAGTAGGCCACGAACTCCTCCCGCTCTTCCATCTTGCGGCGATAGATCTCCCAGAAATCGGCCGTATCCCGGATGATGTAGGGGGTGAGGAGCAGAACGAGGTTCGTCTTCACGGTGCGGTTGGATGTGTGCCTGAAGAAGTGGCCGAGCACCGGGATGTCTCCTAGGAACGGAACCTTGGAGACATCTCGGATCACCGAATCCCTCATGAGCCCACCGATGACCGCGGTCTGCTGGTCCTCGACCACGATGACGGTCCGTGCCTGCCGCGTGGTCGTGCGCGGTCCGAGGATGGGGTCGATCGACTGGACGTCGTCGACCTGCTTCTCGACCTCGAGGCGCACGAAGTTGCTCTCATTGATCTGCGGGCGGATGCGCAGGGTCAGCGCCACATCCTGGCGCTGGACACTGACGGACGGAAAGCCGAAGCCCCCGAGTCCGCCGAGGCTGCCGAGTCCGCCGAGGTCGCCGAGGTCACCGAGCCCGCCGAGTCCACCGAGTCCGCCGAGTCCACCGAGTCCACCGCCGCCCGTTCCGGAGATGCCCGAGATGAAGGGGATGTTCTCGCCGACCACGATTTCGGCCTCCTCGTTGTCCATGGTGAGCAGGTGCGGGCTGGACAGGACGTTCACGTCATTGTCCGTCTGGATCGCCTGCATGATGGCGCCGAAGCTGGGCAGACCGATGCCCGGACCGAGCAGGCCTTCCGTGCCCTCGACGGTCGGCCCCCGCACGCCCACGGCGAGTCCGGTGAGGGACGTGGGGTCCAGGATGATGCTCGAGAGCGGGCCCACGCTGGTCGCGCCGAAGAGGGGCACATCCTCTCCGCCGATGCTCGGGAGCGCGCCCGCGTTGAGCGCGAGCCCGAACTGGTTCTGGCGGTTGAGGCTGATCTCCATGATCACGGCCTCGACGTAGACCTGCTGGCGGCGGCGGTCGAGCTGCTCGATCACGCCTCGAAGCGCGATCATGTCGCGGTTGGTGGCGACCACGACGAGGCTGTTCGTGGACTCGTCGGCGGTGATGGAGAGGTTGCCGGCGAAGCTCGCGCCGGTTCCTGTCGCCTGGGCCTGCTGCTGCGCAGCGGCGCGGCGCTGCGCAGCGGTGGTGGCGCGACCGCCCTGCTCGTCGCGCTGCTGCTGCACCCCCTGCACGAGATTCTGCAGGGTGCTGGCCAGCTCGCTGGCGTTTGCGTTCTCGAGGAAGACGACGTGGATCTGGCCCTCGTTGGCGATCGGAACGTCGAGTTGCCGGGCGATCTCGAGCATGCGTTCGTAGGAGCGTTCGTTTGCGATGATGATGAGCTGGTTCGTCCGTTCGTCCGAGATGATCTGCGAGACGGTGATGGAGGACGGGCTGTCCGCGATCTCGGGCGTGGCCTCTTCGCGGGCGGCAGCGGCGCGGCGGGCCCGCGCGGCCTGGGCGGCGGTCTGCCGTTGCTGCTGCTGAGGCTGCTGCTGCTGCTGGTCGCGCTGGAAGATCTCGAGGAGCACGCTCCGAAGCGACTCGGCCTCGGCGTACTGGACCTGATAGAGGTAGATGCGCTCCTGGCCTCCGGGGACGTCGAGGCGCTCGAGGATGCCCAGAAGGCGGCGAAGGTTCCGGCCCGTCTCCGTGATGATCATCGTGTTGGTCGGCTCGTAGGCCACGATTTCCGCCGCGCTCGTCTTCAGGGCATCGAGGACGGGCTGGACGGTGGAGATGCCGACGTGCTGGAGCTGGTGGATGTGGGTGACCATGCGGTCATCGTCCACGATATCGCGCGGATCGTCGGTGGGCACGATGGGCTCGCGCTGGGCGTCGCCGGACTCCACGATCTTCAGGAAGCGCCCGAACGGCACGACGGTGAGTCCGTTCATGTTGAGCGCGGCGATGAATGCGCGGTACGCCTCGTCGATGCTCACCGGGGTGGGGCTGATGATCGTGATGCGCTTCTGGCTGCTGATCGTGTCCGCGATGATGAAGTTCCGGCCGGTCAGCGCCGAGATCCACATCACCACGTCACTGAGTTCAGCCTGGTTGAAGTCGATGTTCACCCGGACGCCACGCGGGGGGCTTCTCGGATCGAATGGTTCGACGAAATTCCCGGGGATCTCGCCGACATCGGGGGCGACATCCTCGACCGAGAGCACTCGGGGGCCCTGGCGGGACGGGGCAGCCGGGCGCGGGGCGGGTTCCGGCGCGGGCACGGCTGCCGGCGGAGTCTCGTCCTCGTCTTCCTCTTCGGGCCGTTGTCGTGGGACCACGCCGGGCCGCGCCTGAGCGAGGAGCGGGGGGGCCCCCGCGGTCTCGCGCTCGATGTCCGGAACGGAGGGTGGTACGGGCTGCACGGGGTCGAGCTCGGCGAGCGCGGTCCCTGCGGGGACGGCGAGCAGGGCGAGCACGGCGAGGGGAAACAGTGACTGAAGATGGCGCTGGTTCACGGGGGCTGTCCCTGGGGCGCGGTGGCGGGCCCCAGGGGGACCGCCGTTTGAGTTGCAATGCGTGATAAGCAGGAAGCGTGCCAGAGTGTCACCTCGGGCAAGGTCCTGCTATTGCTGGCGTGGCTGGGATGGTCGTTGCGGTTCGGGGAAGGGGGTGTGCCATAAGGGCACGTCCGTGGTCCGGGAGACGGGCGCGGTGTGTCAGGCTGGCACGGCGCTATCGCAGTTGGTACGAGACCGAACGGGTTCGCCCACCGCGTTCGATGGTGAGTTCGACGGAGCCGCTGGCGAGGAGCTGTTCGTACAGCATCAGTGCGCGCTGGGGGGAGTCGAGCACCTGTCCGTTGACGGACTGGATCACGTCGCCGTTTCGAATGCCGAGGCGACCGAAGATGGAGTCGCCGCGAACACCCTGGAGCCGGAAGCCGTTCGGTTGTCCGTCCCGATAGGTGGGGACCACCTGCGGCGCCTGGGCCTGCATGAAGCTGGAGTTGTTTGCGACTTCCTCGAGCACGTCCCGCTGAATGGCGAACTCGTTGGGCCCGGTCTGTTCCACCCCCTGGGCCACACGTTCCTGGAGCGTGCCGGCCCGCTGTGCGGGGCGGGCGGCCACGGCCTCCCGGCGGGGCTGATCGGCCGCCTGCGCCGGGGAGGGACGTGGCGGGGTCGGGCGCTCCTGTTCCATGCGCTGGCGCCGCTGGGCGCGCGTCGCCTGATCGCCGAACCGCAGGCACTCCTCGACGCCATCGCGGACGAGAAAGACGCGGGAACGCTCGATTCGCGTGACCTCGGCCTGATCGAGGATCCGCCCTCCGACCCGCGCGAAATGCGTCCGGTTGTCCGAGGGATTCTGGAGAACCGCCACGGAGAACATCGCGTCGCTGGCGACCATGGTTCCGGCGAGGTTGATCGCGATGTCGCTGTCGAGGCATCGCCCGTCGTCGAAGGCGGCTGGGGCTTCCTCGTCGGTTTCCGCATCCGGATCGGGTTCGCACTCGGCTGTCGTGGGGTTGCAGCGTTCCCCCTCGGCACAGGTCACCTCGGCGCAGGGGTCGATCGGCGCGGGAGGTTGCGTTTCGCCGAAGACGGCGTCGGGGACGAAGGGTCGGTCGGTGCGGGCGAGCGCGTCGGTGACGGTGACCTCACCCGTCGGTGCGGGCGGAACGGTGAAGCGGGTCAGGAACGCGCCCACGAACGCGTTGATGGCGGCTGCCAGCAGGAGGGCGACCACGATCGCCACGGCCAGCTGGATGGCCCAGAAGTGCTTTCGAAACAGTTGCTCCATGCGGTCCTGCGAAGCGGGCTTCCCCGGGGGGAGTCCGGGAAGCAACGCCGGCCTTGCCGGTCTTGTTCCCGTGACGGGCAGGAAGGAAAAGCACGCCGGGGGCCCCGAATCAACCCCCGTCTTCCGGTTCGGGCGGTTCGTCGGGTTCGAGGGCCGGTGTCTGGTTCTCGTATTCCTCGAGGCGGCGGTAGACCGTTCGTCTCCCCACCCCCAGCAGCTGTGCCGCCTGTGACTTGTCGCCGCGCGTGTGATCGAGGGTCGCCAGCAGGAGCTGTCGCTCGACCTCGGCGAGGGGCGTCCCCACCGGGATGCGCAGCATGGGCCGGGGGTCGTCTCCGGTGTCCTCGCCGGGTGTCTCGGGCGGTGCGGGGACCAGAGGAAGGTCGTCGAGGTCGACGCGCCCGTCCTGGTCGAGGATGACGGCGCGCTCGAGGGTGTTCTCCAGTTCCCGGACATTGCCGGGCCAGGGCGCCGCGGCGAGCCACCGCCTGGCGCTGGTGGTGAGCGTCGGCACGGGCAGTCCGTTTCGCTCCGCGCACCGCTGGATGAAGTGGGTGGCCAGCAGCGGGACGTCGGCGGCCCGGTCACGCAGCGGGGGGATCCCGATCGGGATGACGTGGAGGCGATAGAAGAGGTCCTCGCGGAACCGGCCGCTTCGCACCTCCTGCTGCAGATCGCGATGGGTGGCTGCCACGATGCGGACGTCGACGGGCCGCGGAGTCGATCCGCCGACCCTCGTGATCTCTCCCTCCTGAAGGACGCGAAGCAGCTTCACCTGGACGGCGAGCCCGAGCTCTCCGATCTCGTCGAGGAACAGGGTGCCGCCGTGGGCGGTCTCGAAACGCCCTGCCCGCTGTCCCTGGGCTCCGGTGAAGGCTCCCGCCTCGTGGCCGAAGAGTTCGCTCTCGATGATCGACTCGGGGAGCGCGGCGCAGTGCAGGGGAACAAAGGGTCCGTCCCGTCGGGGTGAGCGGGCGTGGAGCTCGCGTGCGAACAATTCCTTGCCGGTGCCCGACTCTCCGAGGAGGAGTACCGTGGCGTCGCTCGCGGCGGCCTGCCGCAGCAGCCCGAGCGCCTGCCGGAGCGCGGGGGAGTCGCCGACGATCGGGCTCTCCGACTGGAGCCGCTGCAGTTCCTGGCGCAGGTTCGCGTTTTCGTGGCGGAGGCGGCGTCGCTCGATGGCGGGCCGGAGTGCCTCGAGCACATGGGCGCGTCGTACCGGCTTGACGAGAAAGTCCCTGGCGCCTGCCTTCATGGCTTCCACGGCGCGCTCGACGTTGCCGAAGGCGGTCATGACGACGACCCAGAGGTCGAGATCAAGTTCGCGAATGGCGCGCAGCAGGTCCAGCCCGTCCTGGCCCGGCATCAGGAGATCCGTGAGCACCGCGTCGAAGGCCGCCTGGTTCAGCCGCATGATGGCCTCCGGGACGCCGTGAACGGCCTCGACCTCGATCCCCTCCCGCCGCAGCACGCGGGCCAGCGTCGCCGCGTGCTCGACCTCGTCGTCCACCACGAGGATGCGGGGGGCCGGAACGGGCTTCGGGGTCAGGTGGGCGGGCATGAGGATGTGGACATGGGGAGGTCGAGAGGGTGGCAGCGGGTCGCCGTTGGAGTATAGTCGACGTCGCACGGGACGCCAGAGGAGCTTCGGCGGCTTCGGTCCGGCACACCGGCGAACGCGACGACTGAGGACGATGGCGCGGTTGACGTGGAACAACGAGGACGGTGTGGAGCAGTCTCTGGCGCTCCGCCACACCACGTCCATTGGCAGGCTTCCCGACCGGGACGTCCAGCTCCGCATCCGGGGCGTGTCGAGGATGCACGCCCGCGTTCGACAGCGACCGGACGGGTGGTGGGTGGAGGATGCCGGGAGCACGAACGGCACCTGGAAGGACGGGCGGAGGCTGGACTCCCCGGCTCCCCTTCGCGACGGGGACACCTTCACGGTGGAGACGGTGGAGTTCGTCTTCCGGCTCGAGGGGCCCGGAGACGAGGCCACGACGAGCATCGAGCTCAACAGCGAGCAGGTGGACTCCGCGGTGCGGGCGCGGGTGCGCCATCTGAGTGGCGCCTTTCGTCCGGCGGGTGACGTGGAGGATGTGGACCGGTTGCGCGAGGACTACGAGAAGCTGCGGATCGCGAACGAGCTCAGCCGTCAGCTCGCGGCGGAGTTCGATGTTCCGCGATTGCTCGATCGTATCCTGGAGCAGGCGTTCCGGATGTTCCGCGCGGATCGTGGGGCGATTCTCCTGATGAATGCGGAGGGACAGCTCCGGCCTGCGGCGTCGAGGGTTCGTGGGGAGGAGGAAGCGGCGCCCTTCCGGTTGTCGTCGACGATCCTGCGGGAGGCCCTGGAAGAGCGTACGGCGGTGCTTTCCAGCGATGCCATGACCGACGGCCGGTTTCAGCAGGCCCAGTCGATCATGCTTCAGGGCATTCGGGCGACCATGTGCGTACCGCTGATCAGCGGTGAGCACGTGCACGGGGTGATCGCACTGGACTCGAGGTTCAGGGGTGAGGTCTTCACCGGTCAGGATCTTCATCTCCTGACGGGGTTCGCGATGCAGGCGGCGACACTGCTGGAGCACGTGCGGCTCCTTGAGCAGCGGGAGAGGGATCTGCTTGCGCGGGAGCAGATGGGCCGCCTGCTGCCTCCGGAGATGGTGGACGCGGTCGTGAACGGGCGTGTGGAGATCCGTCCGGGGGGTACCATCGCCTCGGCCACGGTCCTGTTCGCCGACATCCGCGGCTTCACGGGGCTGAGCGAGAACCTCTCCGCTCCCGAGGTCGTGGATCTGCTGAACGACTACTTCGATCGGATGGTGGAGGTGGTGTTCGCGCTGGGGGGGACCCTCGACAAGTTCATCGGGGACGAGTTGATGGCAGTCTGGGGTGCGCCCATCGCGAGGCCCGGCCACTGCGCGGAGGCCGTGGAGGCGGCACTCCGCATGCAGGAGGCGGTGCATGGCCTCAACGCGGAGCGGTCGGGGGGGGGGCTTGCGCCGGTGGAGGTGGGGATCGGGCTGAACACGGGCGAGTTGCTCGCCGGGTTCATCGGGAGTCGGCAGGCGATGAACTGGACCGTGATCGGGGATGTCGTCAACGTGGCGTCGCGGTTGTGCGGGCTCGCGTCCGCAGGCGAGGTCCTGGCGAGCGATGCGGTGCTCGCCTCCCTGCCGGACGGCGTGGAGGCGAGGGAGCGCGAGACGCGCAGGCTCCGTGGTCGTCGAGGCGACACGCGTGTCGTGGAGCTCCGCCGGGCGTGAGGAGGGCAAGTGGGCTGCGGGGATGGAGGGATTGCGCGTGAGCTTCTGGTCAAGCCGTTTGGAACGGCGTATAGTCCGGCGCGAGCAGCGGGCGATGATCGCGAGGCGAGACGTGTCGCGCGCTCGTTACCCACGCGGACGAACCGGTGCAGGCATCCGGTCCTCGGTCGGTACCGGTACGGAGTGAATGGCAGCGATGAGCACGCAGGAGAACCAGCGCTATGAGGTCCTCGACCGGCTGGATGCCGGCGGGATGGCCGAGGTGTTTCGCGGCAAGGCCCTGAGCCTCGGTGGTCTCGAGAAGGCCGTTGCGATCAAGCGTGTTCTTCCCAGCCTCGTCGGCAACGACAAGTTCGTGAAGATGTTCATCGACGAGGCCCGCCTGTCGCTTCGACTCTCGCACGCGAACATCGTGACGGTGTTCGACATCGCGCGATCGGGTCCGACCTACTTCATCGTGATGGAGTTCGTCGACGGAACGAATCTCAAGCGCATCGTCGAACTAGGGCAGCCGCTTCCCGTGGGGCTTGCGGTCCTGATCGCCATCGAGGTGTGCAAGGGGCTCGCGTACGCGCACGACCGCACCGACAATGAGGGTCGTCCGCTGGGCGTCGTCCATCGTGATGTCAGCCCACCGAACATTCTCATTTCGCGCAAGGGGGAGGTGAAGCTGACGGACTTCGGTCTGGCGAAGGCCAAGAGCCAGATCGAGACCACCGATCCGGGGGTCGTGAAGGGCAAGTTCAGCTACCTCGCTCCCGAGGCGGCCCACGGCGAGGAGGTCGACCGACGGGCCGACATCTTCGCGACGGGCATTGTTCTGTGGGAGATGCTCTCGGGCCGCAGGCTCTTTCTGGGAGACACGGATCAGGACACCCTGCGGCTGGTGCGCGCCGCCGAGCTCCCGCCCCTCCGTTCGCTGAATGCCGACGTTCCGCCGGAGCTGGAGGAGATCGTGCGGAAGTCCCTCGCCCGGGACAAGGAGCGGCGATACCAGACCGCGCGCGATTTCGCCAAGGCGCTTTCCGGCTTCGTGGTCAGCAGTGGCCAGGCGGCAAGCTCGTTCGACCTCGAGGGCTTCATCGAGGACTTTCTGAAGCGCCAGCGCAGCCAGTCTCCCTCCAATGCCGTTCGCGACGAACTGACGCGTGCGGTCATTCAGGAGGAGATGAACAAGCTGATCCACATCGGCGACGAGAGCCAGAGCGACGCCTCGGCCGTGCGGCGCACCTCCAATCTCGTGGATACCCGGACCTGGGACTTCGGGGAGGACGAGGACGAGGAGGACGATGGTCCGCTTTCGACCGCCCCGATGGCCAAGATGGCCGCCAGCGTGCCGGAATCGCCTTTCGCCGCCGGAGCCGGGCTCCCCGGCGCCCCGTCTGGGGCGCCCCCGTCCCTGCCACGGCCCGGCCCGGTCCGGCGAGCGCCAGCGCCGTCCTCCGCCCCTTCGCTGCCCGTGTCGGCGCCCTCTGTCCCGGCTCCCCCCTCAGCGGCGCCGCCCCGCCCCGTGGCGGCCTCCGCTTCCGCTCCGCCTGCTCCGCCCGGGCCTTCCGCTGGAGGCGAGTCCTCCCTCGAACTCGCGCCCACGACGGGCGACCATGAGGCGGCAGCTCCTCGGCGCGAGGGTTCACAAGGGCGTCCACGCAGCGGCTACGCCCAACGCGGCGAGGGGCGATCGGACATTCTGGATGCTGCCCCCGTGGATGTTCGCATCGGCCACGCCCGACCGGTCCAGAAGAAGGAGTTGGCCGAGGCAGGCCCCTCGGGCGCCGAGACCGACGCCGAACCCGCGGCTGCGGCAGGTGGGGGACAGGCGCTCTTCGCAGCGCTGATCCTGGCGATTGTGGCCGTGGCGGCGTATCTTGTCTGGATGCTTTTCTTCTGAACTCCTCGCCCGACGTCGACGATGAACCGTACTCTCGTCATGATCCTTGCCGGAGGGCAGGGCGCACGCCTGATGCCGCTGACCCGGGACCGGGCCAAGCCGGCCGTGCCCTTCGGGGGACGCTACCGCATCATCGACTTCGTGCTTTCGAACTTCGTGAACTCCGGGTTCTACCGGATCAAGATTCTCACGCAGTACAAGAGTCAGTCGCTCAATGCGCACATCGCGCGCGCATGGAGACTGGCGCGGGTTCTGGATCACTACGTCGAGTGCGTTCCAGCCCAGCAGCGTACCGGTCTGGACTGGTATCGGGGATCGGCGGATGCCATTTACCAGAATCTCAATCTGATTCGGGACGAGTCACCCCGCACGGTGGCCGTCTTCGGTGGAGACCACATCTACAAGATGGACGTGTCGCAGATGCTGGCCTTCCACCTCGAGAACGACGCGGACCTCACCGTCGCGGCGATTCCCGTCCGCAGCGCCGAGGCTTCGGCGTTCGGCGTGATCGAGGTGGACGAGTCCGGCCGGATGGTCGGCTTCGAGGAGAAACCCGACGCTCCGAGGGAGATGCCCGGGCGTCCCGGGTGGAGCCTGGTGAGCATGGGCAACTACCTGTTCCGGACAGCGCCCCTCATCGAGGCCGTGACCGCGGATGCGGAGGACACGACCTCTGCGCACGACTTCGGGCACAACATCCTTCCCACGTTCGTGCGGGAGGGGCGCCGAGTGTTCGTCTACGACTTCTCGACCAACCGGATTCCCGGCCCGGACGGCGTGGAACCAAGCTACTGGCGGGATGTGGGAACCATCCGGAACTACATGGACGCGTCCATGGACCTCATTGCGGCGGCACCCGACTTCAACCTCTACAATCCCCGCTGGCCGATTCGGTCGGACTATCTCGATGATCCACCGGCGAAGTTCGTGCACGATCAGGGAGATCGTGTCGGGATTGCCACGGAGTCCCTGGTCTGTGACGGGGCGATCATCTCCGGGGGGCGCATCCTGCGGTCCCTCCTCGGCCCCCGCGTGCGCGTGAACTCCTTCAGTCACGTCGAGGGTTGTGTCCTCTTCGACGATGTCAACGTGGGTCGGCACGCTCGACTTCGGAACGTGATCGTCGACAAGGGCGTGACCATTCCGTCCATGACCCACATCGGTTTTGATCCGGAGGAGGACCGTGCGCGAGGCTTCACGGTGACCCGCGACGGTCTCGTGGTCCTCGCCAAGGGAACTCTCGTACCCGAGCCCTGATTCGCCATCGACGCTCGTCGGGCCGCCTTTCGCGCTGTGGTTGCGGTCCGGAGGTCGGTGTCCTGCCACAGGACCGGCCGCTCACCAGTGACGCAAGGGAGGCGTCGCTTCGGGATGCTGCGTGGCGTCACCGGAGCGAGTTGCTCCAGATTGCCCTCAAGATCCTGGCTCAAGTCGTTCACTGGCAAGCGAATGACATGTCCGACGGAAGGGAGCGCCATCGGTGCGGCATTGTGGGGGGGGGTGGGCGATTCAGCACCGGAAGGCGTGTAAACCCGTAAGCGCCTGAAAGGGCAGGACTTTGGGCTTTCGTTTCCCGCAGGGATCCGGGTTGACACCGGGCCGTCGTCATGGTCTCTTGGGGGTCCGCCATCTGGAAGCGGACCACAAGATGTGGTGTAGCCTGCGAAGGGCGAGCGCAGCATCTTGGGTTCGTTGGGCGAAAACTTGCCAGAGGTGCCTGCGCGTGCATTCTGAGTGCCGTGCGATGGTCAGAAACCTTCCTCCAGGCTCGTTGGAACGCCCGGCTCGATCGCTTCCATAAGAACTTCGTCAAGTATTGATTTCGGAACCCCGCCATCCCGAGGAGCGAGCCCCATGAAGATCGAACGTCGGTTCACGAAAGCAGGCAGCAGCCCTTACGCGAGCATGAGCTTCGCACGTCGCACGAGCGAGATTCGCAATCCGGACGGTTCGGTGGTCTTCCAGTGCGATCAGGTGGTCGTTCCGGAGACGTGGAGCCAGGTGGCGACCGACGTCATCGCCCAGAAGTACTTCCGCAAGGCGGGGGTTCCACAGATGACGCGCCGGGTGGAAGAGCCGGGGGTTCCGGAGTGGTTGCAGCGTTCCGAGCCGGACGACGAGGCGCTGGCGCATCTTCCGGAGCACGAACGTACGGGCATGGAGACCGATGCGCGGCAGGTGTTCAATCGGCTCGCGGGCTGCTGGACGTACTGGGGGTGGAGGCACGAATACTTCGATGACGAGGCTCAGGCCCGTACGTTCTACGACGAGCTGTGCTTCATGCTCGCGAACCAGATGGCGGCGCCGAATTCGCCCCAGTGGTTCAACACCGGGCTGCACTGGGCCTATGGGATCTCGGGCCCGGCGCAGGGTCATTACTATGCGGACCCCGGGACCGGCGAGGTTCGGCTCTCCGAGGATGCCTACACGCACCCGCAGCCTCACGCCTGCTTCATCCAGAGTGTGGATGACGATCTGGTCAACGAGACCGGCATCATGGATCTGTGGATGCGGGAGGCACGGTTGTTCAAGTACGGTTCGGGTACTGGAACGAACTTTTCCAACTTGCGCGGCGAGAACGAGCCGCTCTCGGGTGGTGGGCGGTCCTCGGGTCTGATGAGTTTCCTCGCGATTGGCGATCGTGCCGCGGGGGCCATCAAGAGCGGCGGGACCACGCGGCGGGCGGCCAAGATGGTGTGTCTCGACCTCGATCATCCCGACGTGGAGACGTTCATCGACTGGAAGGTCATCGAGGAGCAGAAGGTGGCCTCCCTCGTGGCGGGTTCTCGCGCCATTCAGACGTCCCTTCAGGGCATCTTCGACGCGTGCGCCGGCAAGAGCGGGGAAGAGCGCTTCGAGGCCCGGAGCAATCCGGACCTTGCGGAGGCCCTGCGGGGCGCCCTGCGCGCGGGAACGCCGACGAACTACATCGCACGTGTTCTCCAGCTTGCGCGTCAGGGGTATACGGGAATCGCGTTCGACACCTACGACACCAGCTGGACCTCCGAGGCCTACCGGACCGTGGGTGGGCAGAATTCCAACAACTCGGTCCGCGTTCCCAACCGCTTCTTCGAGGCGCTCGAACGCGATGGGGAGTGGTCGCTTCGCCGCCGCACCGACGGCGTGGTGTCGCGCACCATCTCCGCGAGCGCGCTGTGGGACCAGATTGCGTACGCCGCGTGGGCCAGCGCTGACCCGGGTCTGCAGTATGACACGACCATCAACGAGTGGCACACCTGCCCCGAGCACGGCCGGATCAATGCGTCCAACCCTTGTTCGGAGTACATGTTCCTCGACGACACGGCGTGCAATCTGGCCTCGCTCAATCTCCTGCGCTTCGATCGCGAGGAAGGCTTCGACATCGAGGGATACCGCCATGCGATCCGGCTGTGGACGGTCGTGCTCGAGATCAGTGTGTTGATGGCCCAGTTTCCGAGCCGGCGCATCGCCGAGCTGTCGTGGACGTTCCGGACCCTCGGGCTCGGCTATGCCAACATTGGTGCGCTGCTCATGGTCAACGGGATTCCCTACGACAGTGAGGAGGCCCTCGCCTGGACCAGCGCGCTCACGGCGATCCTCTGCGGAGAGAGCTACGCGACCAGCGCCCTGCTGGCGGAGCGGCTTGGCTCCTTCGCCGGGTACGAGGCGAACCGCGAGCACATGCTCCGGGTCATCCGGAACCACCGACGAGCGGCGCACGGAGCCGCGCCGGAGGAGTATGAGGGGCTCACCGTCGCTCCCATGCGGACGCGGGACGAGCTGTGTCCCACCCCCCTGCTCGTCGCGGCCCGCAAGGCCTGGGATGACGCGCTCGCACTTGGCGAACAGCACGGGTACCGAAACGCTCAGGTTACGGTCATCGCCCCGACGGGCACCATCGGGCTCGTGATGGACTGCGATACCACCGGAATCGAGCCCGATTTCGCCCTCGTGAAGTTCAAGAAGCTGGCCGGCGGCGGCTACCTCAAGATCATCAACAACGCCGTCCCCGTGGCCCTGCGCCGGCTGGGCTATTCGAAGGAGCAGATCGAGGAGGTCGTGCGCCACGCGTGTGGCCACTCGTCCCTCCGCGAGGCACCCCACATCAATCACGAGGTGCTTCGGGCCAAGGGCTTCACCAGCGAAGCCCTCGAGCGGCTCGAGAAGGCGCTTCCCTACTCGTTCGACATCTCCTTCACGTTCAACCACCACACCCTTGGACTCGAGTTCTGTCGGGACGCGCTCGGCTTCTCCGAGCGAGAGCTCAACGACCCGTCGTTCCAGATGCTGGAGTCGCTGGGCTTCAATCGGGATCAGGTTCGGGAGGCCAACGACCACTGCTGCGGGACAATGACCATCGAAGGTGCCCCCCACCTGCGCGACGAGCACCTCGCGGTCTTCGACTGCGCCAACAAGTGCGGGAGTCGCGGTCAGCGCTTCATCGCGTACGAAGGCCACATCCGGATGATGGCGGCCGCCCAGCCGTTCATCAGCGGTGCGATCTCGAAGACCATCAACATGCCGAACCACGCCACCATCGACGAGGTGAAGCACGCGTACCGGCTGTCCTGGGATCTCATGCTCAAGGCCATCGCGCTGTATCGCGATGGCTCCAAGCTCAGCCAGCCGCTCAACTCCGTCAGCGACGCCGATGATGCCATCGCCGTTGCACTGGCCGCCGAAGCGGATCTGGATCGGGCCAACGACGTCCCGAACGAGCCCCCGCGGGCCCCGCAGATCCAGGTGGCCGAGCGGATCGTGCACCGCTACATCAGCCAGCGCCGTCTCCTGCCGAGCCGGCGCGGCGGCTACACGCAGAAGGCGCGCGTGGGCAACCACAAGGTCTACCTGCGAACCGGCGAGTACGAAGACGGGAGCATCGGCGAGATCTTCATCGACATGCATCGCGAGGGTGCGGCCTTCCGCAGCCTCATGAACTGCTTCGCCATCGCCGTTTCCCTGGGGCTCCAGCATGGTGTGCCGCTCGAGGAGTTCGTCGACGCCTTCGTGTTCACCCGGTTCGAGCCGAGCGGAATGGTCTCCGGACATGACAACATCAAGATGGCCACCTCGGTCATCGACTACATCTTCCGTGAGCTTGGCCTCTCCTATCTCGGCCGAACCGATCTCGTGCAGGTCAAGCCGGAGGACGTGTATGCCGGTGCGCCCACCGGTGGCGATCCCGAGCCGTGGGAGAGCCGGGACACGGAAGACTCTGGGGACTTCACCGTTCCCTATGCCGCGGGTTCCAATGGTCGACGTACCGCCGCCAGCTCCGGACGCGGCTATCAGCGACACGCGCAGGTGTCCACGCAGACCGCCGCAGTGCAGGAGTCACCTGCCGGAAGCGTGCCCATCGACGTGCTCGCGAGGGAAGTACGGACCGAGCCGGAAGCGATCGCGGTGCCAGCCAGCGCCAGTGCGACCATCGGTCCCGTCGCCTCTACCCCCGGCATGTCGCTGCGCGGCGGAAGCTCCGCGACCGCGGCAAGTGTCGCTCGACTCAAGGGATATGAAGGAGATCCCTGCACCGAGTGCGGCAACTTCACGCTGGTCCGCAATGGCGCCTGCCTGAAGTGCGACACTTGTGGAGCCACTTCCGGCTGCAGTTGACGCCCGAACGAGCCCCCACGGGCATCTGGCCCTGAACACACGAGGTCAGCGGGTCGTCCGTGGTGGGTGAATTCATCCATGGACGATGCTCCCTCCCGAACGCGCAACCGCCATCCGTCGCTCCGGGCCGGAGTCCCTTCACCGAGGCCGCGTCGTTCGGTGCCGTTTCCACGGGCTCGTGCGATCCGCTCGCGCGCGTGAGGACGAGTCGGTCAGGGGCCGCCCTTCGCTGGCTGGGTCGATTGGTTCCGGTGTCCGGGGTGCGTTTGCGCCGTCACCGCGTCAGGGGACGGAACGGGCAATCCGGTAGAGTCGTCGCTCCTCCGCGCGCATGCGGGCCTCGTCGTCGGGCAGCTCGTGGTCGTGGCCCAGCAGGTGGAGGAAGCCGTGCACCATGAGGAAGAGGAGTTCGTCCTCGAGGGACCAGGATTCTTCATCCGGCAACGTCGGATCGGCCGCGTCATGGACCCGGAGAGCGTGATGGGCGTCCGATCTCTGGCGTTCCGCCGTGTCCACGGAAATCACGATGTCGCCGAGGAGCCCGGGGTGGAGGTGAGCGTCCTCCGCTTCGGAGAGTGCGAACGACAGCACATCCGTCGGATTGTCGACGCCACGCCATTCGAGGTTGAGTGCGCGTATCGTCGCATCATCGACGAGGACGACGGAAACCTCTGCTGCGGGGTCACACCCCGAGGCGGCGAAGAGGGACGTCGCTCTCCGTGTCAGACGTTCCTGAACCGTCGGGGTCAGCTCCTGTCGTGTCGTCTCCACCAGCAGTTCGATCATGGTCTGATCCCTCGCTTGCCTGGTCTGCGGGGCGCTCCTGTGCGGGCTCGTTGTCGGACTCGCCGTCCCTGTCTTCGTGCGCGTCGGAGTCCGGTCCGGATGACGGAGACGGCGTGGGCCTCCTCTGTGCCCGGAGTTGCTGGCTCTTTCGCGCGTCGGGATACTCCGGCCGATGGTGGTGGAAGGCGGAGAGCCTGGCGATGAAGGCCTGCGCGATCAGGTTGAGGTCTCTCAGGGTGAGGTCGCACTCCTCGAGCTGCCCGTCGCTGAAGGCCCGGTTGATCATTCTGTTGACGAGCTGAGTGATTCGATCGCGCGATTTCTCCGGCAGCGTGCGCGAGGCGGCTTCGATACCATCGGCCAGGAGGCAGATGGCTGTCTCGCGCGACTGGGGACGCGGGCCCGGGTACCGGAATTCGTGCTCGTCGACATCGCCTTCGCTCTCCTCGCGCGCTCGGTTGTAGAAGAACTCGATGAGGCTGGTGCCGTGGTGTTCGCGGATGAAGTCGATGATTTCGGGGGGGAGACGGTGCTGGCGGGCCAGTTCGACGCCGTCCTTGACGTGGGCCTTGATGATCAGGGAGCTCATGTGGGGCTTGAGGCGGTCGTGCGGGTTGTTTCCCTTCTCCTGATTCTCTGCGAAGTACTTCGGGTTCTTGGCCTTTCCGATGTCGTGGAAGTAGGAACCGACCCTGCCGAGCAGTGGATTGGCCCCGACGGCTTCGCATGCGGCCTCGACGAGTTGCCCGACCATCATGCTGTGGTGGTAGCTTCCGGGTGCATGGAGGATGAGTTCGCGTAGCGCGGGATGGTTGAGGTTGGCCAGTTCGAGGAGCTTGAAGCTGGTGGTGTAGTCGAAGAGTTCCTCGAAGAGGGGCATGAGCATGAAGACGAGGAGGGCGCTCAGCACGCCGGAGAGCAGTGCCATGAGGGCGACGACGAAGATCTCCGTGCCGGCGAGGCTGGCGAGCAGGAACCCGATCCCGAGGGCGACGCCGGCCATGGTCACTCCGACGATGAGGCCTGCCTTCATGACCTCGGTGCGGCTCTGGGTCGCGCCGACGGAGCTCGTGCCCACGATCGAGGCGACGAGGGAGAACAGGACCCAGGTCAGGTCGAACTGGAACAGCACGCCGATGAGCAGTCCGTAGAGGATCGAGTAGACGAGCGCGTTTTCGGCCGAGGTCAGGAGCCGGACGACCATCGCCCCGGTGGCGAAGGGAACGAGGACGAAGAGGGCTTCGGCGGGAAGCGTAACCCCGGCTTCGACGATCAGCTCGACGACGAAGATGGCAGCCCGTGTCGCCGCGAGGTGCAGCACGAGCAGCGTACCCATCATGAGAAGGTCTCGCGAACGCTGGCTGAAGAAGGCGAGATGCTGCAGGGAGAACCGGACGAGCGGCAGCGTGATGAGGAGTACGACGAGGGCGAGGCCGAGGAGAGGCCAGAGGGAGGGCGGTTCGTCTTCGGCGCTTGCCTCCATGGCGAACGCGATGGCGACGGTTTCTTCGGTGACGACGCGTCCTGCATCGAGAATGATCTGGCCTCTTCGGAACTGTTGGACCTGGGTGCTTGCGCTGACGGCCTCGGCGGCCGCATTGCGGCGCGCGGCGGTCTCCGTTTCGTTGTGCCGGGTGTTGGGTTGCACGAGGGCCTGGGCGATCGCGAGCAGTGCCTCGCGGAGGTTCGTGCTGGCGAGGCCCCCTTCGAGAGCGGCCTGTCGTTCGAGGTAGGGGAGGACGTCCTGAACGCTGAGGAAGGCGTCGAAATCCCGGACGCGGCTTTCGCGCTGGAGCCCGTCGCGCGTGAGGATTCGGAGCTGGATGCCCGCACCGCTCTCGGCCTCGAGGACGCGCCTGTCGTCGACGATTCGTCGGTCGAGGGTCGTCCCGAGGATTCGCCTCAGCGCCATTTCGGCATCGTGAGAGAAGCCTTCCTGCGCCAGCGCGGCGAGGGCCTCGGGAGGAACGCTTCGCTGGAGTTGACGGATGAACTCCTCGAAGGCGCTCTCGGACGCGACGAGCTCCACCCTGTCGTCTGCGGGCAGATGACGCAGGACTTCGGACCATGCCTCGGGAGCGCGCAACACGCTCTGGAGGCGGCGCTCCATGGTCTCGTCATCGACGGTGGGTGGGGGTGTGGTGTCCTCATCGTCCGCCGCGTCGGCCAGCATCTGCTCGTGCTCGCGGCGCAGCGCCTCCTGCCCCAGGCGGGCGCGCATGGCCTGGAACGCTCGGCTGACGCGTTCGGTGACGAGGTCGATGCGCTCGGCCTCGAAATCCCAGACGGGCAGGACGGAGTCCATGGCGGCGGACCGGGCCTGTTCGAGCTGGGTGTTGTCCACCCGCTCCCATCGGAAGTCGTGGCTTGCGATCAGGGGGCGACGGAGGACGGTGCCGATGTCGTCCTGGTCGAGGTGTTCGACGGGGCGTTCGCCGCCGGCCTGGAGTACGGACACCACGGCGACGATGAACAGGGTGAACAGCAGGATCCGCCCCACTCGGGACTCTGTGATCCACCGGACGAGCGATGGTCGTGCGGCGTGGTCCCTGTGTGTGGCGGACTCCATCCAGGTTCGGAACCTGCTCATGTCCGTGGCTCCTGTGGAGCGGCGGTGGCCTCGCGTTCGGCGTCGTCGCGCTCGTAGGCGGCGATGATCCGCCTGACGAGGGGGTGGCGGACGACGTCCCGTTCGGAGAACCGGTGCACCCCGACCCCCTTTTCCTGGTGGAGGATGCGCACGGCGTGGTCGAGTCCGCTGTCGGTCTTCCGGGCGAGGTCGACCTGCGTCACGTCTCCGGTGATGACGGTCCGCGATCCGAAGCCGAGCCGGGTCAGGAACATCTTCATCTGTTCGCGGGTGGCGTTCTGCGCTTCGTCGAGGATGACGAAGGCGTCGTTGAGCGTGCGTCCGCGCATGAAGGCGAGCGGCGCCACCTCGATGATGCCCCGCTCGGTGAACTGCACGATGCGGTCGTAGTCCATCATCTCGTTGAGTGCGTCGTGAAGCGGGCGGAGATACGGGCTGACCTTCTCGGCGAGATCTCCAGGCAGGAAACCGAGCTTCTCGCCGGCTTCCACGGCGGGCCGGGTCAGGATGATTCGCTGGACTCTCCTCGTGTTGAGCGAGGCGATGGCCATGGCCATCGCGAGGTAGGTCTTTCCGGTGCCTGCAGGGCCGATGCCGAAGACGATGTCATGCCCGCGGATGCATTCGATGTAGCGCTTCTGCCCGATGGTCTTCGGGGTGATGGTCTTGCCCAGAGGCGCCTTGAGGACGGTGTCCATGAGGACGGACTCCACATCGGCGTCGGGTTCGTCCCGGAGCATCTGGGCCGTTCGGACGACATCCTCGGAACGGATGGATCGTCCCTGCTCGGCGAGCCGGTAGAGCTGGAGAAGGGCGTCGCGGGCGAGCGCGCTGTCCAGCGGGTCGCCCTCGATGCGGATCCGCGTGCCGCGTACATGGATGTCGACGGTCAGTTCGCTCCCGAGGAGTCGAAGGTACTCGTCACGATGCCCGTAGAGTTGACGGGCGATGCCTTCATCTTCAAGTTCGAGGATCTCGGCGTGAGCCATGGGCCTCCGTGCAGCGCGCCGTGAGGATGCCGGCGCGGGGCGGCGACACCACGCCACGACCCTAAACGCGTCGACGCGGAATGGAAAGCGCGGGATTGCGCCGTTCGGGGTTCGCCGTCGGGGGAGTCCGGGGGGCGGGACCATCGAGACGGAGGAGCGAATGAGCGACGAGCCCGACATCAGTGTGTTTGCCGAGACGGTGGCTCGGCTCAGGGCCCCGGGTGGCTGTCCCTGGGACAGGGCGCAGACGCATTCGAGTCTGGCACGTTACCTGGTCGAGGAGACCCACGAGTGCGTCGATGCCATCGCTTCGGGCGAGGATGACGCACTGCGCGACGAGCTGGGAGACGTGCTCCTTCAGGTCGTGTTGCACAGCCGGATCGCGGAGGAGCGTGGCGCGTTCGGGCTCCAGGACGTCATCGACGGGGTGAACCGGAAGATGATTCGTCGTCATCCGCACGTGTTCGGCGAGGCGACCGCGGACTCCCCCGAGGAGGTGTCGCAGCTCTGGGAGGAGGCGAAGCGGGCGGAGCGGGCGACCGGCGGTGCGGAGGATGGTGCGGAGGATGGTCCGTTGGCGGCGCGGCTGGACCGCCTGTCCCGCGGGCTTCCGCCGTTGGCGAGAGCGGAGCGGGTGGCTGCCGCGGCGGCGGTGGCGGGGTTCGACTGGGACGGGGCTGCGGCGGTCATCGAGAAGGTGCGGGAAGAGATCATGGAGGTGGTCGAGGCGCTCGATCGGGGGACTCGGGAGGACGTGGAGGAGGAGATCGGGGATCTGCTTTTCGCGGTGGTGAGTCTGGCGCGGCATGCGGACGTGTCGGCGGACCGGGCGTTGCGTCGTGCGTTGCGCAAGTTCGAGGGTCGGGTGAGGCGGGTGGAGGCGCTCGCTCGCGAGGAGGGGGCCGGGTTGTTGGCGCTGGGTGCGGATGCACTGGATGCGCTGTGGGAGCGTGTGGCGCGCGGGGGGCGTTCGTGAGTTCGGTGGATTGACGCCGCGCGGGTGCACGAGTAGGTGGGGGGTGTGATCCGGAGCGGCGCGGAGGGCGAGCGAGGGGAGGGCGGGGCGCGCGAGCGTGATATCGGCGTGGCTACCGGGGCAGTGGGTGGATCGGGTGTCCGGCGACAAGGTCGGGAGCAGGACAGGAGAGGTCATGGGCATGTGGAGTCGCGGCGTGGGTCTGGTCGTGCTCGGGTTCGTCCTGCTTGTCGTCCCCGCGTCGGGTGCGTTCGGCGAAGAGGGAGGGCAACAGGAGGACCCGGAAGGGCTGGACCTCAGTGAAGAGGAGCGTCTCGAGCGGGCGCGCGCTGCGTTCGCCAGGGGGCGGGCGGCGTACATCGAGGCGCGCTATGCGGAGGCGATCGGGCACTGGGAGACGGCCAACTCCATTCTTCCGAATCCGAGGCTCTACCTCTTCATCGGGCAGGCGTGGGCGAACCAGGACAACTATCGGGAGGCGATTCGCTTCTACCGACGGTTTGCGCAGAGCAGCAGCGAGGCGGAGGCGGAGATTCGGGAGGAGTTGGCGGAGCTGGTGGCGCAGGCCAGGCGTCGCAGTGTGTTCGAGGCGTCCCTGGGCGTGGAGAGCGGGGTGGCGCGTGCGCTGGGCAGCCAGCCCCCCCCGCGGAGCATGCGGCGTTACGAGCTGGGGACGACGATGCGCGATGTGCCTGTTCAGATCCGTTCGGTGCCGAGCGGGGCGACGGTGTACATCGACGATGCGACCCTGGGTCCGGTGGGGGTCACGCCGCTCGACACGCGGCTCTTCACGGGGAATCACCTGATCATCGTGGAGCGGGAGCACCATGTGACCCAGCGGCGGGTGGTGCCGGTGACGGTGCCGCGGTCGGGGGAGTCGATTCCGCTGGTGCGCTTCGATCTCGAGCGGGAGCAGGTGCCGGTGCGGGTGTCGGTGGATCCCATCACGGCGGGGGTGACGTTCGTGGGCGAGGCGGGTGTGCGGCGCGACCTTGGGGTGGGGGGATGGGAGGGCATGTTGCCGGCGGGCAGCGGGACGTTCATCATCCAGCAGGGGGGGACCGATCGTCGGGAGGAGCAGGTGCTGTCGCCGCCGGAGGACGGGGATGTGCTCGAGATGACGCTGCATCTGGACCCGTCGCGTGCGGGGCGGTCGGCGCTGGCCCTCGGGACGCTCCGGGTCCGCGCGGAGTCGATCGACGGGGAGGTGTTCATCAACAACCGGCGGATGGGGCGGTCTCCCGGTGAGTTCGAGGAGCGTCTGGCCCCTGGGTCGCATGTGGTCTCCGTGCGGCTGGATGGTCATCAGACGTGGTCGCAGACGGTTCGGGTGAGCGCGGACGAGTCCCAGACGCTGGTGACGCCGCAGCGCCTCGAGCGGCTGCGTCTGGCGCCGACGTGGCCCGGGTGGGTGATGACGGGCCTCGGGGTGGGGGCGGCCGGTGCGGGTGCGGGGTTGTTCCTGACGGCGGACGAGGACGCATCGGAGCGCGATCTCGGGCTGTACGGCATGATCGGTGGCGGAGCTCTGGTGGCGGGTGGCGTGGTGTGGCTGGCGGTTGCCGGCGCGTCCCGGGCCCGTGCGCGTGAGCAGGCGGACGGTCGCGAGGGTGTGCGGTTCCTTGCTGTGCCTGTGGTGGGGGGCGGTGCGGTGCTGCTCCAGGGAGGGTTCTGATGGCTCGACGTGCGGTTCCGGCCGAGGCGCCGCGCAATCCCCGGGAGGCTTGCGCGGACGAGACGGTGCTGTTCGAGGGAGCGTCGGATGCGGTGTTGGGCGGGACCTTTGCCGGCGCGCTTCGGGGCCGGCTGGCGGAGGGAGAGTCCGTGCGGGCGTGGAGCTTCGCGTCGCCGACGGATGCGCGCCTGGTGATCGAGGTGGCCGACGCCGGCCGGGAGCGCGTGCTCTGGATGGAGTGCGGGATGGCGTTCGGGGCCGGGGTGCGCGAGGCGGAGGTGGCGATGGCGGTGCTTGCGGAGTTCCTGCACGACCGGCTGGCGGACCACCTTGCGCAGGAGCGCTGGCCGCCGCCCCACCTCGACTTCAAGGAGTACGAGCATGGGGAGTGGACGGTGTACTTCCGGGGTCAGGAGCACAACGAGGCGCTGGACCACCTGGCTGACGAATGGCTGCGCAGGCACGGGGACGGGCCTCTGTCGGACGGGGGAGATTCGTGAATGTCGACCGGCTCTCCCTCCGCGGCGCATGATCGTCCGGCACCGATCCTCGTTCCGCTGACGGAGGATCCGCGCCCGACGTTGCCGATCGGTCTGGTCACGGTCGTGTACGGCGTGATGGCGGCGGGCAGCGTGGCGTGGTCGGTGCTGGTTCAGGACAGGCATCCACTGCTGCTGGGGGACGGTCAGGGGACCGGGTGGTGGGTGGGGGTGCTGATCGGCCTGCTCCTCGGGGCCGTGACGGTGATGCTGTCGCGGGTGGGCGAGCGTCATCTCCGCTCGCTGGAGCGGTTGTCGCGGTTCCTGCGCGAGGCGGTACGCGGGCTGTCGCCGGTGGCGCTGGTGTGGCTGGGCGTGCTCTCGGCGACGGCGGAGGAGCTTCTCTTCCGGGGGGTGCTGCTGGAGTCCATGGGGCTGCTGGGGTCGTCGCTCCTGTTCGCGGTGGTTCACATCGGTCCGAGGGGTGCTCGGCTGGCGTGGATGATCTTCGCGCTGATCATGGGGCTACTCCTCGGGCTGCTCACGCACTACACGGGAAGTCTGCTGGGTGCGGTCGTGGCCCATGCCTTCATCAACACCATCAACCTTCTTCGTCTGGGCGCCAGGCCCATCCCCGCCGCCGATGCCGCCGATCTCCACTGAGGCCCTCACCGCGTTCGTCCTGACGGTCGACCGTGCGGCGATGGCCTATCTCATCCCCATCACGCTGCTGTTCAGCACCGCCGCCACGGCGTTGCTGAGCCGTCGTCGCAGGTGGCTCGAGATGGTGGCGATCTTCGTGCTGAGCCTGGTCCTGTTCTCGATGCTGCTGCTGCTGTTGTTCAACGGGCTGCTGGATCGTCCGATCGTGCGTCTGGAGGTGATCCGGGCATGACGGTACGGCGTGCACGTCGGGTGGAGACGCTGGCGCTTGCGCTGGAGCGGGCGGTGGCGGACTTCGACGCGGCTGCCGCGCTGGAGCGGGATCCGCTTGGCGTGGTCCGGCCGTATGCGCCGGAGGAGCGGCCGGTGGTGGCGCATGTGACGGCGTGCCTGGCCTACGGCGCCGTGTCCCAGATTCGGCGTGCGGTGGGGGAGGTGCTCCGGGTGCTGGGGCCTTCGCCTCGAGAGGCGGTGCGGTCCTGGGTTCCGGGTCGTTTCGCAACGTTGCGACCGGGCTTCGTGTACCGGATGACGCGCGCGGAGGATGTGGATGCGCTGCTGGTGGCGCTGGGAAGTCAGCTTCGGCGGCACGGCACCCTCGAGGCGGCGTTCGGGGCGGCGGCGGATGCTGCGGGGGTGCCTGCGTGCGGTGCTGGGGATGCGCGTGCGCCGCTCACGGCGTGGGTGGCGGCCCTGCGGGCGGAGATGCCTGCGGGGGCGGGGCGTGGGGCGCGGTACCTGACGCCTGACCCGGCGACGGGTTCGGCGGCGAAGCGGTGGCACCTGATGCTGCGCTGGCTGGTGCGTCCGGAGGACGGGATGGATCTCGGCGCATGGACGGTGCTCCGGCCATCGCAGCTTCTGCTGCCGCTGGACACGCACACCGCGCGGCTGGTGCACTCGCTCGGGCTCAGTGATCGGCGGACGGCGGACTACCGCATGGCGCGGGAGGCGACCGATCGGTTGCTCGAGGTGGATCCGGCCGACCCGGTGCGGTTCGACATGCCCCTGTGTCATCTGGGGATGTCGGGCAGTTGCCTGCATCGGTATGCGCCGGCGATCTGCCCGGCGTGTCCGCTGGCGGGGACCTGCCGCTGGACGGTGCGTCGTCGTCGCATGTCTTTTCCCCCGTGCGGAAACGGACTATAGCGCCGGGCACGGGACGGCGGGATCGTGCCTGCGCTCCGGCTGCAAGGAAGGAGAAGAAGGATGGCAGAACAGAGGACATTTCGCCTGCGGCGCCTGCTGGTCGCGGCGGGACTTGTGGCGGGCCTTTCGCTGGCGGCCTGCGGGTCGGACGATGGGGATGGTGCGACGGATCGGCCGAGCGGGCCGGTGCCCACGGGAGGTGGATCGAGCGATGTGCCGTCCAGCGAGCCGTCGACGGAGCTTCCGCCCGCCGACGACACCGTGATCATCTCCTACTCGCGCGAGGCGCGCATCCAGGCGGGGACCATGCCGGACGAGATCCAGCTCGTGGTGGTGGATACCGACTGTCGGGTGGGAGACTGCCCGGGCGGAGTGCGCGTGGTGGGAGGACATGACTTCTCGTGCGCGAACCACCAGTGCGAGCTCAGCACGTCGGGTGAGTTCGTTCTTTTTCGCGACCCGGTCACGCCGTCGACCCTGCGGGTGGCTGCTCTGGACGAGTCGTTTCAGCTCACGGGTCCGAGCACGGTGCTGGACGAGGATGTCGTTCGCTATGTGCAGCGGGGAGACACGGTGGCCTGGCTCAGCGAGCAGCGGGCCTGGAGCCAGCGCCTCGGTTCGGGCAACACGGTGGATCTCGGGCCGCAGGACGGGGGGGACACCGCGGCGACGAGCGCGGGCATCCAGCTCTCGAGTGACGGTTCCCGGGTGTATCTCTTCGCGGTCGGTCTGGTCCGCATGAGCATCTACGAGATTCCTTCCGGTGGTGGAGATATCCAGCTCATCACTCGGATTTCGGCCGGGACAACCTCCACGTCCGGTTCGCTGTTCAGTGGTCAGGAGCCGTTCCTGGCGCACGAGGACGACGAGTTCATCTACGTGGGCGTCGCGGCGATCGTGCTGGAGGAGCCGTGCAGTTCGGATGCCGAGTGCGGTGGTCAGCGTTTCTGCAGCCGGGACAGCGCGCCGGCCCGGTGCGCGGACTGGTCGAACACGATCGCGCGGGTCAGCCGTGGGGATTCGAACCTCCTCGGCACGAGCTGCGGGACGGACGGGCAGTGCGGCGCGGGCCAGCGTTGCGATACGTCGTACATCAATCCGAACACGCAGCAGGGGGTCTGCATCCCGGCGCGCTATCGGGTGGGTGGTGCGGGACCGAACGCGTGCGCGGGCTGGTCGGAGGGTCAGTACAACGAGATGCTTCCGCGGTTCGGTCGTCTGGCGGACGGGCGCATTGCGGCGCTGGTGGGCACGCCGTGCGAGGACGGCAACATCGATCGCAGCGCTGTCCTCGCCATCGGTCCCGGGTTCTCGGAGGCGGATGCGGTGGTCACGATGTCGGGTTCGAACCACCGTGGTCCCGAGTGTTACGACGACGCGTCCATGACGTACAACCTGGAGGCGTGTGCGGTGCAGCTGTCGCAGCTGGTGGTGGCGGAGAACGGTTCCACGCTGGTGGCGGTGGGCAATTCGCTGGACAACCGGAACTCGGACCAGGTGTGGGTGTTCGATGCGTTCGGCCGGATGGAGCGGTACCCGATCGAGGTTCGACTGTTCGATGGCGAGCGGGACTCCTGGCGGATTCGCAACCTGCGAACGCACCCGGGTCTCTGAGGGGTGGACCGGGGGCCTAGTCGTCGTCCTCGGTGGCGCCGCGTTCGTCGTCGCTGACCTCCTCGTCGGGGATGAGATCGTTGACGGAGGGGTAGCGCGCGATTTCGGAACGCGCGATCTGCCACGCCTTCTGGACGATCCAGGAGAGGGAGCGGTCCTGGCGCGTGGCTTCGTGCTGGATTTCCCGCAGCATCTGTTCGGGGAAATAGAGGCTCTGCTTGCGCTTGTCGGACCGGGCCATGGCGGGTTCACTCGGAGCGTTGGAGGGGGAGGCGCATTGCGCGCCTGTTCCGGTATACGCGCGAGGAGGTGCGAAAGGCAACAGGCACGCTTGGTGAGCCACGGCCGGGCCTGAGGATTGGTCGGGGTGGTTGGCGCCGGTCGGTCGTCGGGCTGGTGGAGATCGCGTCCCGGCACGTCCGGTGGCCGAGGAAGCTCAGTCGTCGGGTGTGGGTGTGGGTGTGGGTGTGGCTGTGGGCGTCGGACGTGCGGGGGCCTGGCGGGGTTCGCCGCGGAGCACGAGCTGCCCGAACCGGGAGGGGCGGTGGAAGGAGGGTCCGCCGACGGCGCTCCAGGCGAGGAGGATCGGTTCGCCCTCGGCGGGTCGTTCGTAGCGGTAGACATTGGCGCGCAGGGTGCGTCCGTCGGCCGGTGGGGCGTCGAGGCCGGGGAGGGCGGCCCACGGGATGCGGATCTCGGCGCTCCAGCTTCGGTCGGCAGTGTCGCGTCGGGTGGGGTCGCCGTCGACGTGCACGGCGGTTTCGAGGCCCTCGATGGTCCACTGTCTCGCGCGCTGCAGGTTGCGGTCCGAGGCCGAGGGGAACAGGGCGTCGAAGACGGTTCCGAGCGGATTGATCTGGAGTTCCACGTAGGGGCCGCCTTCCCCGCCCGGGTCGAGGAAGAGCTCGAAGACTTCCTCTTCCCAGAGGTTGGCGTCGCGTTCCGTGTGGGTGGCCCAGATGTCCTGGTCCGCGCCTTCGATGCCCACGTAGAGGGCGTCGTCGTCCCAGAGCATGCGGAAGGTGGTCTCGAGGTCGGGGTCGGCGTCGAGGCCATCGCGGGCGAGCACGAGGGAGGAGGAGGGGAGGGCCCGTCGCCAGGCGAGGTCGTCGAGGCGGCCGTCCATCCGGATGGTGCCGCTGGCTCGGCGCACGGTGTAGACCGGGGGGAACCAGCGGGTCCGTATGGTGCCGATGCTGAGGGTGCCGTCGTCCCGGAGAGCGCCCTCGCCCTGCCGCGAGACGGGCATCCAGCGGTCTCCCTGGCGGAATCCCACCCGCAGCTCGGCGCTCCCGCCGTCCATGCCCGGGGGGATGTCGAGGGTGAAGTGGTCGACGATCCGGTGGCCGGGGACCCACTGGTGCACGGCGTAGAGTCCGTCGACGGCGTTGCGGTCGGAGCGGGCCTCGAGGTTCGCGAGGAGCGAGGTGTGCAGCCACCAGCGTTCGCGCACGGGTTGCAGCACTTCCCAGAACAGGGTGACCTCCACGGGGCTCCCCACGCGGATCGGGTCGGAGGAGAGGTCGTAGCCGATCAGGCGGATGCTCTCGTGGAAGACGGCGTCGATGGGGTGCTGGACCACGGGCTCCTCCGGGAGCAGGGAGCGCTGCACCCGTCGCCACTCCTCCTGCGTGAGGACGCGGGCCGGTGCGTCTCGCGACTGGCATCCGGAGAGTGCTGCGGGCAGTGGCCCGGTACAGCACGCGACGAGGACGCAGGCGGCGAGCAGCGATGAGCGCGTGGTGCGGTGTCCGCGAACGATGGAGGTCATCCGGTGCAGCACTCGGCCAGTGGAGCACAAGAGCAGGAGGCGCCTTGCGGGAAGCGACGCAGGTGCGGTCGCCCGTGCCTGCGGAGGGGGACCATCGGCCACGCGGCGGCACAGGTCAATCGTTCCCGGCCGCACAGGTTCGTTGCCATGCCGTCGTGGATGCCGCAGGATGGAGACCACCCTGGCCATCGGCGTACGCCGCATTCTCCAACCCCTTCAAGTGAGACGCTCATGAGGACCCTGCCTTCCCGCTTCAACCGCGCGTCGTGGACCGCGATCCTGGCCAGTGTGCTGCTCGTGGGCTCCGTGCTGAGTCATCCCGTGGGTGCGGCAGCGGACGGGCCCTCGCTCGAGCTGACGGTTGGCGAGCGGGGGTCGGAGCCTCGTACGGCGCTGCGCTACGATCTGGACGGGTGGGTGGGCCAGCAGGCCCGCATCACGATGCGCATGTCGATGGGCATGGAGCAGTCCATGGGGGGCGAGACGATCCCGATCCCCGCCATGCCGGTGATGATCGGCGGTGTGGATGTCCGCGACATCGAGCGAACGGAGGGCGGCATTCGTCTCGTTTCGGCGAGTACGGCGTACGAAGTGGAGGAGGGGGAGGGCATCGACCCGGCCATGGCGGCCATGCTTCGCGCCTCCCTTCCGGCGGCCGGGGCGTTTCGGATGCGTGCGGAGATGGATGCGCGCGGCAACATGCAGCACACGGCGGTGGAGGTATCGACGAACGATCCGATGACGGCGCAGCTGGCCGACAGCTTCTCGCAGAATGCGGACATGTTCAGCACGCCGCTGCCCGAGGAGGCTGTGGGGGCGGGCGCCACCTGGACCGTGCGCCGTTCGATGGACATGGGCGGAGTGGGCATCGTGCAGGAGGAGCGGTACACGCTGCGGGAGGTGACCGGCACCCGCATCCGGTTCGACGTGGCGATCAGCCAGTCGACCACGACGCGGGAGATGGAGATTCCGGGGATGCCCGGACAGACCGTGAGCATCGTCTCGTTCACCGGGACGGGTTCGGGCCGGATGACCATGGACCTGGCTTCCCCGGGCGTGGAGGGGAGCATGCAGGTGGAGAACAGGATGGAGCTCGCCCAGCGTGCGGATGCGCCGGCCGGCGAGCGGCTCGTCCAGGTCATGCGCATGGGCATCGAGACGTCCAGCGCGCCGCTCCCCTGACGCTCCCGAGCGCGCCGGGGACCGGCGGCTCTTGCCGAGCGCGGTCTGGGCTGGCAAGGGATGAACGCGTCCGGCACATGCCGACGTCGACGTCTCTCCACCCCCCCGACGAGTCCATGACGCTTCCGGAACGCGGCGCTCTCCTTCATTTCATCGGTATCGGAGGCATCGGCGTGTCCGCCGTGGCCCGCCTCGCCCTCGGTCAGGGATACCGCATCCGCGGCTCCGATGTCAGACGCTCCGCCCTGACCGACACCATGGCGCGCCTGGGTGCGGACGTGCGAATCGGGCACAACGCTGCCCACCTCGATGGGGTCGACGCGGTCGTGTTCTCCACCGCGATTCCCGAAACCAACGTCGAGCTCGCCGCCGCCCGCGCCGGGGGTGTTCCCCTGCTGCACCGCAGCGAGCTGCTCGCCGCCTTCGTCGACGCCACCGAGAGCATCGGGGTCACGGGCACCCACGGGAAGGGCACCATCAGCAGCATGATCGCCCACATTCTCGTCGAGGACGGGCAGGATCCCGGCTGGATCATCGGCGGCATCCCCATGAACTACGGCCGGAACGCAGAGGGAGGCGCCGGACGGCTGCTCGTCGCCGAGGTCGACGAGTCCGACGGCTCCCACTGCAACGTCCGCCCGCGCACCCTCGTGTGCAACTTCCTCGAGGCCGATCACCTCAATTACTACCGGGACCTCGACCACATCATCGAAACCATGGCCCGCGCCATCTCCGACAACCCGCGTCTGGAAAGCGTCTGGGTCAACGGCGACTGCCCCGGAAACCGACGCCTCGCCACCCTCGTCTCCCGCCCCCTGGGCACCTATGGGGTCGAGACGGACTGCGATGTCCGCGGCAGCCTGCGCGAGAGCGGACCGGAAGCCATCCGTTTCGAGGTGACGGCCCACGGCGAGTCGTTGGGAGAGTTCCGCCTGCAGATCCCCGGGACCTACAACGTCGTCAACGCGCTGGCGGCCATCGCCGTCAGCCGTGAGCTCGGCGTGGCCCCTGACGTCCAGCGCCGTGCCCTCGCGACCTACCGCGGCCTCGAGAACCGCTTCACCGTGCGCCGGGCCGGCGGACGGACCATCGTGAAGGACTACAACAGCCACCCCACCGCGATGCGCAAGGTCCTCGACTTCGGGCGAGAGATGGGTGGACGACGGATCATCAGCATCTTCAAGCCCTACCGCTACACGCTCATTCACTATCTGCAGGACGAGTACGCGACCGCCTTCGAGGGCTCCGAGGAGGTGCTGATCACGAAGATGTACGCCGCCGACGAGGATCCGATCCCCGGGGTGGACACCGCCTTCTTCGTGCGCCTGCTCGAGCAGGCGGGGCAGCGCGTTCGCCACCTGCACGACGAGAACGAGATCGTGCCCTGGCTCGCCGAGAACACGGGCGAGGGAGACCTCGTCTTCTTCTTCGGCGGGGACGACTTCTTCCGGATGGCCGACGCGTGGGCCGACGCCCTCGACGCCTCCAACCCCTGAGGACGGCATGCGCATCGTGGTCCAGAAGTACGGCGGGTCCTCCGTCGCCACCGTGGAGAAGCTGCGCTCGGTCGCCGAGAAGGTGGTGAACACCCGCCGCAGCGGGGTGGGGGTCGTGGTCGTGGTCTCCGCCATGGGTGACACCACCGACGATCTCCTCCAGCTCGTCCGCGAGGTCAGCGAGTCCCCCTCCCGACGCGAGATGGACATGCTCCTCTCCGTGGGGGAGCGGATCTCCATGGCCCTGCTCAGCATTGCCATCCAGAACCTCGGCGAGGAGGCCATCTCCCTCACCGGCAGCCAGTGCGGGATCCTCACGACCCACTCCCACGCCAACGCCCGCATCGTCGACGTCCGCCCGTTCCGCGTGCAGGACGAACTCGAGGCCGGCCGCATCGTCATCGTCGCCGGCTTCCAGGGCACCAGCTACAAGCGCGAGGTCACCACCCTCGGTCGCGGCGGCTCCGACACCACCGCCGTCGCCCTGGCGGCCGCCCTGGGCGCCGAACACTGCGACATCTACTCCGACGTCCCCGGCGTCTTCAGCGCGGACCCCCGCATCGTTCCCGATGCCACACGCCTCGCCGAGCTCTCCTACGAGGAGATGCAGGAAATGGCGCGACAGGGCGCTCGTGTGCTCAACGCGCAGGCGGTCGAGTTCGCGCGAGAGCGCCGCATCGCCATCCACGCCCGCGCCACCTCGGGCGACGGGGAAGGGACCGTCATCCGACGCATCGACCCGGACGCCGACGCACGTGTGCGCCAGCTCCGCAACTTCGGCGCCCGCGGGGTCGCCGGACGCCGAGACCTCGTGCTCCTGAGCTACGAAGTGCCCTCCAGCGGCGAAAACCGCGGCCCCGACATGCTCGACGAGCTGGACGGGTTCGACCTTCTTCTGGCCAACAGCGTGCCGGGGCTCTCGCGCCTCGACATCCTCGCCACGACGGAGAACGTGCCCGACGCGCCCTCGCGCCTGCGGGCCCTGCAGCAGCGTTATCCCGACACCCTCACCATCCAGCGGGATCTCGGCTCCGCTTCGGTGATCGGCCTGGGCATCGGCGAGCACCCCGGAGCCATGCTTCGGCTCCACCGCACGCTCGAGGCGGAGGCCCTGCCGCTGACGATGACCTTCACGGCGCGGGAGGCGATCACGGCGGTGTTGCCGGTGCACCATGTGGAGCGCGCCCAGCGACTGCTGCACGCCGCGTTCATCGAGGCGGACTGAAACAAAGACGCCCGCCGAGCAGGCCGCAGCCGCGACCGCGGAACCCCGAAGTGCCCAGGGGCATCGCAAGAAGAGCTTCAGGCTGCGACCCTCGCATCCGTCCGCGGTTCATCCGACATTTCTGTTCCTCCTTGCCGAAGCAACATGCGCCGGCAGGAAGCGTCGATCACGGACCGATCCGTCGGTCAACGGTCAGAACCACTCGAGTTCTTGCGATCACCCTGCCGATGTGCCCGCTTCTCCTCGCATCGCGCCCGGTCGCGTGATACCCTGAATGGTTGAGTGCGCCGTCCCCCCCCTGTGCGCACCCGGCCCCTGCCGCGCCGCCGTCCCGACCCGCCTCGCGGGAAGAGCGACGGCCGCCAGACCGTTGCCCCCCGGGGACCCCTTCGCCATCCCTCCACGGGAAACCCCATGAATGCCCCCCACCCCTACGCCGACTTCGTCCATCTCGTCGAGAAGCCCGCCCGATACCTCGGCGGAGAGTTCAACGCCGTCGTCAAGGACTGGTCCGCCGTCCGCTGCCGCTTCGCGCTCTGCTTTCCGGACATCTACGACATCGGCATGAGCCACATGGGGACCAAGATCCTCTACTCGGTCGTCAACAAGAGCGACGACCTCCTCATGGAGCGCGCCTTTGCGCCCTGGACCGACATGGAGGAGCAGCTCCGACAGCGCGACCTGCCCCTGCTCTCCCTCGAGAGCCACCGACCCCTCGTCGACTTCGATGTTGTGGGCTTCTCGCTCCAGTACGAGATGACCTACACGAACATCCTCACGATGCTCGACCTCGGCCGCGTTCCCCTCCACAACGCCGACCGCACCCTCGAACATCCCCTCGTCATCGCCGGCGGACCCTGCTCCACCCACCCCGAACCCCTCGCTCCCTTCATCGACCTCTTCCTCGTCGGGGACGCCGAGGAGCGCCTCCCCGAACTCCTGCGCCACTGGGCCGAGCTGCGCGCCGAGGGCGGCCGCTCCCGCCTCGAGATGATCGCCGAGATCGCCCGCCGCGGCGGGGTCTACGCCCCCGACTGCTACGAGCGAGAGGTCGACGCCGACAGCGGCTTCTGGGTCGTCACCCGCCCGAAGTTCGACGGCGTCCCCGAGCGCGTCCAGCGCGCCTTCCTCGATGACATCAGCCGCTACCGCTTCCCCGACGACTCTCCCGTCGCCGTCGCCGAGGCCATCTTCGACCGCATGAGCGTCGAGATCGCCCGCGGCTGTACCGAAGGCTGCCGCTTCTGCCAGGCCGGGATGATCTACCGCCCCGTCCGCGAGCGCGACCCCGAGGAGATCATCGAGACCGTCATGGGCGCCATCGAGAAGGGCGGCTACGACGAGGCCTCCATCACGAGCCTCTCCACCGCCGACTACTCCTGCGTCTCGCCGCTCATCAAGAAGCTCATGGAGCGCCTGCGCCCGAAGAAGGTCTCCCTCGGCATCTCCAGCCTGCGCGCCTACGGCCTCGACGACGACCTCCTCGACGAGATCGCCACCGTCAAGGCCACCGGACTGACCTTCGCCCCGGAGGCCGGCACCCAGCGCATGCGCGATGTCATCAACAAGAACATCACCGAGGACGACATCCTCACCACCTGCCACCGCGTCTTCTCCAAGGGCTGGAACCGCATGAAGCTCTACTTCATGATCGGACTGCCCACCGAGACCGACGAGGATGTCGAGGGCATCGCGAAGATGGGCCTGCAGGCCCTCGAGGTCGGCAAGAGCTACCACCGCGCCCCCAAGGTCACCGTCTCCATCTCCTCCCACGTCCCCAAGCCCCACACCCCCTTCCAGTGGGCCGCCATGGACTCCATGGAGGAAATCCGGCGCAAGCAGGAGATCGTCTTCCAGCTCTGCCGACGCTGGGGACTGCAGCTCCGCAAGCACGAGATGCGCGTCTCCCACCTCGAGGGCATCATCACCCGCGGCGACATCCGCGTCGGACACCTCCTCGAACTCGCCTGGCGCAAGGGCGCCCGCTTCGATGGCTGGGACGAGCGCCTGCGCTGGGACGCCTGGATGGAGGCCATCGAAGAATGGGAGGAGGGACTCGGCCTCTCCCGCTTCCTCATGCTCTCCACCATCCCCGTCACCGCCCGGCTCCCCTGGGACCACATCGACGTCGGCCTCGAGGACGGCTTCCTCCTCAAGGAGTACCGCAAGGCCGTCGCCGGACGCCTCTCCCCCCCCTGCGGAAAGCCCTTCCGCGCCAAGGTCCACCACACCAACCTCGAGGACGCCCTCGCCGAGAAGAAGCGCCTCATCTGCTACGACTGCGGCGTCGCCTGCGACCTCAGCCAGATGAAGGAAGAACGCATCGACTTCCTCACCCGGCTCGGCGCCCTCACCCGCCCCGAACCCCGCACCGAGGCCAACGCCCGCGAGAACGCCCGCGACCGCGTCCGCCAGGGCCTCTCCCCCCACGACTTCCAGCAGGGCGCCGCCGTCCGCTACCGCCTGCGCTACACCCGCCTCGGACCCACCCGCCTGCAGGGACACCTCGACATGGTCCGCGAGCTCCCGCGCCTCTTCCGACGCGCCGGACTCCCCCTGTGGTACTCCCAGGGCTTCTCCCCCGCCCCGGTGCTCTCCTTCACCCCCGCCCTCGGCCTCGGCATGGCCTCCTACAGCGAGTACCTCGACGTCTCCCTCACCGAGACCCTCGACCCCCGCGACGTCCTCGACCGCGTCAATGCCGTCACCCCCGAAGGCCTCCACATCGTCGGCGTCCGCCGCCTGGGCGACGACGGCTGCAAGGAAACCCTCGCCTCCCGCCACAACGCCCTCGACCTCGTCATCGCCCTGGACTCCGCGGGCACCTCCCGCGTCCTCGGCCTCGACGAGGACTCCTGCATCGCCGAGCTCCAGCGCCGCGTCGACGACCTCCTCGCCAGCGACACCCGCCCCGTCGAGGTCCTCCGCAAGAAGAAGACCCGCGTCGTCGACCTGCGTGAGGTGATCGTCGACGCCGCCGTCGGGCACATCGAGGACTTCGTCGATCCGCGCGATGCCCAGATCGGGCGACCCGCGCTGCGCATCCGCCTGCGCATGGGCGAGCGTGCGACGCTCAAGCCCGTCGAGATCGCCCGGGCCCTCGTCGGATCCGACGAGCCGGTCCGCGAGATCCTCCGGCTGGACTTCCTTCACCTCGCCGAGGACGGCACGCTCACATGGCCCCTCGACGGACCAGCGGAGGACCCGCGCGCCGACGCCGATCTCGAGATCCTGCGTTGCCAGGAGACCATGCGTGCCCTCGTGCCCGGAAGCCCCGCACAGCGTCGGGCACGCATGGTGCCCGACACGACGCCCAGCCTCATGGAGCTCGCCGGGATCGCCCCCGCGGAGTAGCCCGTGCCGGTCAGCCCCGCGCGCAGGGCGCGCATCCGTCCTCCGCTGCCGCCTTCCCTCCTGTCGGACCGGCCGCGTCGTGGACGTTGACGTCCTCCGCCCCCGCGCCCTGGCGTCGGCGTGCCGAGGCCAACAGCGGCCGCATGCCCGACGCGAGCGTCTGTGCGCAACACCGGGCGGCACGGCTTCCGGGGAGCGTAGACGTTGACGGCTCGGCTGGCCCGGCGGTAGCGTACGCTTCACGAGGCCGCACCAGTGCGCATGGCCCGCCGCGAGCGTCTCCGCGCGCCGCCAGGCGGCACCGCTTCCGGGGGACGCGTGTCACAGCCCGCATCATTCAGCCTCTGGCTAGGCCGCTCCCGCGAGCTGTGCGACGTGATCGTCCCCCGGCCCGGCGTGTCGCAGTGCCACTGTGAGGTCTTCGTCGATCCCGAAGACGGAACCTGGAAGGTCCGGGACCTCGAGAGCACCAACGGCACTGCGCTGCTCGTCGAGGGCCGCAGGCTGATCGTGCCGGCCGACCGCCCGGCGGAGCTCCGCAGCGGAATCCTCCTCCAGCTCGGTGCCGACACCGCGGTCCTCGTCAACGCCTCCCTGGTCCGTGCGGTGGAAGATGCGAGACACCGCAGGTCCGGTCCCGTGGAGTGCTACCCCGAGGGCCGAGTGGCCGCCGGTGAGGACATCCTCGAACGCATGGTGGTGCGCCTCGCCGAGGAGGCGGGCCCGGAGCCGGTGCCCGCGAGTTCCGCGACACCCGGAGCCGCCGATCCGGCGACCGCTGGTGTCACGATCCGCTGCATCGGCGCGGGGCTGGAGGTGCGCACCGGCTGGCGGAAGCGGCGCACGCTCCTTCACCAACTCGACCTGGTCATCCGGCCTGGCACCCTGACCGGGCTGATGGGACTGTCGGGGTCGGGAAAGACCGCCCTGCTCCGCATGCTCTCGGGCACCGTGCCCCCCACTTCCGGCGAGGTCCGGCACGCGTGCCCGCATGGAATGCCGGTTGTCCGGGGGGTCGTGCCCCAGGCCGATGACCTGCCCGAGCTGCTCACGGTCCGCGAGCACCTGCTGTCCACCGCTCGGCTCCGGTTGCCGCCCGGCACGAAAGACACGCTGGTCGCCGAGCGCGTGGCCGAGTGCCTCGACCGCCTCGAGCTCGAGACCATGGCCGAGCAGCGGATCGGTGACCCTCACGGGGGAGGACTTTCCGGCGGCCAGCGTCGGCGCGTCCAGCTCGCGGGCGAGCTGCTCACGCGGCCGCGGGTCCTGCTCCTCGACGAGCCCACGAGCGGCCTGTCCTCGGCTGATGCCATGGAGATCTTCCGCCTCCTCCGCGATATCGCGGGCACGGGCACCACCATCCTGGTCTCCCTTCACCAGCCCTCCCGCGACCTCTACCGGCAGCTCGACGACATCGTCCTGCTCTTCGAGGGTCGTCTGGTGCACGCAGGCCGCGCGTGGCCGGATGCGGTGCGCGTGGTGACCGACGCGACCGCCGGGGACACCGGCAGTCTCCACCCGGATGCCATGATCGAGGCGCTCGCCGAGGTGCGCCGCAGCGCCTTGCGGCAGGCCGCTCCCGAGGATGCGCTGGAACGGGAAGCACACCGCCTCGCCACGCGGTTCGAGGCCTGGCGCCGGGCTCGGCAAGGCGAGGTGCCCATGCCAGCCCATCAGGACGCGCCTGATGTCGCAGGGTCTGCGCCCTCTACCGCGCCCTTCCGGAGCGCGATCGAGCGGACCGCGACCCTCATGGCTCGCCGCGGGCTCGAGCTGGTGCGGGATCGCGCGACCGTGCTCACCGTGCTCCTGCAGGCCCCCGCCGTCGCGATCATTCTCGTTCTCCTGTTCCGGCGGTTTCTCGGTCCGGTCGACGACGTCGTGGTGCGAACGGGGCAGGCCAACGGCCTGCTCTTCCTGATGGCCGTTGTCAGCATCTGGTTCGGGTGCTCCCTCTCGGCCCGGGAGCTCGTGGCGGAGCGACCCTGGTGGCAGCACGAGCGGCTGGCCGGTCTGGGCGCGGGACCCTATCTGGGCTCGCGCGTCCTGCTCATCACCGGGCTGTGCGCGCTGCAGTGTCTCGTGCTGCTCGGCGGCGTGCGGTTCGGGCTCGGGCTCGAAGGACCCTGGACAGGACAGTGGCTCACGCTCCTGCTGTGCAGTGTCGCCGGAGCCGCCATGGGCCTGTTCATCTCCTCGCTTGTCCGCCGGCCTGCCACGGCCCTGAGCCTCGTTCCCCTCGTGCTCATCCCGCAGATCGCGCTCGGCGGCTTCCTCTTCCCCGGCTGGACCCAGCCTCGCGTGGTGCAGGTCGCCGGCGACCTCACCGTGGCCCGCTGGGGCTACGAAGCACTCCTGCGCATCGAGCGCGGACACGAGGACCTCGCGTGGTTCGCCTCTGCCTGCGGACTCTACGATGCAGCCCCCAACGCCTGCGTCGTGAGCTATGGCGATCCGCCCTGCGTCTTTCGGCAGGCCGGGGTCACCCAGTGCGCGCTGCCGACGGGATCCGCGCTCATGGACAATCCCCTCCTCGCCCTGTCGTGCCTGAACCTGTGCGACCGGCTTCGGGACGGCGAACCGGTCACGACCCTCGAGTCCGCCTTCGGCGCGGATTCGGCCGATCCCATGCGCCAGCGCATCTCCGCCGCCCTCGGAGAAGGGGGGGATGCCCCGGAAGTCGGGGCGAGCCCGCAGCATCCGCGGTCCAGCGTGCTCCGCATCTGGGGGCTGCTGGCCGCAGGTACCCTGGTCCTTCTTCTGGGAACGTTCCTCGCGGTCGCCGGTCGCGATCGCTGGTGGACCCGGGTGCGCTCCCGTGCGCTCGCCGCGCTGGGGCGCCGCGCCGACCCGGAGCACCCATGATGCCGGCCCTGTCCCTTCCCGCTCGTCGCCTCGCCTGGTCGCTCGCTGCGACGGTGGCGGTGCTGGTCGCAGCCGCCGTGCACACCATGATGGCGCTCGAGGGACCGCGAGCAGCCGAGACGTGGGCCGTCAACCCCATCCTTCGACTCGAGGAGGCCGCCGATGTCGATCTTCTCTCGCTGAGCGCCAACGACCCCGACGACCCGTACTGCCGCGAGGTGCTGACCCCGTCGGATGCCCAGGTGGCCCAGGGGCTCCTCTATCAGATCCACGACACCGTGCGGCGCGAGCTCCAGCCCATCCCGTGGGAGGTCGAGCTGCGCGAAGGCGAGGTCCTCCACCGCCGCCTCGTGTCCGGACCGGAGGCGCCGTTTCGCGATGTGTGGCGGCCGGAATCTCCGCTCCGTCGCTACCTCAACACCCTCATTCAATTCCTCGCCGAGCACCGGGACCACGAACCGGCACACTTTCAGGTCCATGTGCTGGACATCCCCATCCCCAACGCGTTCGCCACCGTCGGGGGCTACATCTACGTGACCACCGGACTCCTCGAGTCGGGCCTCGTGCGCAACGAGGCGCAGCTCGTCGGGGTCCTCGCCCACGAGATGGGGCACATCGATCTCCGGCACGGCGCCTTCTTCCTCGACGCCATCGAGCAGTTCGACCTTGACCCCGGCGATCAGCTCCGCGCCGAGTCCGTGGCCGTGGCCCGCCTGCTCTCGTCGATCTACTCCCAGCAGCTCGAGGACGAGGCGGACCGCTATGCGTACACCCGCCTGATCCGGATCGGCTACAGCCCCTTCCAGTGGGAGGATCTCTTCGTGGCCCTCGCCGAGGAGGAAGCGCGCCAGCAAAGACGCGAGCGCAGGGCCAGCCGCGACCGGACTCGCGCGGTGTCGATTCACGACAGCCACCCCGAGGCCCGGTTGCGCGCCTGCCGGGTGAGGCAGCTCGTGCAGGCGATGCCCCCGGCGGAGCGCTCCTACCGCGGCGAACGCAACCTTCGGGAACGTATCCCGGCCATCCAGCGGATCTTCTGACCATGCGGGACCACGACCCACACGAGGCGCTCGAGTCCGAGCCGACCGCCGTCCGGCCCGTGCCTGCAGCGCCGCCGCACGACGAGGCGGCGGACTGGCTGCGCATGGCGTACGCGGCACTTCGCCCGTTGCCCGCTCCTCGTTCGGAGAAGGATGCGTCGCCATCGGCGCCGAGTGCCTCCAGGGCCAGCGCGCCGATCGAGTCGGCTTCCCGGGTGTGCGACGACACGCAGGAGGCGGCAACGCCACCAACCCCGGGGTCGCCGCATGCGTCCACGCAAGCGGCGCATCGTCCGCGGCCCGCGGCGGCATTGCCGCCAGCCGGTGCCGCGGAGGCTGCCTCCGCGGCTGCCAGCGCGGCGGCCGGTCTTCGTCGCTCCGGGGTGCTCGCAGCAGGGACACTGGCAGCGCTGCTCGCCGGGACGGCCGTCGCACTCGCCGTGTGGCTGCTCCCCCTCACGCCGTCCGGTGATGGTACGGGTGCCGTCGTCGACTCGCGGACGATTCATGAGCTGCCGCCGCAACCCGACGGCTTCGCCCCGGTGGTCGCAGGCCGCCATCGCATCATGACGGCGGGCACCGAGCGTGTGCAGGACGGTGTACGAGAGATCGTGATTCCGGTGGCGGTGTGGATTCAGGACCATCCGGTCACGGAGTCCGAGTGGGTGGAGGGGGTGGGCGCGCCCGTGGAGGGCCTCGCCGAGTGCGGGCCGCGGTGCCCCGTCGTGCGGGTGAGCTTCGTGGACGCGCTGGCCTTCGCGAACGCACGCTCCGAGCGCGAGGGCCTCGCTCCCTGCTACGCGCTCGACGGTTGTACGGGTCACCCGGGTTCCCGCGATCATGCGTGCGAGCGGGTTCGTCTGGTCGGCGGAGCGACGCACCCCTCCTCCTGCGAGGGCTACCGTTTGCCCACCGAGCCGGAGTGGGCGGTGGCGGCGCGGGTGGACTCTTTCCTCGCCGACCTCATCGGGGAGCGCCCACCGGCGTGGCATCGGGGCAACAGCGGCAACCGCATGCCCGAAGTGGCTGGATGGCCCGCCAACGACGGCGGGTTTCACGACATGGTGTCGCTGGTCCAGGAGTGGGTGTGGGACCCGTATGCCTTCGCCCCGCGGACCGAGGAAATGCCGCCGATGCCTGCGGACGACCTGGCGCGCCAGCGGACCTTGCGGGGCCAGGCCTGGTCCATCCCGCTGAGCGCGCTCGACACCTCCGCGCGCTCGGGTGCCTCTCCGCGGCTTCGGAGCGGCACGGTCGGGTTCCGGCTCGCGCGCACGGTCCCTGGGGCGTCACCGTAGGCCGGAAGGGTGATGCTGTCCGCACCGCGGCGGGGCTGTGGGGAACCCCTTCAGCGGCGGAGGCAGACCACGTGGGCGCGTTCGGTGCTGAGCCCCTCGAGGACACGAGACCGGACGCAGGACTCGTACTCGCGGGTTCGGTCCTGTTCGTCCTCGATGATGTCGACGATCGGTTCGAGGATGGCGCGCACTTCCCGTTCGATGGCGTCGTTGGCCTCGCGCACTTCGCGCCGCAGCTCGGCGTGCTCATAGGCGCGCCGGTCGAACGCGTCGGGCCACCGGGTTTCGTCGGTGAACTCGAGGGCGACGAGGGTGGCGAAGTGGACGTTGGTGGAGGAGAAGTCGGCGTCGCTGAGATTGGCGCGTGTGAGGTTCGCGCTGTGGAAGTCCGCGCCGGCGACCTGGGCCTCCCGGAAGCTGGCTCCCTCGAGATTTGCCGAGCGGAAGATGGCGGAGGAGAGGTCGGCCTCGCTGAGGGTCGCTCCGGCGAGGTTGGCGTTGGCGAAGTCGGCCTGGTGGAGGCGGGTTCCGGCGAGGAAGGCGTTGGGCATGGCGACGGAGCGGAACTGGGCGTGTTCGAGCATGGCCCCGGCGAGGGAGACGCCGGTGAGGGTGGCATCGGAGAAGTTGGCGCGCGCCATGTCGAGGTTCCGGAGGTCGAGCAGCGAGAGGGTGGCGCCGGAGAAGTCGATCTCGTTGAGCGTGGCGTCGGCGAACTGCGCCCGGTCGACGGTGGCCCGGTGCAGGGAGGCCCCGGTGAGGTTGGCCCCATTGAAGGTGGTTCGTTCGAGGGTGGCCTGCCGGAAGATCGCACCGGAGAGATCGGCGTCGTTGAATTGGGTTCGGGTGAGGGTGGCGCCCCGGAAGTCGGCGCGTGCCATCGGGAGGGACCGGAGGCGCTGTCCGGAGAGGTCGGTGTTTCGCAGCCGCGTGCCGACGAGGGAGGCGCCGGCGAGATTGGCGCGGGACAGGGTGGCACCCGTCAGGTCGGCGCTGTCGAGGGTGGCGGCGGAGAGATCGGCGCTGGTGAGATCCGCCCCGGAGAGGTCGACCCCGGAGAGGTCCATCTCGCTCAGGTCGACCCGGGTGAGGATGGCTCCGGCGAACACGGTGTCGTCCAGGGTTGCGCCGGTGAGGATGGCTTCGTCGAGGTTGGCCTGCCCCAGCCGTGCGCCGGTGAGGTTCGCGCCCGCGAGGTCGGCCCCGGTGAGCATGCTGCTCCGCAGGTTGGCCCCCGCCAGATCGGCGTTGCGCAGGTTGACCCCGGAGAGGTCGACCCCGGAGAGGTCCGCGCCTCGAAGGTTCGCACCCTCGAAGCTCGCGTCCCGGGCGAGGATGCCGCGCAGATCGGTCTCCTCGAGGTTTGCGCCCGCGAGGTCGGCCCCGGCGAGGTTCATCCCGCTGGTGCTGGTGCGCAGGAGGCTGGCTCCCCGGAGGTTGGCCCCCGACAGGTTGGCCTCCTCCAGCAGGCTGAAGTCGAGGTTGGCCCCGGAGAGGTTGGCGCCTGCGAGGGTCGTCCCCACAAGGATGTGGCCCGTGAGATCGCGACCGGAGTAGTCCTTGCCGGACAGATCCCGACCGCTCCAGTCCTTGCTGCACCCCGTGAGGAGCGTGGTCACCAGCAACGTGACCAGCATGATTGAGTGCGAAACGCGCATGGTGACCTCCCCCCAGATTTTGTCCGTTCGACCCTGATGGTCCGTTCGACCCTGATGGTCCGTTCGACCCGATGGTCCGTTCGACCCTGATGGTCCGTTCGACCC